>CAYZEJ010000060.1:0-13576 GCA_964477545.1 uncultured Anaerolineaceae bacterium | reverse complement strand
CGCTGGGTGTAACGACACAGACACTCCAGACCCAGAGCATCAGCTCGGCCGCCTATTTCGTGCCGAGCATCCTGGCCATGGCGCTGATGCAGCTCGGCGTGTTCGCGGCGATCCCACTCGTGGCCCAGCGCGAAAAGGGCATCCTCAAGCGGCTCAACGCGACTCCCCTGTCGCGTGCAACGCTCGTGGCCAGCAACGTTGTCATGCGCTTGCTGATCGCCATCTTGCAGACAGTGATCATCGTCGGCATCGGCGTCGTCGCGTTCGGAGTGACTGTCGTCGGCAGCCTCGTCGTCGTGGCCGGGTTCATCGTGCTCGGCGCGGTCACGTTCCTGGCGCTCGGCTACGTGATCGCGTCCTACGCGCGGACGGAGGAGTCCGCGAATGCCCTGACGAGCGTCGTCCAATTCCCGCTGATGTTCCTGTCGGGCATCTTCTTCCCGATCGACTTCATGCCCGAGTGGCTGCAACCCGTGGCCTCGATCATGCCCCTGACTTATCTCGGCGATGCCCTGCGCCAGACGATGGTCGGCGGCGCCGCCTATGCCCCACTGCCCTTCGACGCGCTGGTCCTGGGCGGCTGGCTTGTCGTCTCCTTCCTGTTCTCGGCGCGCTTCTTCCGCTGGCAGTGACGCGCTGGCAGTGAGTCGCGGGCGGCTCCTCGTTGGAACGAGCGGCTTCGCATATCCCGACTGGGCGCCGCTCTTCTATCCCGCCGGCACCCGCGCCGACTCGCTGCTGCGTCGTTACGCCGACCGATTGCCCGCAGTCGAGCTCAATAACACCTTCTACCAGCAGCCACGACCGGAGGCAGTCGCGGCATGGCTCGCCGCGACGCCGCCCGATTTCCGATTCGCGGTCAAGGCTCAACGCGGCGGCAGCATGCGCGCACTTGGATCGGCCGCGAGGGAAACGGTCGCCTGGCTGACGCAGCCGTACCTGGCCTTCGGAGACCGGCTCGGATGCGTCCTCTACCGGGTTCCGGATCGAATTCAGCGCGACGACGAACGGCTGACGGGGCTTCTCGACGCGTGGCCGGCTGCTATGCCTCTGACTGCCGAGTTCCAGGATGCCTCCTGGCACACCGACGAGGTGTACGACCTGTTGCGGGCCCACGGAGCCGCTTTGTGCGCCACGGACCTCGATGATGCGGACCAGCCCGACCTGCGACTAACCGGCGGTCACATCTACCTGCGCCTGCGTCGGAATTCGTACTCCGATGCGGAGCTAGTTACGTGGGGCCAGCGACTGGACGCCTTCCTGGCTGACGGCATCGACTGCTACATCTTCTTCCGTCACGACGAATCGGGAGAGTCAGCGCTGCGAGCGACCGCTCTCCTGGCGATGCTGCGGCCCGATCGCTAGGGCGGTCACCGCGAACCAGCCGAGACCGAGGAGCGTGCCGCCGATCGTGTCGGTGGGCCAATGCACGCCGAGCGAGACGCGGGCGTAACCCATCAGCAGGCCCGCGCTCAGTCCGCCGATAACGGCAAGCGGCACGCGCCACCGCACGGGCGCCACGAACCAGAAGACAACCGCGAGCAAGGCGGCGGCCCTGACCGCGTGGCCGCTGGGATACGAGAAAGTGTCGGAACCAAAGAACTGCTCGACCGCCGCCGTCTCCGGCCGGTCGCGCTCGACGAGGGTCCTGGCCACGAAGGCCGCCAGGTCGGATGCGAAGCTGAGCGCGACCAGAACGGCGGCCCGGATCCCGCGCACGGCGCCGATTGCTGCGGCAGCCACCGCGACGACGATTGCCCAGATCGGCAGATTGCCCAGGGTATTGATCCCACGAGTGAAATCGCCGACCAAACCCGGTTGGACTTCGATTGCCTGGAGAAGCCCGGCTTCCCACGGCGCTGGAGACCAGTACCGCGCCCAAGCGCCCAACAGCACGAAGGGCAGCAACGTGAGGAGTGCGAGCAGTACGAGCCAGCGCCTCTCGCCAGCACCCCAGCCGCCCCTTCGGGTCAGCTTGGTCAGATTCCGATCGGGTGCCAGACGGTCTTCATCTCGAGGAACCGGGTGATCCACTCCGGACGTTGAGCCCGGGAGTCATCAAGCCAGTCGAAACGCTCCTCGCCCTCGCGCGGCGGACGTGCCACACGCTTGACGCTCTCCATGGCCGAGACCTCGATCCCCTCACGCATCTCGCGCGGCACGCCCCAGATGTCGATCGCGTTCACGTCCATGTGGGCCGCCATGACGGGCACGAGCTCGGCCTTCAAGCCCGTCAACACATTGATCACACCGGGTGGGACATCTGACGTCGCGAGGACCTCGCTCAGGGTCACGGCCGGGAGCGGTCGGGACTCAGACGCGAGGACGACCAGCGCATTCCCACCCACGACTGCCGGAGCCACGCGCGAGACGAGTCCCAGGAGCGACGAGCCCTCAGGAGCCACAACGCCGACGACGCCGGTGGCCTCGGGGAAGGTGAAGTTGAAGTACGGCGCGCCGACCGGGTTCACGGTGCCGAATACCTGCGAGATCTTGTCCGCCCAGCCGGCATACCAGACCCAACGGTCTATCGACCGATCGACCAGTGCCTCCGCCCTGGTCGCAGGCACTCCCTCTGCCTCGGCGACCTCCTCGACGAACTGGGCGCGACGGCCCTCCATCAACTCGGCGACCCGATACAGCACCTGGCCGCGGTTCATGGCCGTCTTGCCTGCCCATCCGGCGGCGGCGCCGCGCGCCAGGCGAACCGCGTCGCGAACATCCTTCCGCGAGGAGCGCACCGCGTTGGCGAGCGGCGCCCCGCCAGGCTCGCGGATGATGTACGAGCGGCCCGATTCCGAGCGCGGGAACTGCCCGCCCACGTAGAGCTTGTACGTCTTGCGCACCGGGATCCGCGGAGTCACCGCAGCCGTCGCCGCAGCCGACACGGCTCGCTTCTGTGTCGCCATCAGTGGGCGTCGCCGGTGTCGAGGTACGAGAGGAGGCCGTGAAGACCGCCCTCGCGGCCGAAGCCGGACTCCTTGTAGCCACCGAACGGCGAGGTCGGATCGAACCGGTTATAGGTATTGGCCCAGACCACTCCGGCGCGCAACTGGGAGACCATTGCCAGGATGCGGCTGCCCTTGTCAGTCCACACGCCGGCTGACAGTCCATAGGCCGTGTTGTTCGCTTTCTCGATCGCCTCGGCCGGTGTGCGGAAGGTGAGGACCGAGAGAACCGGCCCGAAGATCTCTTCCTGGGCAATGCGGCTCGACTGGCTGACGTTGGTGAACAGCGTAGGTCGGAAGAAGTAGCCGCGCGCCGGCAGGTCGCAGGCGGGCTGGTACATCTCTGCGCCCTCGGCCTGGCCTGCCTCGACAAGCTCCTCGATCTTCGCGAGTTGTGCCGCGTTGTTGATGGCGCCAACATCAGTGTTCTTATCGAGCGGGTCGCCCACGCGCAGAGTCGAGAGTCGATCCTTCAGTCGCTCGACGAATGGCTCGGCGATCGACTCCTGGACGAACAGCCTGCTGCCCGCGCAGCACACCTCGCCCTGGTTGAAGAAGATCCCGTTGACCACGCCCTCGATGGCCTGGTCGATCGGTGCGTCGTCGAAGATGATGTTCGCTGCCTTGCCGCCGAGCTCGAGCGTGAGCGCCTTGTCAGAGCCGGCGAGCGCGCGACCGATCTCCTTGCCGACGACTGTCGAGCCGGTGAACGCCACCTTGTCCACGTCGGGATGCTTGACGAGTGCAAGCCCGATCTCGCCCGGGCCGGTGATGATATTCACGACCCCTGCTGGAAGATCCGCCTGGCGGCATACGTCCGCGAAGAAGAGGGCCGACATGGGCGTGGAGCTGGCAGGCTTGAGCACGACCGTGTTGCCCGCGGCGAGCGCCGGCGCGATCTTCCAGGCCAGCATCAACAGCGGGAAGTTCCAGGGGATGACCTGGGCACAGACGCCGAGGGGCTTCGGGTCGCGCGCCCGGGATGCGTACTCGAGCTTGTCGGCCCAGCCCGCGTAATACCAGAAGTGGGCCGCGGCGAGTGGCACATCCACGTCACGCGACTCCTTGATGGGCTTGCCACCGTCGATCGACTCGAGCACGGCGAACTCTCGGCTGCGCTCCTGGAGGATCCGCGCGATCCGGAACAGGTACTTGGCCCGCTCGCTCCCCGGCACGTCGCCCCAGCCGCGCTTGAAGGCGCGTCGCGCGACCGCAACGGCCTGGTTGACGTCGTCAACGTTCGCCCGTGCGATCTCTGCGATCGGCTCCTCTGTGGCCGGGTCGATGGTCGTGAACCACTGCCCGCTGCGGGGCGCGACCTCCTTGCCGCCAATGAACAGCCCGTAGCGCGACTTGAGCTGAACGACGTCGCGCGACTCTGGCGCGGCCGCGTATTCCCACGGCACGCGCTGCCCGTCGCCCAGTCCCCAACTGGACGGCGCATCAGTGCCGCGCCCAACGTCGGTCGATTTGGCGCTCGGGACCAGGGCTCTCGTCGTGGATTTGGTCGCTCGTTTTCTTTCCGCCATCGACGGGAGACTACACGCCATCCGCGATATTGTCATGAGTACACGGTGACTAGTTGGTCACATAACGGCCACCAACCCAGCGACGAGGGTTTTACGTAGACCCAATACGCTTGTCCAATGAGGCGACAGGCGGGAGCCCCTGAGCTCCTCGACGGTCCGTTGGACCCGCAGACGTTGGTTGCGAATCTGCGCGATCTGGCTCGAGTCAATCGCTGGCTCGGCGGAGTCGACCTCTCCTGGCGAGCTTTGGAACCGCTTCTTGCTGCCAACCGCGACACGCCGTTGCGGATGCTCGATGTCGGCACAGGCGCTGCCGACATTCCGATTGACCTTGCCCGGCGCGCAAATAGACCCCGAATGCGGCTGGGAATCGTCGCGACCGACATACGCGCGAAGATCGTGGATCTGGCGGCCCGACGGGTGGCCCAGTCGGGCGCGCAGGGAATCGAGGTGAGGCTGGCCCCAGCGGATCGGATTGATGCTGACGACCGATCCTTCGACATCGTCCACGCCTCGCTCGTCCTGCACCACCTGGACCCCGCTGATGCTGCCTACCTCATGCGCGAAATGGCCCGCGTCGCATCCCAGGCAGTGATCGTGAACGACCTCGATCGACGGCGCATCTGGTGGCTCGGAGCCTGGCTCCTGGCGCACGCCGCCACGGGCAATCGATATACCCGCCATGACGCACCGCTCTCGGTCCGGAGGGCATATCGGCCGAATGAGCTGTCAGCAATGGCGGAGGCCCATGGGCTGCGGGAGGTCGCGCGCTATCGGTCCAGGCCCGGCTACCGCTACGCGGTCGTATTTGCGCCGGTTGGGGACGCGAATGGTTGACGAGGCAGCGGTGGCCATCGTCGGTGGTGGGCCGGCCGGGGCCGCCCTTGCGACGCGGCTCGCGCACTCCGGTGTGAGCACGATCGTCTTCGAGCGCTCCGCCGAACCAAAGTGGCGCGCCTGTGGCGTCTTCTCATCGCCGCTTACCCTCAGTCGCCTGATCGATCTGGGGCTGACCCAAGCCCAGGTGGCAGACCTTTCGCGCCCGATATCCGCCCTGGCGCTCGGGACGACGAGCGGCGCGACGTGTCGCATCGAGTATCGGCACGGTCACGCGGGTGGGTTCGACCGTGTGCAGCTCGACGGGGCAATGCTCGATCGAGCGCGCGACGCCGGCGCCGACGTCCGCGTGGGTAGAGTCGTTCAGTCCGTCGGATTGCCTCGGGCAACCGCTGAGTCGGGCTGGCTGCGCACCTCCGCGACTGGTCCAAACAGAGACGGGGGCGCTCAGACAGTGCGCGCTCGATTCATCGTGGGCGCCGATGGTCCGAACTCAGTCGTCGCGCGCGCCGCTGGCGTGATGGCGCGCCCGCGGCTGTCAAAGGCGGGCTTGACGTTCCACATGGCTGACCCTCAAGCCGCTCCTGCGGGCCAGCCGATGACCGGGAGATTCGTCTTCGGCAAGGGCTGGTATGTCGGGATCGCCCCCGTTCCGGGCGATCGGGTGAACATCGGCATCGTCATGCCCCGGGGCCTCCTTGCCGAGCCGCTCGACGTGATCGCGGCGCGCCTCATTGGTCAGATCCCTGGTCCGAGCGAGCCGTGGATGTCCGCGCAGGTGACCGATTCATACGCGGCCGCCGGCCGGCTCAGCCATCGCGTCACCCGCAACGCCGGAGCTGGTTTTCTGCTCGTGGGAGACGCGTGTGGGTTCATCGACCCGCTGACGGGCGAGGGGCTCCACCGTGCCCTCGTATCCGCGGAGCTCGCTGCCGACGCGATCACTGGATGGCTGCGTGGCGACGCTCGAGCGATGGACGACTACGATCGCCGCCTGCGTGGCAGGTTTCGTACCAAGGACGTCGTCTCGTGGGTGCTCCAGGCATTCCTCGCTCAGCCCGCGCTGCTCGACTACGCGCTGCTCCGCCTCGCTCGTCGCGACCGAGTGCGCGAGACCCTGACCCTGGTATTGACCGATCAGATACCGGCCTCGCGCGCGCTGGATCCGCGCTTCATGGCACGGTTGCTGGCTCCGTGACGGCAGATCCGGAGCTGCCCCGGTGGACTCGCGTCGCCGCATACGCGCTGGCCACAGATGAAGGTGGGCGCGTGCTCCTCGTCCGGGTCGCGCCCGGATATCCGGAGGCTGGCTGGTGGACCCTGCCCGGCGGCGGCCTGAACTTTGGTGAGGCTCCGGTGGACGGCGCCCTGCGCGAGCTGACCGAAGAAACGGGCCTCGTCGGGACGATCACCTCGCTCGCGTTCATCGACTCACGCATCGCACCGGCCCGACCGGAGTCCGGTCTCGGCGAGTGGCATTCGATACGGCTCGTTTATCGCGTCAGGATCGTCGGCGGCGAGTTGCGCGACGAGCTGGAGGAATCGACAGATGCCGCCGCCTGGTTCACCCGTGCCGAGATCGATGGTCTTCCGGTCGTCGACCTGGTACCGGTCGCCGTCAGCCATCTCGACACGGAACGTGGCTCGATCTAGTTGCGCACGCAGATCGCCATCGACGTGATGGCCCCGGCACGCACCGTGTTTGACCTCGCGAGAGACATCTCTCGCTGGCCAGTGCTGCTCTCCCACTACCGAAAGGTGACCATTCACTCACGTGAGGATGGGCATGTGGATGCCACGATGTCAGCGATCCGTCCGTTGTGGAAGGGGGGCATACCCGTGCGCTGGCGCAGCGAGCAGTGGTCAGACGACTCCGACCCGGACGACCTGCGGCTTCGCTTCACCCACACTGCTGGCGCCACGCGCGGCATGGACGTGACCTGGCACATCCGTCCGACCAGCACCGGCTCCCAGGTCACGATCGAGCACGACTTCCGCAGAAGCCTTCCGCTCCTCGGCGAGGACGTGTTCCCGCGGGTTGTTGACCGACTCTTCGTTCGACCGATAGCGGGGCGCACGTTGGCAACCTTCAAGCGCCTGGCTGAGGCCAACTGAGAAGATGGCAACGCGAAGTCGGGGAGAGCGCAAAGTCTGGATAACCGGCCTTGGCCTGGTCACGCCGATCGGCACCGGGCTCGAACCCTTCTGGGCGGGACTGCACGCCGGGAAGTCACCGGTCAAGCGCGTCGATCGGTTTGATCCGTCTGCTTTCCGTTCTCAGGTCGCAGCGCAGATCGACGACTTCGAACCGACCGATTTCATGGACGCCAGGACAGCACGACAGACCGACCGTTTCAGCCATTTCGCGCTGGCGGCCGGCCGGCTGGCGATAGCCGACGCGAGGATCGAGATGGGCGGGACAGGTGGCCCGCGCGCCGATCGGTTCGCGGTCTACGTCGGCTCCGCGCTGGGTGGCATCGCATACGCCGAGATGCAGCACGAGCGCTACATGGAACGCGGCATCCGTGCGGTGGCGCCCAACCTGGCTCTCGCCGTATTCGGCGGCGCCGCGCCGGCCAACCTCGGGATCGCGCTGGGTCTGCACGGGCCGATCCTTTCGACCGCCAACTCGTGTGCCGCGGGCGCCGTCGCGATCGGCGAGGCGTTCCGGCTGATCCGGAGCGGGGGCGCGGACGCGGCCCTGGCAGGCGGCGTCGAGGTGCCCTTGAGCCCGCTGGCCTTCGGGGCGTTCGACATCATCCGTGCGCTCAGCGCCGGCCACAACGACCGCCCGACAGAGGCCGAGCGCCCGTTCGACACCGAACGCGACGGCTTCGTCATGGGCGAAGGCGCCGCGCTTCTCGTCCTCGAGGATGCGGAAGTGGCAGCAAAGCGCGGGGCAAAGCCGTACGCCGAGCTGCGCGGCTACTCCGCCACGAGCGACGCCTTCCACATGGTTCAGCCACGGCCCGACGGCCTCCAGGCTGCCCGCGCAGCTCGTCTGGCGCTGGCCGATGGGGGAATGAAGGCCGGCGACGTCGATTACGTCAATGCCCACGCATCTTCGACTCCGCTGGGCGACGCCGTGGAGGCGCGCGCCATCGCCCGAGCCCTCGGCCCGCGCGCGAAGACCGTGCCCGTCAGTGGCACCAAGGCTTATTACGGACACCCGCTCGGCGCATCGGGCGCCATCGAGGCGGTCATCTGCTCGCTTGCCATCTCGCGCGGATGGGCGCCCGGCACGGTCAACCTCGAGCACCCAGATCCACGAGCGACCGAGTTCCTGCCCGGGCTCCTGGCCAAGCCGCTCGAGGCCGAGATCAAGGGCGTGCTCTCGACTTCCTTCGGGTTCGGCGGCCTCAACGCGGCGCTCGCGTTCAGCGCGGTCGATGGATGAACGATCTCGGCACACTGCCAGTAGTCGGGCGCCAGGTCAGGCTGCGCGACTGCACGCTCGCCGACGCGGACATGCTCGACAACTGGAACGCGAATGTGGACGCGGGTGGCTTCAACGACTTCGGGCGGCGCGATCCGCTTCCGCGCGACGTTTTGGCGGCCGGCCCATTGAGGAACGAGCGGAACGGAACGCTGATCATCGAGCGTGTGGCCGACGGCGAGGCGGTCGGCACGATCGGCTGGAGGCTCGTCCAGGTCTACGGCCCGAGCCCGATGTCGGACGCATTCCAGATCGGCATCGAGCTCGAGCCTGCTGCACGGGGCCACGGCCTGGGCGTCGAGGCGCAACGACTGGTCGCCGACTACCTGTTCGCGAGCACCCAGATCAATCGGGTGGAAGCCTCTACTGACGGCAGCAACGTCGCCGAGCAGCGTGCCCTCGAGAAGGCGGGCTACGTTCGGGAAGGGACGATGCGCGGCGCCCAGTTCCGTGGCGGCAGCTACCACGATCTGACGCTCTACTCGCGCCTCCGGAGCGACTGAGCGAGCGCACTCGCCCGTCCGAACGCCTCGTCGATGCGCGCGGGATCGATCTCGCCGCGCTGGACCAGCCTCACGATGACTTCGGTCATGTGCGTCGCCAGTTCGGCATCGTGGCCGTTCGTGTTCGCGTACAGGAGCAGATCACTGCCAGCCGTGAGTGCCAGCGTGGCGATCTGCTCGTCCGTGTAGTTGTCGCGCAGTGCGCCCGCCTGGAGGTCGTCCGTGATCACGGCGCCGTCCCAGTCGAGCTCTTTCCGCAGCAGGCGCACAGTGGCCGCGGACAGGGACGACGGGAGATCGGGATCGAGCTGCCCGTTCAGTGCGTTCCCGACCATCACCACGTTGGCCAGCCCGGACCCGATCAACCGGCGAAAGGGCTCTAACTCTCCAGGAGTCCAGCTCTCTGTAACGTCGACGAACGCGCGATCGGTGTCGCCGGTCGCGCTGCCCAGCCCGGGAAAGTGCTTGAGCGTCGTCAACAAACCTACCTGGTGGTGGCCCCGGATCACTGCCGCCGCGATGTCCACCACGACATCGGGGTCCTTCGAGAAGCTCCTGCCCAGCGCACCGATGGATGGGTTCGCTGGATTCACATTCAGGTCGACGACCGGTGCAAGGTTGAGATTCACGCCGCCCGCCGCAAGGGTCTCGGCGGTAGTGCTGCCAACTAGCTCTGCGTATGCGGCCTCGCGCCGACCGAGCACGGCCGCCGAAGGCGTTTCCGGGAACCCCTTCTCCGGGCCGAGACGCGCAACGCTGCCACCCTCCTGGTCGATGCAGATCAGCAGTGTGCGATCCCCGGCCGCCTCCTGGAGCGTCGCGGTCAGCTCCGCGAGCTGTTGAGGCGACGTGATGTTCCGACCGAAAAGGATCACCCCGCCAAGCCCATCGTCGCGAATGGCCCGCAGGATCGGGTCGTCCGGGGCCAGTACCTTGCCCCGAAAGCCGACCACCAGCAAGCCAGCCACGCGTTGACGGAGGGTCAAGATCGAGGTCGCCGCCGGTGTCGGGTACGCTGATGCGCTTGCCGCTGGCGCAGGCGTGATCGTGGGGCGCACCGACACCCCGGGCGACGGTACCTCCGGGCCCGGGAGCGCGCAGGCGGCCATCAGCGCGGCAGCGGCTGCGATTCGACCGACGAGGGAACGGCGCTGCGTCACGGAAGGCATGACAGGATGCTATGTATCAGTCGATGGTGAAGTAGTCCGCTCCCTGGTAGCTGCCGGTGCGCTCCTTGCGGATCTGCATGAGCACGTCGTTGAGCAGGGAGCTCGCGCCGAAGCGGAACAGTTCGGGGGTCATCCAGCGCGGTCCGAGTGTCTCGTACAGCACCACGAGGTAGGCGATAGCCTCCTTAGCGGTCCGAATTCCACCGGCGGGCTTGATCCCCACGACACGACCGGTGCGGCGGTGGAATTCGCGCACGGCCTCCATCATCACCAGCGTCACGGGGAGCGTGGCTGCCGGCTGGATCTTTCCGGTCGACGTCTTGATGAAGTCTGCCCCGGCGGCCATGGCCAGGATGCTGGCCCGCCGGACGTTGTCGTAGGTCTCCAGCTCGCCCGTTTCGAGGATGACCTTCAGGTGCGCAGGCCCGCACGCCTCCTTGACGGCGACGATCTCGTCGAACACGTGGCGATAGTCGCCCTCGAGATAGGCGCCGCGATCGATGACCATGTCGATCTCGTCTGCACCGGCCTCGACTGCCTGGCGGGTCTCGAGGATCTTCACGTCGGAGTAGGTCTGCCCGGACGGGAAGCCGGTCGCGACGCTGGCGACTCGCACGGAGGTGCCCGCGAGGGCGCGCTTCGCGGTGGGGATATGCGCGGGATAGATGCAGATGGCGGCCACGCTCGGTATGGACGGATCGGACGGATCAGGCCGTATCCCCTTGGCGCACAGCGCCCGGATCTTGCCCTCGGTGTCCTTTCCCTCGAGCGTGGTCAGGTCCATCATCCGGACGGCCAGATCGAGCGCCCAGAGCTTCGACTCGCGCTTTATCGAGCGGCGCTGGAGGCTCGCGACACGTTCCTCGACGCCGACCTGATCGACGCCGCCAACGTGCTCCAGCATCGCTTCCAGCCCGTCTGATCGACCGACCCAGGATCTGACGAGCGCGCTGGCCTGGCGCTCCGCAGAGCGCGTACCGGGTGCCTGTCCTTCGAGAACCCTGGCCATTGGACGAGCAATATTACACGTCCGGCTTGACTCCGGGAACACATCATGTGACCATTTAGTCACTACGTTGGAAGCATCCGAAGACAGACTGGACGATATCTTCCGCGCTCTGGCCGACCCAACGCGTCGCCGATTGCTGTCCCTCATCGCCAGTCAGCCTGGTCTGTCGACCGCCCAACTGGCCCAGCAGACCAGAGGCATGACTCGCTGGGGAGTGATGAAGCACCTGGCCATCCTCGATGGCGCCGGGCTGATCCAGACGATGCCCGAAGGCCGCCATCGCCGCCACTTCCACGAGCCGCAGGCGCTCGACCCATTGCGCCGCTGGCTGGCAGACAGCTCCTCTTAAGTCAGCCCGCCTAGCTTCGCTCGAGCGCGTCGGTCCAGTCGTCCCCAAAATGGGCCACGCTCATGATCAGTCCGTCGCGCAGGCTCGCCTCCGACGCCTCGGCACCCTTGAGGCCATTAAGCGCGAGCAGGGCATCCACGATCGCCACTCCGGCGGCCAACTGCCGCGCGCGGCGTGGCTTGACGTTGTAGCGCTCCGAGACTGCCGCGAACGACAGGTTCGCGAGAGTCGTTCGGTCTTCGGCCAGCCGCTTGCGGGTGAGCCGACCCAGGCGCGCAACGTTCGTTGCGGTGCCGCCCACGAAGATGGCATGGGTATCGGTTGCCGTTCCGCCGGAAGCAGAAGCCGTTGAGGCCAGCGTGCGCACCGCCTCGGTTGCCGCGCTGAAGAGCCGGTCGATCTCGTTAGCGGTAGGCGGATCGTGCCGGACGATCGCATTGGCGAGTCGTGACGAGCCGATGGGAAGCGTGTCGACCCGCAGCGCCTGGCCTGGGGTCCAGCTCGAGATCTCGGTCGAACCGCCGCCTATGTCGACCACGATCAGGCGCGAATCGGGCATCCGTCCCCGTGTCACGCCGAGGAAAGTGAGGAGTGCCTCCTCGCGCTCCGTCAACACGCGCAGGCTGAGTCCCGTCGCCTGGTAGATCTCGTCCACCAGCACGTTCGCGTTGCGCGCGCGACGGAGCGGCTCAGTACCGACGAGCGTCACCCGTTCGGCGTTCGAGCGACGAGCTTTATCTGCGTACGACAGAAGGACCTCGATCACTCGGGCGCGCGCCTCGGACGGGATTTCGCCGTCACGGTCGACGGCGTCGCCAAGGCCGAGCAGCTCGCTGGTGTCGCGCAGGGTCTCCATCCAGCCCCGGCCGACAAGCGAGACGAGCAGATGAACGCTGTTGCTGCCGATGTCTATGGCGCCGCCGATGGCAACGGCTCGGTCCGTTGGGGACTGCGCAGATTCGGTTGCGGTGGACCCGCTCAGGGAAGGACCGTCAGCCAGCGTCCGGTCCACGCACGCTCACGCCGGCCGGAGAACCTGGTGAACTTCCTCTGTAGCTCGGAGTACCCGACCCATTCCCTGGGGCCCGGGTCGTAGGATCTGCCGTTGATCGTTCCGTTAGGCCACAGCGAGCCCATCGCCTGGACAGACGTGACCTTGTAACTGTCGGTCCACTTGGGATCTGTGGTCGACCTGAAACCCGTCATTACCCACCCGTGGCCCCCGTTGCGGCCCCACACGATCAGGCCCACAGGCTTACCGGTGAGCCGCATGCGTTTTGCTGCGGCGCGTAGCGCGGCCTGCATCGAATCATGAATTCCGACCGTGTAGTTGCCGGCGCCCCAGCGGCGCATGGCGGCCGCCCAGCCGCCGGCGTCCGCGCCGTTGTCGGTCACGAGGTATGTGCTTTGCGCCTGCGCGTACTGCCAATATTTGGCCTGGTTGGCCTTCGAGCGGTCCGACCCTTCGTTGATGAGGTTGAGCATCATCTGGATGCTCGCCGGGACGCAGTACCAGTTCGTCCTCTGCTGGCTGAACGTGCGCGCGCGGTACATGCTGTATTGGCCGCTCCAGTTCGAGGCGGCCACGGTACCGGTGGGCTTGCCTGCCGGCCGAGGGTTCTTGGTCCCACCAGTCGGGGTCGGGTTGGGCGACGCGACCACGCCGTCACTCCCACCAGCTCCTCCGATCGTCACGAAGCCGGCGGCCGGTGCGGGCAGAGAAATGGCGAACGCCATCACTGCCGCGAGAGTCAGCGCGAGCCTCATCCGAATCCGCATTGCCTGAAAGTAACCCC
>CAYZEJ010000059.1:5287-13631 GCA_964477545.1 uncultured Anaerolineaceae bacterium | reverse complement strand
GAGCTCGATCTCGCGGGCGATGGTAACGCCGTCATTGGTGATCGTGGGGGCACCGAACTTCTTGTCCAGCACCACGTTGCGGCCCTTGGGGCCGAGGGTCACCTTGACCGCGTCGGCGAGCTTGTCCACGCCGCGCTTGAGTGAACGACGGGCGATCTCATCAAAAATCAGTTGTTTTGCCATGGTTGATCGAATACCTCCAGAAGTGCGTCAGGAAAAGCGGAAGCCGGCGGGCTCTGATGCGAGCCGCGGCGTTAGGACTTGACGATTGCCAGGATGTCCTTCTGGCTGACGATCAGGAGCTCCTCGCCATCGATCTTGAACTCGGTGCCCGCGTACTTCGCGTAGAGGACGACATCGCCCTCCTTGACGTCCATCGGCTCACGCTTGCCCTCGTCGGTGAGACGGCCGGGGCCGGCAGCGAGGATCTTGCCCTCCTGGGGCTTCTCCTTGGCCGTGTCGGGCAGAACGATGCCGCTCTTGGTCATCTCCTCGCGGGGAGTCGGCTGGATGACGACGCGGTCGCCCAGCGGCTGCATCTTCGTGACAGTGGAACTCTTAGTCGCAGTGGCAGTCGCCAACGCAGTAACCTCCTGTGCCTGGTGTGGCTACCCGTGGTGGCGCTGGTTTGACGGCGCGCACAACCTCTTCGGGTGCCGATCTCATTGGATTAGCACTCTCTGGGTGAGAGTGCTAGGAGGTTAGTGCGATGCCCCGGCCGTGTCAAGCGCGAAGGGGCGCCTGATCGCCGGTATGGTTGCTCGAATAGCGGAGGCCGAGCGTGACGTTTTCCATCGTGGCGCGTGACCCAGAGACAGGCGACTTTGGGGTCGCGGTCGCCTCGAAGTTTCTTGCCGCGGGCTCCGTCGTCAGCCACGCGCGTGCCGGCGTGGGCGCCATCGCTACCCAGGCCCTGGCCAATTTCACCTACGGCCCGGATGGGCTCCAACTCTTGTCAGACGGCTTGTCCGCGGCCGATGCGCTCGCGCGTCTGACCGCAGCTGACGACGGCCGCGACCATCGTCAGCTTGGAATCGTCGATGCCAGCGGTCGCGCGGCGACGTTCACCGGGAAGTCGTGCATCGACTGGGCCGGCGGCCGCACGGCAGAGGGGGTGGCCGTCCAGGGAAACATCCTTGTCGGTCCATCAGTGGTGGACGCGATGCTGGATGCCTACCAGGCGCCCGGCCTCGGGTTCCCGGAGCGCCTGGCCACCGCGCTGGCGGCCGCCGACGAGCAGGGCGGGGACAGGCGTGGACGCCAATCGGCGGCCGTCGTGGTCAAGCGCGAGAAGGGCGGCTACGGCGGGAACAATGACAACTGGATCGACCTGCGCGTGGACGACGATCCCGCGCCAATCGACAAGCTCGTAGGCCTACTCGAGCTCGTCCATCTCTACCGGGACCGGCCGCGGCTGGACGACCTGCTGGCCATCGATGAAACCCTCGCTGCCGAGCTGCGGAGACGCCTCACTCACGCTGGATACGCACCGGACCGGCTGAACCGCGACCGTAGCCTCGCCGAAGTGCTGGCGGGGGACGACGTCGAACGTACGGGTGAGCCACGTGCCGTTCCCCAAGAGTGGGATGCGGGCTGGGAGGCCGCCATGGCGGAGTGGATGTCGGTCGAGAACCTCGAGGAGCGCATGACGGCCCGCGGCTGGATGGATCCGCGCGTGCTCGAGTTCCTGCGCGAGAAGACCGCTGGGTGACGGGGCGCCTACGCGTGGCGTAATGTCGGCTGGCCGACACCCCGCCTGTCGGGTTCTTACTCGGCCTGATCGGCACGGCGGCTGACAATCGGCTCACATCCCGAAGGAGGATCTGAGATGAACCAGGCATCCACGACCGAGCTGCTGATCCAGCTCGACGATCGAACGATCGTCGCCCGCCCGCGACCACAGGACGACGACCGACTGGCAGGACTGATGGCTGCGGGGCGAGAAACTTTCTCCATCCAGCCGTCCGATCTCGACACCGAGGGCCACGCCACGCTCGATGAGATCGCGGTCGACGTCGAAGGGCACGCCATCACGCTGCGACTGCCGAACTCGACGGATGCGGCGGCGCTGCGACGTGCGCTGGCTGTCGCAGCCGTGAGCGCAACGATCGTCGCCGCCGGCGCAGCCGCAAGCCTCCAGGGCACGCCCGCCGCGCCGGCAGCGCCCGCTGCGCCCGCTCAGGTGACCGCTCCGCGGGAGCGAGTCGACCCGGCGGTCCTGAACGAGCAGAAGCTCGCGGAGCGTGACCCGCTCTGGGACACCCAGATCGGCGGGACCTCCGAGGGTGCGGAGACGAGCACGAGCGCGGGGACGCACGGACCGGGACGAGGCGAGCTGGAGTCCAATCCGTAGACTCCACAGCGTGGAGGTAGCCCGCTGGATCGAGCGTCCCTACCGGGTGCGCTTCGATGAGGCGGGGCCAGATGGCCTGCTTCGCAGCAGCGGCTATCTCCGATACGCGCAGGACCTGGCATGGGTCCACTCCGAGAGCGCGGGCTTCGGTCGCGAGTGGTACGGCGAACGCGGCCTGACGTGGCTGGTCCGTGCCGTCGAGCTGGACATCCTCGCCGACGTCGGCTACGGCGCCGAGCTGGTCGGGTCCACCGCGGTGACCGGTTTTCGCCGCGTATGGGCGCGCCGCAAGAGCGAGTTCCATCCGGTGGGCTCCGAGCGCCCTGCGGCACTGGCGATCACAGATTGGGTACTCCTCAACGCCCGCGGGGCGCCGACGCGCGTGCCGTCAGAGATCGCCGACGCATTCGTCCAGCCGGGCGCCGATTTCACACCGCTGCGCCTGGCACTGCCGCCCACGCCCGCAGGAGTAGCCCCCCTCCACGTGATCGTGCACAAGAGTGAGCTCGACCCGATGGCTCACGTCAACAACGCGGCGTATGTCGACTACCTGGACGAGCACTTCATGCATGGTTCGCGTGCGCGTGCGAAGCTGCCCGTCCCGCGTCGTTATCGAGCGGAGTTCATCGCGTCAGCAGAGCCGGGGAGCACGCTCGCAGGCCACGGTTGGCGCGCCGATATGGGCTGGTCCTACCGGCTCGAGGACGAAGCCGGCCAGGAGCTGCTCCGCGCGCGCCTGGAGATCGACCAGGCTGCGTGGGTAGGCGGCTAGCGAGGGAGCTAGCGGAAGATCCGGTCGTAATTCGCCACCAGCTGATCTGCGAGGGCTTCGGCGGACACGCCACGAGCCTCGGCCAGCCAGCGTGTCGTGACCTGTACCCAGACCGGTTCATTGCGCCGCCGCGGTGCGCCCGGTGGCGACAGGTAGGGCGAGTCGGTCTCGACCAGCAGGCGGTCGGCGGGTACAAGTACGGCCACCTCCGCGCTCGCCTCCTCCCCTTTCCGGAACACCAGGCCGCTGAAGCTGATGGCCAGGCCCATGGCGACTGCCTGCTCGGCGTAATCCACCTGCCCGGAGAACGAATGGAGCAGCCCGGGCGGCCGATTGGCCGCGGTTGGCCACCTCGGCGTGCCCGCGCCGGCGGCGGCCAGCTCTCGCAACAGGTCGTCCTGCGCATCGCGCTCGCCGGGCCGCGACCGGCAATGGATGATCACCGGCTTGCCGACGTCCCGGGCGAGCGCAAAGTGCCGCTGAAGATTTGCCAGCTGTACGTCACCCGGCGACAAGTTGCGGTCGTAATCGAGTCCCGTCTCGCCGACGGCCACGACTCGGGGATAGGCAACCAGCCGCTCCACGAGAGCCCAATCCGCATCGGTAGCGCCGCTCGCGACGTGCGGGTGAATTCCGGCCGCCGCGTCGATATCGCTGGCCGCCGCCATCTCGACCGCCAGGCGGGACGACTCCGCGTCCCAGCCCGGAATGAGGAGTCGCTCCACACCCGCTGATCGTGCGGCCGTGACGACCTCGCCCCGGTCCGGACCGAAAGCCTCGGCCTGGAGGTGCGCGTGTGAATCGATCAGCCGCACGCAAGTAAGGCTCTGGTCGCCAACCAACAGGCGGGCGGCCAGCGCCGACCGCGCAGCAGCGCCCGCAGGGCGGCTGCGGAGTTCAATAAAGACGTCCTCATCGGCGCTTGAACCTCACGCGGTGGCGGGTTCCTCGTACAGGCCTACCTCGCTACCCTCGCTATCGGTGACGACGGCGTAGGAGCCCTGGCCGGGGATGTCCGACTTGGGACTGACGATCTTGCCGCCCAGGCCTTCGACCTTGGCCAGCGCCTCATCGATCGAGTCAACAGTGATGTAGATGCGCAGCTTGTCGCCCGTCGCGGTCCCACGCTGGCCAACTGCGCCGCCGGCTGATTCGATCGAACCGGTGTTGAACAGGAAGTAGCCGGGAAGCTGCTCGTATGCCTCGAACTTCCAGCCGAACAGCTCGCTATAGAAGCCCTGCGCTCGGTCGGTCTGGTCTGCCGGAAACTCGATGTGGGTGATCTGTCCGTGTGCCATCTGGGATCTCCTTGAGTTGGGTGAGCTCAGTTGCTCTGTGTAGACAACGATCAGGACTCGGCGATTTCGACACGCGGGAAGAGGATTTCTGAGGGGCCGATTTTCCCCGCGACCCACACGCCACCCCAGGCGGCCTGCTCGGCGATGAGCGGCCCGCCGTCGCCATCGGGGCGGTATCCAAAGTCGAGCCCGAGCTGCGAATGCACGCGTTGCGCCGCCCCGGGCATGAAGGGAGCGACTGCCAGGCCGATCAGCCGACACGCCTCGAGTAGGTCTCCGAGCGTGTCGCGCAGGCGCTGCTGCGAGGCTGCGTCGCCGGCGCGCGACTGCTTGGCCAGCAGCCATGGTTGCTCGCGGTCCACGAAGCGGTTCGCTTCGGCGACGAACTCCCACACTGCACCAAGGGCGTCGTGGAGCAGGTAGCTCTCGATGGCTGGCACGTACGCATTCCAGGCAGTGGTCCATGCGGACGCGAGGGCGGATCGATCGCCGCCAGCTGGCGCAGGGCGTTCGCCGTCGACGAAGCGGCTGGTCATGTTGAGGGTCCGGTTGAGCAGGTTGCCGTAGTCGTTGGCCAGGTCGGCGTTGTAGCGCCGCACGAACGAGTCCCACGACACGTCGCTGTCGCGGTCGAAAGGAACCTCGCGCAGGGTGACGTAACGGGCGCCGTCGGCACCGAAGGCGGCGACCATCTGGTCCGGATCGAGCAGGTTGCCCAGGCTCTTGCTCATCCGCTCGCCCTGGACGGTCAGGAAGCCGTGCACCCAGACCTTGCGCGGCGGCTCCATGCCGGCGCTCATCAGCATCGCCGGCCAATAGATGGAGTGGAACCGGTTGATGTCCTTGCCGATGACGTGCACGTCGGCCGGCCACCACTTCGCGAATGCATCCATGTCGTCCGGGAATCCCGCGCCAGTGATGTAGTTGACGAGGGCATCGAACCAGACGTAGATACGGCCGGCGGAAGGATCCGGACTACCATCAGCCAACACGGCATCGCTGCCGTCCTCGCGAATCGGGAACGGCAGGCCCCATGAGACATGTTCGCGGCTGATCGAGAAGTCTTCGAGACCGCGCTTCAGGAAGGCGAGCATCTCGTTGCGCCGGTACTCGGGCTCGACGAAGTCGGGGTGGGCGGCAAACAGCTGCTCGAGGCGCTCCTGGTAAGCCGACAGGCGGAAGAACCAGTTCTTCTCGGCCACCCATTCGAGGGTGATCGTCGGGTGGTTGGGGCAGCGCCACGCGTCACCCTCGCGGACGAGGTCGCTCTCGGCCCGGAACCCCTCCGACGGGCAGTACCAGCCCTCGTACGTGCCGACGTAGATGTCGCCCCTTGCGTAGGCGCGACGGATCATCTCGCTCGCGGCGCGTGCGTGGTCCGGGTCGGTCGTTCGGATAAAGCGATCCGGGGTGATGAGGAGGTCGGCTTCGGCCTTCTGGAAGATCGCGGCGATCTCGTCAACGAATTCGCGCGGTGACTTGCCCTGCTCCTCGGCCCGCACCGGGATGTTCAGCGAGTGCTCGTCCGTTCCGGTCAGGAACCGCGTTGGGACGCCGTTCATGCGATACCACCGCGCCACCGCGTCCGCCCCGATGACCTCGTACAGCGTGTGCAGGCCGGGCCTGTTGTTCGCATACGCGATGGAGGTCGTGACGTAATAGCGCGCCAGGCGAGTCATGGGCGGGCGATGGTAGCAGGGGCTTCGACCTCGACTGAGCACAACGCATGTCGCGCGCCCGACACCCATTGGGCCGTCGAGCGGACCGTGACGCCGTCCCGACGTTTACCCACTTCGCGTCGCCCGCTTGATCGCCCAGATGGTGCTGTCGACGGAGTATTCCCTCATCGCCGTTGAACAAGCCATCACAGCCGGGGGGAAAAGGAGAACCACGATGTATCAGAGTCCCGCAGCACTGGATTACGCAGCGGCATACACGCAGGACGAGGCACTGCGCCACGCAGCGCACCGTCGCCTGGAGCACGAGGTGGACGGCCACACGTCTGTCGAGCACCGGCTGATCGCCGCCGCACTCGCCGTGCTGATGCTGCTCGTCATGGTGATGGTGATCTGACCGCAGATCCATCCCGCGACGTTCCTTCGAAGGAAGCGCCGACCGTTCTCCCGGCCGGCGCTTTCTCATGTGCGAAGCGGTTCAGCCCGTAGTGGTCGTCGGATCGCTGGCGATGGACGCGAGGACCGTCTTGACCTCGAACGGTGTCAGTCCGGGATGCTTGGACAGGATCCGTGCCACGAGGCCGCACATATGGGGCGCGGCAAAAGAGTTGCCAGTCGCCACGGTCGTCCCGCCATCCTTCCAGCCGATAGGAACGTCCACTCCCCAGGCGCCCCACTCCACCGGTGGCGACGGGTTGTAAAAGAACGTTTCCGGATCCGGGATCGCGTGGGCGGCCACGGAGAAGACCGAAGCGAAGGTCGAGGGAAACGACAACCCGGCGACGTTGTTCACGGCGCACACGAGCGAGACGTGCTTGAAGTACGCATCGTCGACGATGTCGTGGAAATAGGGGAACAGGCGCTCGCTTTTGGATGACAGGCTCAGGTTCATGGCCTGGACGCCCTGCTCGACGGCCCACTCGAGGCCGGCCAGGAAGGCCGCGCCCTTGCCGCGCAGGTCGGCGCCAAGGACCCGGACCGAGTAGATCTCTACTTCGGGGGCCAGGCCCACGACGATCCCCGCGCACGCCGTCGCGTGGCCGTACATGTCAATCGGCTCGTCGGGCACGATCGTCGCCTCGTCGTCGACTATCTCAACTGCCACGCTGCTCACCAGCCGGCCGCCGACAACCGGGTGGCTGCCCTCCACACCGCTGTCGATGATGGCCACTTTCACACCGGCGCCAGTTGCTCCGCCCCACGCCCACTCGCGATCCACAACACGTTGCACGGCGGCCCGTATCAGGCGCTCCCGCGCATCGGGAGTGAAGGGCTCAGACCAGGCCGGGAGGTTTGGATCTGCCATTCGTAAGCCTTGGAGGGCCGCGCTACACGGAGCGACGGCCGTGGCCGGCGTGCGCGGCGACAACCTCGAGGATGTCGGCCACGAGACGGAGCTCGCGATCCGACAGGTCCCGCAGCTGCGCGACACGATCCACGAGCTGCCAGAAGGGCGTCTCCTCGTCCATGTCGAGGCCCGTAGTGGCGGCCGATACCACGGCTTCGACGTCGGCTTCGGAGGCGTCGCCCTCGCCGATTTGCGCGAGAACGGTGCGGAAGAGCTCGTGTGTGTCGCGTTGCACACGCGCGGCCCGAATCGCCGCGGCTGCCTGCCTGGCGAAGACGGCGAGCAGTTCCATGTCGCGCAACGTGAAGGTGGGCGAGGTGCGCTTGTCGAGCACCTGCAGGACGCCGACCGTCTGGTCCTGGTCGACGAGTGGAACCGCCGCGATCGAGCGTGGCACGTAACCGGTGCGCTCGGCCGTGGCACGGTCAAATCTCGGATCGCTCAGGACGTCGGAAAGGGCCAGAGGCTGGCCGGTGGAGAAGACGAAGCCGACGATGCCGCGACTGGGTGGCACCGAGAGTCCAATCGCGCCAGCGCCCTGCGCACCCGCGGCGACGCGAAACTCGAGCCGGTCGGGATCACGCTCGAACAGAGCTATCGATGACGCCTCCGCCTCGAACAGGGCGACCGTGGCGTCGACGATCGTCTGGAGGAGCGCCTGCTCGGCGTCGGTGTCGAAGCGGCGGGCAACAGAAGACCGCCGCGCTGCTTGCCGAAGTGCCTGCAGCGCGGCGGTGAGCCCGGGATCGGTCATCCCGAACGGACGTTCAGCTGATCAGCGGGTGTGCTTGTGACCCTCGACATCGTCCTCGTCGCCGTCGACACGCTGCTTGGCGTGGCCTTCGACATCGTCCTCGTCGCCGTCGACACGCTGCTTGGCGTGGCCTTCGACATCGT
>CAYZEJ010000059.1:5117-5187 GCA_964477545.1 uncultured Anaerolineaceae bacterium | reverse complement strand
CGTCGTCGGGCGTGGCACGCTGCTTGGCGTGGCCTTCGACATCGTCGTCGTCGGGCGTGGCACGCTGCTT
>CAYZEJ010000059.1:0-5017 GCA_964477545.1 uncultured Anaerolineaceae bacterium | reverse complement strand
GGCGTGGCCTTCGACATCGTCCTCGTCGCCGTCCACACGCTGCTTGGCGTGGCCTTCGACGTCCTCGTCGCCCTCGACGCGCTGCTGTGCGCGCTCCATGAACTTGTGGCCCTCGACGTCCTCGTCGTCAGACGCACGCTGCTGCACGCCTTCGCCACCCATTGGACGCCAGACACCGCTGTCGCGGGTCGGCTTGTCCTGGTCACCCATCTCAAACCTCCGTGTTACTCGTTAGCGTCCCTGGCCGGGACCAGATGTGAGACTACGGCGCTGCCCGTGCTGCCCCAAAGCGTTGATCGGACAGAGGAGTTGTCGAATAGGCGACAACGCCGCTGTCATTGTGACTGGCTCGCGCCACTCTTCCAATAGGCAGCGCGTCAGCGTTCAGCCCGTCGGGCAAGCTCGCCGAGGTCCCTGATCACGAGTGCGTCGGGCTGGATCTGGATCAAGCCCTCATCGACGAGCTCGGCCAGCAGCCTGTTCACGCTCTGCCGGGTCCCGCCGATCATCGCCGCGAGGTCCGACTGCGTGTACGGCCACGGGAGGCTTATCTGGCCGCTGGCGTCGGGCTGCGATTCCTGGGCGAGGCGGCTCAGGCGCATCGCCAGCCGACCGGCGAGATCAAGGAAATGGAGCTCCTCGACCTGGCTGGTCAGCCTGCGCAGCTCCTTCGCGAGCCCAACGAGCAGCGCATCGCCCAGCCCAGGCACCGTTCCGAGAAGATCCATCAGGACGGCTCTCGGCAGAACGAGCGTCTCCGAGGGCTCCAGGGCGGCGGCCGTGGCCGAACGAGTCGATCCGTCGAGGAGTGCCAGCTCACCGAAGAAATCGCCGGGGCGCAGCGTGGCGATGATCGCCTCATCCCCTTCGGTGGACGGAAGAAGGATCTTCACTGCGCCAGTCGCGACGACATGGAGCGAATCGCCCGAGTCGCCCTGGTGGAAGATCACCTCGTTGCGGCGAAAACGCCGGCGGCGCAGGCTCTTGGCGAGCGATTCCAGCATTTGCCGATTGGCATGCTCGAACAGCGGGCAGCTCGAGAGCGCGTCGACGGCGAACGTGTCGTCGATCATCTGGCCGCGAACGCTGTTGTCGTCCAAGTGCTACCCCTTTAGTCGGCGGTTGCGCCACGATGCAGATCGAGCAGCCGATAAGTCAAGCCCGAGCCGGCTGAGACAAGCTCCAGGAACGAGTCCCCGGGAAGGCTGATAAGTGTCCCATCCGTTTCTGCGGTCACGCTCGCGGTGCGTGGCACGCCCGATAGCAGGCCGATCTCCCCGAAGAACTCACCCGCCCCCATCCGGCGCAGGGTGCGTTCCTCGCCACCATCGCTTCTCTGCGTGACCTCGACCTCACCTTCGCCAATGACGTAAAAGAAGTCGGCCTCGTCGCCCTGGCGGATGATCTGCTCGCCCGCGGTCATCTTGCGCACAGTCGCCGCGCGCAGCGCATGCTCGATCCGTGCCGGTGGCAGCCCATAGAACAGGGGCACCTCCGCCAGCCGCTTCAGGATCGGATCCACGATGGGCTCCTGGACGGCGTAACGGCCGAGGAGCACGATGGCGATCACACCTGAGACGGCCATGATCGCGCCGCTGGCCAGCAGCACGGCGGCGGGCTGTGAGGCCGCGAGCACGGGGACGACGAATGCCCCGGCCGCATATGCCGTGACCGTGAGTGTCTCCATGGCTCCGAGCGTGCGTCCTCGGACACTGTCGGGCACGATCCGCTGAAGAAGAGTCGTTGCCGTTATCTCGAGCAGAAGCGCCCCGGCGGAAGCGAGCGCCATCGCAGCCAGAGCGAGGGCAAAGTTGCTGACCTGTCCGAGTACGGCAATGCCAGCGGCGAGTCCAAGCGCCCCGGCCAGTAGCGGTGGGCCCAGCCGGCGTCGCAGAACAAGGGCGCCGGCCACAATCGCCCCGAGGATGCCGCCGACTCCCACGGCCGAGTTGAGCAGGCCCGTTCCGGCCTCGCCGACGGCAAACACGTCGACTGCGAGGATGACCGTGATCACGCCGAGCCCACCGAAGACGAAGCCGTCGGCGACATTGAGAACCGCGATGCCAGCCAGCGGGCGCATGACCGGTGCCAGGACGGCGCGCAGGCCTGGTCGTGGCTCGGCTTTGGTTTCGGCGTCCGAGTCGGGCTTGGGGTCCGCCTTCGCCCGGCGCGACGGCAGCCGCAGCAGGACGAGAGCGACGACGGCAAACGTCACAGCGTTGAGGACGAAGGCAAAGCTGAGCGTGCCGAGACCCAGCAGAAGGGCAGCAAATGCGGGCCCTATAAAGAATGCGAGGTTGTCCAGGCTCGACCAGGCACTGTTGGCGGGCCCGAGCTCGGATTCGTCACGCACCAGGCTGGGCAGGTAGGCGCCGATCGTCGGCGAGAAGAAGGCCGAGAAGCAGGTCGCGACTATGGCCAGCCCGACCACGACCCAGACCGACATATCGAGCGTCACCGCAGCTGCGATCAGTAGCATGATCACGCCCCGGGCGACGTCGGTGATGAGTAGCACCAGCCGGCGATCGAATCGGTCCGCGACAATGCCGGCGGGTACCGAGAGCAGGATGTAGGGAACGATGCGAGCCGCCCCGATCAGCCCGAGGACCACTGGGTCCTTGGCCTCGTCCCAGATCAGGACGAGCAGCGCGACCAGGTACAGCCAATCGCCGATCGACGAGACGAACTCGCCGAAGAGCAGGCGCGCAAGCGGACCATTGGCGAGCACGCGCCGATAGGCCCCGATCACTCCCATCCCAACTGCTCCCTCCGCGGCCCTCCGCGCCGCTGCGCGCGAACCGCTTGCGGCCTCACCGCTGCGCGAATGTCGGCCACTTTACAACCGCGGTGTCGCCCGGAGCATTGAACGTGTCAAACTCAGCGGTGATGCTGGTCTGCGACCGCACATTGGGCGGCTCATGACTCATAGGAGATAACGATGAGCACGAATGACACGAACGACAAGAAGGGCAAAGAAGAGGACGACGTCGAAGGACACGGCCTCCTGCTCGACACCGACTACTACATCAATCGCAAGATGGGTCGGGAGGCCGAGCTCGAGCGCGAAGCTCGCGAGCGACGCCAGGCCAAGGAAGCGCGCCCGAACAAGCGCGAGCGCTGATCAAGCCACCTAGAGCTCGTCGGACTGCCGTCGGTCATCGAAACCGGCGGCAGTTGCTTTTGAGGGGCTAAGCGCTCCAGTCGGACGATTTCTCGTCCGTCGCAGCCTCGGGAGACGGCAGCGCCTCCTCCGTTGCCTCGGCTGGGCGGCGCAGCTCGGCGGCAAGATCCTTTGACCGGGCGGCTACGCGCTGGCCGACCATCTCGGTGACGCCAGCGGCCTTGTGGGCGATCGGGCCCGCCTTGGTCCCGGCTACGGCGGCGAGCTCAGCAGCCTTCGCCGCTACCTCACGCATTACCGGCGCGGCCTGGGTGGCCAGCGTGTCGATCATCTGCTGGAGCTGGACCAGCATCTCGCGGCCGGCAGCTGCGCGCGGACGCGCCGCATCTGTGGGAGCAGCATCAGCTGACCCGCCGTCATTCATCTCGTCGTCGGCGTGTTCGTTCATGACGTGATTCTAGTCGCGGGTCAAGGCCGGACCGTCAGGGCGACCTCTTCGACTCCGTATCGACCGAGAATCTCCAGGTATGTTCCGTCGTCGATACGACGACGCTCAGCACTAGCGAGGCGGCGGCCCATGGTCGGACAACCCGAGCGTTCACCAGTCGATGTCAATGCCGGAAATGACGTACTCCGGTGAGCAACATCGCTGCGCCATGGGCATTCGCGGCCGCGATCACCTCTGCGTCGCGCTGTGATCCGCCGGGCTGAACGAACGCCGTCACGCCCTCCGCTGTGCACACCTCGAGCGCGTCGGGAAACGGATAGAACGCGTCTGACGCGCAGACAGCGCCTTGCGCACGCTCGGGACCGGCTTTCTCGACCGCCAGCCGCGCGCTGTCGACCCTGCTCATCTGGCCGGCGCCGACGCCCACGACAGCGCGGTCGCGGACGAGCACGATCGCGTTCGATTTGACGTGCCGGCAGACTCGCCACGCGAGGTCGAGCGAGGCAAACTCCTCGTCCGTCGGATGGCGACGCGTGGCCACTTCCCATTCGTGCGGGTCATCCGGGGCGACGTCCGCATTCATAACCAGGACTGCGCCGCCTGCGCTGCGCATTTCCAGGCCGGGCTGCGGCGGCGAACCCAGCGCCGGATCGAGGAGTACCCGCAGATTCGGCTTGCGCCCGAGGATCTCCAGCGCTTCGGGCGAGCACGCGGGTGCCGCGACGACCTCGAGGAAGATGCTGGTCAGGTGTTCGGCCAGGGCCGCGTCGATCGGCTCGGTGAGCGCCACCACCCCGCCAAATGCGCTGATCGGATCGCCCGCGAGAGCCAGCTCCCAGGCCGTCACAGGGTCGCTCGCCTCCGCCGCGCCGCACGGGTTCGCGTGCTTGACGATCACGCAGGCCGGACCACGGAGATCTCGCGCGAGGCCCGTCGCTGCCGCAGTGTCGAGGATGTTGTTGTAACTCAGCGGCTTGCCCTGGAGCACCAGCGCCCCACGGCTGAACGTGCCCGGTGCGAGTTCGATGCCGGCGGCTTCGTACAGCCCAGCCGCCTGGTGCGGGTTCTCGCCGTAACGAAGCGATTCGAGCTGCGTCAGCTCGACCGATTCACGGGGCGCCAGACCCGGCCCGGCCCCCGGCGCGCTTGCGATGGGAGCGGCGCTCCACCAACGCGACGCCAGCTGCTCGCTGATGTGAGCGTCGTACCCGGCGGTTAGCCGGAACGCGGCCATTGCCAGCTCGCGGCGCATGTCCTCGGTCAGCCCTCCCCCGTGGCCCAGCTCGAGGAGCACCGCGTCGTACTGCGCTGGATCGGTGACTATGCCGACGTTGGCGTGGTTCTTGGCGGCCGCGCGCACGAGCGTCGGCCCGCCGATGTCGATCTGCTCGATAAGCTCGTCGTCCGTAACGCCCTCGCGCGCGGCCGATTCCGCGAACGGATAGAGG
>CAYZEJ010000058.1:0-13999 GCA_964477545.1 uncultured Anaerolineaceae bacterium | reverse complement strand
GTGCGCACGTTGGACTTGACGCTGATGTACATGCCGATGATCCCGGACGCCATCGAGGCCGCGGCGCCGACCAGGAAGGCGACGCCGGTCCTGATGCCCAGCTCCACTCCGAAGATGTCGGTATCGGCGACGGTCTTGCCCTCGACGATGGCGATGACCGCCCCGATGACGATGGCGCCGAATATGGCCAGCAGCCCAATCGTGGTGTACTGACGGCGAATGAACGCCACTGCACCTTCATGGATCGTGGCCGCCACGTCGCGCATCGCATCCGTGCCGGTGTCGCGGCGCAGGACGTCGCGTGCCAGGTATCCGGCGAACAGAACTGCGGCAATGCCGGCAATGGGGATGATCCACTGGATCAGGGCGGCGAGATCCACGCTCGAAGAGCCTCCTGCTGGGCGGTTTGGACGCGGGCGCGAGTTAAGAGAGCGTCCGCGGTTTGGGTCCGAAGTTGGGCTCGGAAGCAGCGCCGGCATGGGCCGCCGTATCGCTGAAAGCCGCGGGAGTGTAGCAGAGCGACCCGCTCTGGCGGGCGTTCAGCGGGCATGACCGACGACCGCGAAAGGGCCGACGAAGACGCCCAGGTGGCCGACTCCAACCGCGATGCAGACTCACCGACGACGGACAAAGACGGCCATGACCCGCCGGGTGACGGTGGGCGCGGATCCAGGCGCGGGTCTGTGAGCCGTCGGCCGCTCGGCTGTCTGATCGAGATTGCCGAGACTCTCCTGCTGACCATCGTGATCTTCTGGGTCATCCAGACGTTCGTTGCCCAGCCGTACAGGGTCGAACAGGAGAGCATGCGTCCCACCCTGGAGCCAGACCAGTACGTGCTCGTCGACAAGCTCACGCCACATTTCGACAGTTACTCGCGCGGCGACATCGTCGTCTTCAACCCGGTGCTACGCGAAGACGAATGTTCCGGCCCGGTCACAGATGAGGTGACCAACATCACGCCGTATATCAAGCGCGTCATCGGCGAGCCGGGCGATCTCGTCGAGCTGCGCGACGGCGAGGTGTACGTCAACGGCGTATTGATCGACGAGCCGTACGTGCACGGCGTCTTCACCCGCCCGCTCAGCGGTGATGAGAACTGGGTCGTACTCGAGGGCCGCCTGTTCGTGATGGGCGACAACCGGGAGAACTCGACCGACTCACGCTCCGAGCAGATCGGCGAGATCTGCACCAACGACGTGGTCGGCCGCGCATGGCTCCGCTACTGGCCCCTTAACACGATCGGCATCATCCAGACGCCGACATACCCGAAGGTCCCGCCCGCCGCCGCCGCCACAAGCCAGTAGGGCCGTCCCTGCCGCCGATACACTCCCGACGCCGTGAACCGTCGTCCGCTCGGCTGTCTGATCGAGATTGCCGAGACTCTCCTGCTGACCATCGTGATCTTCTGGGTCATCCAGACGTTCGTGGCGCAGCCGTTCCAGATCCAGCAGAACAGCATGCACGGGACGCTCGAGGAGGGCCAGTACGTGCTGATCGACAAGCTCACGCCACATTTCGACAGCTATTCGCGCGGCGACATCGTTGTCTTCAACCCAGTGATGCACGAGGTGTCATGCACGGATCCGCCTGATGACTTGCCGCGCGAAGGGGACACGCCGTTCATCAAGCGCGTGATCGGCGAGCCCGGCGACACCGTCGCGATCCAGGGCGGCGAGGTCTTCATCAACGGCATCTCCATCGACGAGCCTTACATCGATGGCGTCGAGACCAGTGGCGAGGATTCCTGGACTGTCCCCGACGACCGCATCTTCGTGATGGGCGACAACCGGCCCGATTCGAGCGATTCCCGCTCGTTCGGACCCATCTGCGTCGGCGAGGTGGTCGGCCGCGCCTGGCTCCGCTACTGGCCGTTGAACACGATCGGCATCATGCAGACGCCGACCTACCCGGACGTCCCGTCCGCCCCCGCAGGCACGAGTCTGGAGAGCGCCCTTCGTTGGTCGAATATCGATCACGTTGATATGGAGGGGGTAACGGAGCGGTAAGGCTGCCCCGGGAGGGCTCGGAGACCATCAAGCCACGCCGCGCACGCTCAGACCGCTGCCTCGGTTGGCTTGAGCCCCGGGCTTACGGCTCCTTTGGGCCGTTTGTATCAACCTGGCTGATATGGCGGCATGCAAGCCAGTCCAGCCGAGCCGACGCGGTTACTCGGACGGGCCGGTCACCCAGTGGTCCAGCTCGCGCGAGTATTCGAAAAGCTCGTCGGCGGTGAACCACAGCACCAGCTCGGTCTGTGCCGACTCGACGCTGTCAGAACCGTGGACCAGGTTGTGCCCCGTGTCGAGCGCGAGGTCGCCGCGGATGGAGCCCGGCGCCGCCTCGTGAGGACGAGTCGCACCGTTGATCTCGCGGACGACGGCGACCGCGTTGAGACCCTCGACCGCCATCGCGATCAGCGGCCCGGACGTGATGAACTCGACCAGCCCCGCGAAGAACGGCTTCTCGCGATGGACCTCGTAGTGGCGTTCGGCGAGCGCGCGGTCGGCGTGGGCCATCTTCATGCCCACGATCCTTAAGCCCCGCGCCTCGTAGCGCTCGACGATCTTGCCGATCAGTGCGCGCTGCACTCCGTCGGGCTTGATGAGGATCAGCGTTCGTTCGTTCATGGATCTCCCTAGTTCAGGTGAAGGGCCTTCTCCAGGCCATTCGTCGAGCGCGCGGGCGCAATGACCGACATGCACAGGCTCTCGTCGCGGAAGAGCTGCTGCGCGACTGTTTGCATCCGCTCGGGCGTGACTTCGGCCAGCTCGGCAAGCGCCTCGTCCAGTGTCAGGACTCGATCGTGCAGCGCCTCCTGGACGCCCAGCCAGGCCGAGACGTGCCGGCTCTCCTCCAGCTTCAGCTCGAGCCGGCCGCTGGCATACGCGCGCGCGCGGTCCAGCTCGGCCTGCGCAACCGGTTCATCACGGAGGCGTCGGAGCTCGTCCAGGATCGCCTTTACGGCGGCCTTCAGGTTGCGCGGATCGACACCGGCGTATACCTGCATCGTCCCGACGTCCGCATAGTCGGTCTGGAAGGAGTGGACGTCATAGGCGAGGCCGGCCTCCTCTCGCACTTTCTGGAAGAGACGGCTGCTGGACCCCTCGCCGAGGACGGTATTCATGAGCTCCAGCGTCCACTGGTCCGGATGGTCGCGGCGCAGGGCCGGGACGCCGATGCACACATGGGCCTGCGACGAGTCGCGCGCCTCGACGGTGATTCGCTCGCACGGGACGGGCGGAGCCGGTGCGAACGACGGGACTATGCCATTGCCGGTCCCGAAGTTGCGGGCCACCATCTCGACCACTTCGGCGTGGTCGAGGTCCCCGGCCACCGAGATGACCGAGTTGCCTGGCCGATAGGTGGCTGACCAGAAGTCCCGAATCTCGGCTTCCGGCAGCGCAAGCACGCCCTCCTCTTCGCCGGCGATCTCCCAGCCCAACGGCGTGTCGCCGAAGAAGGCACGATCGAACAAGTTGAAGACGAACTGGCCCGGGTCGTCGCGGTAGGAGCGGATCTCCTCGACGATGATGTCCCGCTCGCGATAGATGTCCTCGTCGCGCAGCAACGGCCGAACCACGAGCTCGGACAGCACGCTGAACGCTCGCTCGGCCTCGCGCAGTGGGAGCCGCGCCCAGTAGACCGTGGTTTCGCGATCGGTCGCGGCGTTGCAACTGCCACCGCGGCCCTCTATCGCCTCGGACACGGCTCCGGTCGTTGGGTAGTCGCGCGTTCCCTTGAATGTCACGTGCTCCATGAAGTGAGCCACGCCCGCGCGTTCGGGCGTCTCTAGTCGCGACCCCGCCAGCACATAGACGGCGACGGACAGCGAGCGTGAGCCGGGCATGCGCGCGGAGATGACACGCGGACCGTCCGGCAGCTTCGTCCGCTCGAATTTCAGGTCGAACATCGCAAGTAATCCGCGACTACCGGCGCGAAGCGCCGAGGGTCGCGGAGAACGGGCAGCAGCGGCCTACAAGCGACGGCTGGAGCCCGGTTCTCAGGCGGGAGCCAGCCGATTCGCGCGTAGCCGGCCGCAAGCCGGCGAAGGAAAAGGCCGACTGCGGAGGTAGTCCAAGCATGGCCCGGAATGCTACACGCGGGCGGAATCGGCACGCCGGGCCCAGTGCAGCCAGGCCCGGCGTGAGGTCAGTAGTTGCGGCCGGCCCTCACAGGTACGGCCGCGGACGGGTTCCGGAGTTGGGCGATTAGACCGCAGGAGCCGGGGCGATGATGCCCGAGATCCAGGCCGTCAGGAAGTAGACCAGGAATGCGATGGCGACGAGCCACATCAGCCAGTGGACCTGGGCCCACTTGCCGCGGACGACCTTCAGGAAGACCCAGGCGATGAACCCGGCACCGATGCCGACGGTGATGTTGAAGGTCAATGGCATGAGGATCATGGTCAGCAGCGCTGGCAATCCCTCTTCGAGGTCGTCGAACGGGATGTCGCCCACGAGGGTGAACATGAGGTACCCCACCAGCACCAAAGCCGGCGCCGTCACGAAGATCGGGATGAGCTGTGTCAGCGGGGCAAGCAGAATGGCAATGAGGAACAGGACGCCAGTAACGACTGCGGCGAATCCTGTGCGCCCACCTTCTGCCACGCCGGCCGCGCTTTCGATGTAGGTCGTGTTGGAGGAGACGCCACCAGCGCCGCCGGCGATCGCCGCGACGCTGTCTACGATCAGAACGCGCTGGACCCCGGGCACCGAGCCGTCTTCACGCGCGAGCCCAGCTTGGGCGGCTACGCCGGTGACAGTTCCCATCGTGTCGAAGAAGTCGGCCAGCATGATCGCGAACACGGTCAGGATGGCGACGATGACGTTGAGCCGGACGAAGACCTGGAAGGGGTCCTGCAGGCCGAGACCGAGTGTCGAGAAGCTCGGCGCCAGTGTCACGTTCTGCGGGACCTGCGTCACGCCGAACACCAGTGCGATGATCGCGGTGACTGCGATGCTGATGATCAGCGCGCCGCGGATCTTGAGCGCGTACAGGCCGAACGTAATGAGTAGTCCGATCACGAACACGAACTGCGGCGGCGAGTTCGGGAACGAGATAGCGACCACCGGGACGCCCTGGACGATCAAGCCGCCGTCGACGAATCCGATGAACAGGATGAACAACCCGATGCCAACGCCGATGGCACGCTTCAGCGACAGCGGTACGGCGTTCATTACGGCCTCGCGGAAGCCGACGAGGACAAGCACCAGGATGACGATGCCCTCAAGGAGAACGACGCCCATTGCGCCGCGCGCATCCAGGCCCTGGCCGGTCAGTTGGAACGCGACGATCGCGTTGAGGCCCAGCCCGGCTGCGATGGCGAACGGGTACTTCCCGATGACGCCCATCGCGATCGTCATGATCCCGGCGATCAGCGCCGTACCGGCCGCGACCGCTACCGGGTCAAGCCCGAGCGGACCGGAAATGATGTTCGGGTTCAGGAAGATGATGTAGGCCATGACCATGAATGTGGTCACGCCCGCACGAATCTCCGTGCCCCACGTTGCGCCGCGCTCGGCGAACTTGAAATAGGAAGCGATCGCTTCCATCCCTCTCCTACCTCCCTCTGACCGCCCGCTCAGCGGCGGGCTATGGCTCCCCAGTGATCAGCGCGCCGATTGGGCAAAATCGGCCGCTCAGATCCCCTCCGTTCCCTCCCCGGTCGACTCCGACGCTTCACCACCGTCGAGCACGCTCAGCTCCATCTGGACGTAGTCGGCGGTGATCGGGAAGGCAAAGCGCTGTTGCTCGGGCTCGTCGGCGTCCGTTCGGCCGACGGGAGCAAACTCGACGACGATCCGCTCATCACCCTGGACGAGCGTGTAGACGATGAGCTGGTCGGGGCGAGTCTCGAACTCGAGATGCTCGAACGAGTCGATGTTCACGCAGATCGAGAGCGGGGTGAAGAAGGTCGAGACCTCGGGCCGGTCGACGACGATGCGCTCGACCCAGCCGGTGCCGTGTGAGATGACCGAGCCACCGCGGTAATAGCGGTACGACACGGTCTGCTTCAGCAGCGGGCGCAGCAGGTTGTAGATATCGGTGGGGGTCGAGACAAGGCCGCTATTGACGAAGAACTTCGCTGGCGGCTCGAGCGACACGCTCCTCCTCACACGTTTCCACGTTGGCGCCGACCCGCTTCCGGCGCGAGGACGCGGCGATGGTAGCGCGTCCGATTGACCCTTGCGAACCGGAAACGCACGGCCGTAAGAACGGGTTCGTCAGAGACTGGAGCAGCCCGGCGCGGGATCGAGTGCGCTGAAGCTCAGCTCGTTGAGCGTGCCGGGGAGCCGCGGCAGGGACAGGATCGCCGCGAGCCGGTTTGCGACATCCACGTCGATCCCAGAGATCTGTGCCCTTCCGTCGTCGATCGGCTGCTGGATGATCGGAGCGTAGAGGACGACTCCGTCGAGCACGATCGCGAACTGCCGGCCGACGCTCCGACCCGTGTAATCCGCGAAGGCGCCTGCCGCGCCGGGAATGAGCTCGATGTCCAGCGCGCTCAGGCCCTGCTGATCGACGCTGGGAAACACCATCTCCAATGCCTCGCGACCGAAGAGGGGCACCAGGTCCGGCGGGATGGGATCGTCCATTTCCACCGAGACGCCCTCCGGAATTGGGACGAACGTCAGGTCGCCCGTCGGCCGGATCAGTTCGTGCACGTCAATCTGGTCGGCCGAGGATGGAAGCTCGACCTCGATCACTCCATCGGAACGGAAACGCACAAGGAACTCGGCAAAGCCGATGCGGGCGATGCGCGCGTTGATGATGCGAGCGGCCTCCTCGACCGCGGCTGCTCCAGGATCGGTCCCATCAGCGGCCAGGAGGCGGTACTCGCCGCGGAAGCCGACCCAGCAGTTCGTAGGCGCCCGGTTAGGCGATGCGCACCCAACTGCCGAGGCGAGGATGACCAAGACCAGCCCAGCGAACGCCCGTGGCATGACCCGAATCCTACGGTGGCCGGTCGGTCGGATGCTCCGCGTATGATCGAGCCATGCTCATTGCGCTCGACGTGGGCAATACCAATCTCAACTTGGGGATCATCCACGACGGAGAGATCACCTCTTCGCGCCGTGCCCCGACCCCGGCCAACCGGACAGCGGATGAGCTGGAGACAGTCCTCGACCAGCTCCTCCGGCTCGACGACACCACTATCGACGACGTCAGTGAGATGGTGATCGCCAGCGTCATCCCTGTTGTAACCGAAGCGCTTGCGCAACTCGCGGATCTCAGGGGCATCGCGGTCCTGGTCGCCAACAGCACGAACCTGCCCATGCCGATCCGGGTGGATGAGCCAGCGCAAGTCGGCGATGACCGCCTGGTCAACGCACTGGCCGCGGCGCGCCTGTACGGCAAGCCGGCGATCGTCGTCGATCTCGGGACGGCGACGACCTTCGACGTGGTGGCCTCGGACGGAGCTTTCATAGGCGGGGCAATCGCGCCAGGCGCCGGCCTTGGGGTCGAGGCGCTGGCGGCGCATACGGCTCAGCTGCCACTCGTGTCGCTCGTCATGCCGCCCCGGGCGATCGGCCGCGACACGGTCAGCGCCATGCAGAGCGGCGCGCTGATCGGCTATCTGGGCCTGGTCCGCGAGCTCGTCCGTGCCATGACTGCGGAGCTCGCCCTCGACGGCGCGGATCCACCCAAGGTCATCCTGACGGGCGGCCTCTCGAACACCGAATGGGCGAAGGCGATCCCCGGTGTCGATGAGATCGACCCGCTGCTGACTCTGCGCGGGCTGGCCATCCTGCATGCCGAAGTCGGGCGACGGGAATCGGTAGCGCAGCCTTGACGACGCTCGACGGCCGGCTCGTCCTGCTGGGCGTGACCGGCTCCATCGCCGCCTACAAGTCGGCCGAGCTGGCACGCGCCCTGATAGCCGCTGGCGCGGACGTGCAGCCGCTGATGACCCACAGCGCCCAAGCCTTCCTCGGGCCATTGACCCTCCAGACGCTCACGCGCCGCCGCCCGATGACCGACCCTCTCGAACTCCTGCCGGACCAGCGCATCAGCCACATCGTCGCGGCCGATTCGGCCGACGTGATCCTCGTTGCGCCGGCCACGGCACGCTGGCTGGCGGCGATGGCCGCGGGCCTCGCGGACGACATCGTCACCGCAACTTGCCTGGCCTCGGGCGCGCCTGTCGTCGTCGCACCAGCGATGGACGGCGAGATGTACGCACACCCGGCAACGCGCGCGAACATCGAAAAGCTGCGCTCGTACGGCTACACGATCGTCGAGCCGGAGTACGGGTCACTCGCGTCGGGCCAGGTCGGCCGGGGCAGGCTGGCCGAGCCGGCGGAGATCATGGCCGCGGTCGATCGGGCGGTTGAAGGCAAGCCGATCAGGCAGCCTGATCCCGACCTGCGGCCACCCGTCGCCATCGCCGAGCCAACCGCGGACCTCGACGGCTGGCACATCGTGGTCACCGCCGGTGGGACCGCGGAGCCGATCGACCCCGTGCGTTACATCGGCAACCGATCGAGCGGCAAGATGGGGGTCGCCATCGCCCAGGCCGCTCTCGCGCGCGGCGCGCGCGTGACCCTCATCCACGGCCTCGTGACGGCGTCCCTGCCGGATGCCGCGGAGCTGGTCTCCGCCCCCACCGCCGCCGAGATGCGCGACGCAGTCCTGGCCGCGCTCCCCAACGCCGATGCGCTGATCATGGCCGCCGCGGTGGCCGACTTCCGACCACGCACGCACTCGCCCTCCAAGCTCGCGCGGGCCGACGGGCTGACGCTGGAACTGGAGCCGACCAGCGACATCCTGGCCGAGGCCGTGTCTGTGTCGCGAGCCAGCGGCAAACGCCCCGCCGTGATCGTCGGTTTCGCTGCCGAGACCGGTTCAGTCGATCGCGCGCGCGAGAAGGCGGAGCGTAAGGGCGTGGACTTGCTCGTGGCCAACGACGTCGCCGAAGAAGGCTCGGGCTTCGGGACGGACACGAATAGGGTCACGATCGTGGTTCCCGGCGAGCCCGACGAAGCGTGGCCACTGATGTCAAAGGTCGCCGTAGCGGGGCGTCTGCTGGATCGGGTAATCGGGCTTCGCTCGGCAAAATCGGCCGAGAGTGCATCATTGGCAGCGACATGAGCGCCGAAAGCCAGCCCCAGCCCGCCCCAAAGCAAGGTAAGCCCGAGCGCCGCGTCGGCGTCGCCGACATCGCGCGGATGCACGCCGACGGCCAGCGCATCGCGATGCTTACCGCCTACGACTACCCCACGGCGCGGGTGGTCGACGAGGCGGGCATCCCGATGATCCTCGTGGGCGACTCGGTCGGCATGGTCATGCTCGGCTACGAGGAGACCGTCCGCGTGACGATGGAGGAGATGCTCCACCACGTAAAGGCAGTGGTGCGTGGGACGCGCAAGACACTGGTCGTGGCGGACATGCCGTTTCTCTCGTACGGAGTCACCGAGCAGGCCTCGCTCGAGCACGCCGGCAAGTTCATCAGCGAGGGCGGCGCGCACGCGGTCAAGGTCGAGGGCGGCGTGCGCAGCGCGCGGACGATCGAGACCATCGCGCGCAGCGGCATCCCGGTGATGGGCCATATCGGCCTGACGCCGCAATCCGTGTACGGCCTCGGCGGCCACCGCGTCCAGGGAAAGAGCGTCGAGTCGGCGCGCCGGCTACTCGCAGATGCCTTCGCCGTGCAGGAGTCGGGCGCGTTCGCGGTGGTGCTTGAGCTCGTGCCGACCGAGCTCGCTGTGGCGATCACCGAACGGCTGAAGATCCCGACGATCGGCATCGGTGCGGGCGCAGGCTGCTCCGGCCAGGTCCAGGTGATCACTGACCTGCTCGGCCTGACATATGGCTTCATCCCGAAGCACGCCAAGCGGTACGAGGAGCTGGCCCTGCGCATGTCCGAGGCGGTGACCGCGTTTGCCTCCGACGTCGCCGCCGGCACGTTTCCCGGTCCCGAGCACTCGTCCTCGATGGACCCGGCAGTGCTCGCCGAAGTTCTGGGCGCCGGCGCATTCGACCGCGCCGACATGTCAAGCGAGCCGATCCCGCTCGACCGCGACCTCTAAACGAGCCTCCCCGGCTTGCTTGGCTGGCCTGCTCGTCAGAATTTCACTGACAGTGAACAGATCGGCCGTAAATCGATGACTTTCAACACAAACGCCCTCGATCGCGGGCTGGCAGCACTCAACATTTCCCTGTGATTGACAAAGTCGTCGCATTCGGGAGCATGACGATGCCGGAAAGCGACGTTTTGGTGCCAGCCTGTTCACTGGCACTGAAATCTCGTCATCCGATGGTCGTTCGAGCTCCCCGGGACCGGGTCGATGCCTCGTGAGCAGTACCCGGGCGCGAATCGCGGCGCTGCTTGGGCTCTCTCTTCTGGTCGTCGGGATTTCGATCGTCCTGTTTCTCGGCTCGGCCGACGGGTGCATGACCGGTTCTTCGAACGCTTCGTGTCCCACGCTCGCTGAAGTCAACGGCGTCCGGTACAGCTTTTCGGTCGGCCTCGCTTTGCTGGACATCGAAGACGATCTGACGGCCTTCGGTCAAATCTCCCGGACCAATGTGCCCGACTACTTCTCGGAGACGACCGTCTATTCGGTCACCGGCATCGATCCCAAGGTGCTTCTCATTGGAAGGGCCGCGCCAATGCAAAGCGATGAGGGGCCATACCGGCTGCTGTCAGTCTTTGGCGGCGACCACACGTCGATTTGGCCGGCGTTCTGCCAGTACCTCACCGAATTGCGGCGGTATAGCCAGCCCGGATGCGGTCGGGAGAGGCCGATCCCGCCGCCATGAGAGTCGTCAGGGATCGCACGTCGCTGGCCGACGCTCGCGCGGGCCTAGGAAAGCCCGTCGGCTTCGTACCGACGATGGGTGCCCTTCACGAGGGTCACGCCAGCCTCTTCCGCCGCGCCGCTCAGGAATGCGCCTCGGTAGTCGCGAGCGTCTTCGTCAACCCGACCCAGTTCGGCCCGAACGAGGACTTCACTAAGTACCCGCGTGACGAGGCGGCAGACCTCGCGCTGCTTGAGAGCCTCGGGGTCGACGTCGCATTCCTCCCCACCGTAGAGGAGATGTACCCCGCAGGCGCCGTGACGAGCGTCGATGTTGGACGGCTTGGTGAATTGCTGGAGGGGGCGCAGCGGCCCGGACACTTCCGCGGCGTCGCGACGGTGGTAACGACCCTTTTCAACCTCGTACAGCCGACCAGGGCCTACTTCGGCCAGAAGGACGGTCAGCAGTCGGTCGTCATCAAGCGGTTCGCGCGCGACCTTGGCCTGCCGGTGGAGATCGTCGTGTGCCCGACAGTCCGCGAATCGGACGGCCTCGCCCTTTCCTCCCGAAATCGCTATCTGACAGACCACGAACGGCTCCAGGCGCCCGCCCTTTACCGTGCTCTGCAGGCTGCCGCCGACTCGGTCGCAGGTGGCGAAACGTCGGTGGATCGGTTGCGCGAGCGGATGGGGTCGGAGCTCGAGCTTGCGTCGCTCGGAACGCCCGACTACGTCAGCATCGCCGACGCGGAAACGCTGGAAGAGCTCCAGGTGTTGGATCGACCCGCGCTGGCGAGCCTGGCAGTCAGGTTTCCTTCCGCGCGGTTGATCGACTGCCTGCCGATCGGTCCGATCCGCTAGATCGGCCAGGTCGACCTGTCAACGACCGCAATCCAGAGCCGACCAGCCTGACCAGCTGACCAGCCGGATCCGTGACCGTCGCGGCGGGTCCACGTCGCGCCGGCCGGATGGTGCCGGGATCGGCGAACCTATCGAGAACCTTGTCGATGTCGAGATGCTCGCTGACCAGTTGGCGCGTCAGCTCGATCTTCTCGCGGTCGGCCGGGTGCGTCTTCACGAGCAGGTCGTGCACCTCCGAAGCCGCTTCGTAGGTGTCGGTCTCGACGAGGAAGGCGAAGAGCCGCTCCTGCCGGATGGCCTCAAGATCGCGCGGCCTGGGCCGGTAGCCGCCGGTGAGCACCAGACCGGCCAACTCCGTCCGGTTGGGATCATCCGGCGAGCGGCCGAACACCTGGCGTCGCCGCGCAAACAGCCCGCGTCTCTCGCCGCCGATCCGCGACGCGCGGTTCGCCGCAACCATCGAGTGGATGACGTCGGTTCGATCGCCGGGCACGATCAGCAGGCTGCCCGGGCCGATGCGCTCGATCAGGTGGCGCGGCTGCATGGCGCCGATGGCCACGTGATCGATGACGCGGTCCAGGTCGTCGCTCTGGCTGAGCACTTCGCCCTTGACCTGCTCGACGAGCATCGAGAGCGTCGGGTTGGAAAGCAGCGGCTTGTACGGCAGCATGCCCAGCAGCTCGATCCCGTGTCGCGCCAGGCCGTCGCGCAGAACGTCCGGCAGGGTCGGGTGGGCGGTCGCGTCGACCTTGTTGATGATCGCGCCAACCACCTCCACGCCATGGCGCGCGAACAACGCCCGATTGAGGACGATCTCGTCGATCGGCCGGCCGACACCTGCTTCGGCCACTATCGCCGCCGGAGCCTTGAGCATGCGGGCGACCTGTGCGTTCGATAGACCGACCACCGAGCCCACGCCAGCATGGCCCGTCCCCTCGACCAGCAGGAGGTCGTGGCTGTCGGCGAGGGCCCTGTGCGCCCGGCGGATGCGACCGGCGAGATCCGGCGTGACCTCCCCGCGGATGTACGACTTCGTGAAGCCGCGTGGAAGGTGAACGGGGCTCATCACGTTTAGCGGGTCCGTGAGGCCGAGCGCGGCGCGCATCAGGATGGCGTCCTCGTCGGCAGGCTCGCCATCGACGATCGCGTAGCGCTGCCCGACAGGCTTGGTGAAACCGACGTCGAGCCCGCGATCGACGAGCGCGGCCAACAGCCCGAGCGCGACGGTCGTCTTGCCGCGGTTAATGCCAGTCGCTGCGAGATACAGCTGCCTCATCACGGCGAGCCTAGCGCGGCAAAGGCGTCAGCGGCCCTTCATGAAGCGAAGCATGAGTTTGGTCAGGGTCAACTGGCCCAGAAAGAGCAGGGCCGACAGGGCAACGAACAGCGCTATGTCGGAAGGAGAGTGGCGAAACGGAAGCGCGAGCAGAGGAAGAACGGCGAACGTCGCCGCGTGAATGAACAGGGCTGCGTCCATGGAGATAGCCCCGGCTTCAAGTCTGCGTCGCACCCATCTCTGGGTAACCACGCGCACAACAAGCCAGACAAAAGCAAGCCCGATGAACAGGATGTCCTCGGCATTCATGCCGCGCTCCCCTTGGCGCCGTGCCTCGCGCCGCGGTTGCGGTCGCGGTCGCGGTCGCGGTCGCGGTCGCGGTCGCGGACGATGCCAAGCAGACCGACGGCGAGACCCGCCAAGAAGACAACGCCCGCAGTGATGAGGAAGGGCACCATGTTCTCGCTGCCGGAGCAGTTGGGACCCATGGAGACGCAGGTCGTGTAGCCGCTCCCAATGAGGACAAGCCAGGTGAGGCCGAATCCACAGAGGACGCCGGAAACCACGGCATGGGATCGCGATGCGAACCCGAGGAGCAACGCCAGAGCGACCACGACGATCAGGGCAAACGGCCCAAACGAGATCGCGAGCGACGCCAGGCCACCGAGGAGTCCGCCCATCGCGACATTCACAATCGTGCGCCCCATGTCAGCCAGCCTACCCCTGCCGACCGGCACCCGATTTTCAGTCAAATGTGCACATGAGAGTCCACGCGGACGTGCCTGTAGTGGCGGGTCCGGTCATATGATCACGTGGCCGTACGGCTGAGTGGAGAATCGACTCAAATCCGGTTGGAAACGCTCGAAACGGTCTGTTCCGGGGATCGCGTGCACGCAAATTTGAGCATCTGATCGGAACTGCGCCTAGGAACGGTTGCGGGCGGCTTGCTTTCGTTCGATGACCGCGATCGCGTCCTTGATCCGGGTCAGCGTGTCCGGGTCGATCGTCTCGTCGTCCGTTTGGGGCACGAGGCGATCCAGCACGTCCGCGATCAGGCCGTAGAACACGGCCGCATCAGCGACGAAGAACTGCGGCTCGTTGTTGTAGCGAACCAGCGTCA
>CAYZEJ010000057.1:0-14113 GCA_964477545.1 uncultured Anaerolineaceae bacterium | reverse complement strand
TTCGAGCGAATCATGGTCCGGCACGAGAAGTGGCCGCCATCGGTCGCCCTGACGCTGGAATGGAGCAAGTCCGTCGATCCGCTCGGCAACGCTCGCCCGAAGTCAGGGGTCTTCTGGTGGGCCGATCCAGCTACGCTCGTCGCGCCACGAAGTCGATTCGTCGAGGTCGTGCGCAAGGAGCCGCTCCAAAAGCTCGGTTACAAGGTGCCGCTCGAGGGGGTCTGGCCCATCGGAACGTACATCCAGTCCAAACCTGATTGGTGGCTCGATCCCGAAGGCTGGCTGGTCGGCATCACCGAGCAGCTGGCAGCCGCTTGGCCGCTCGTCGCACCGCACATCGACGAGGTCCTCGTCGGTGTCTGGCCGCCCACCGAACCACCCATATCGGCGTCCGTCTCACCCTCGGCAGGCTCGTAGCCAAAGTGGCGGTAACCATCGATCACCTGCTCGGGCGAGCCGCGACTGATACCGAGCTGCAGGCCGCCGGCGATGAGGTCGGCCGCCCCGGCGTCCTCGGCCATGTAGAACGGGTTCTCGTAGCGCATGTCGATGACGGCGGTTCCAATCTCGATCCGCTTGGTACGCGCACCCACGGCGGCGAGGAGCGGGAAAGGGGGGCGAGCTGGCGCGCAAAGTGGTGGACGCGGAAGTACGCGCCATCGGCGCCGAGCTCTTCGGCCGCGACAGCTAGTTCGATCGACTGGAGCAAGGCATCGGACGCTGAACGCACTTGCGAGTGCGGGGAATCGGACCAGTGGCCGAATAACAGAAATCCGATGCGCTTCATCAAAGTGAGACTAGCGAACGCCCGCGGAGGCGCTCCTATATGGCGCGTACGCGGTCTAGCGGCGGGGGAACTCGGACATGCCCATCGCGATACGCCGTTGTCTTATCTCCAGCGTCACCCCGCGCTTCTGGTCATGCTGGATAGCGCGCCACTCGGCCTCATGGGATGGGCAGTGACTGCTGTTCGGCCGAGTCCGGAGGTTGTTGCAGTCGATCGCGTTGCAGTAGGGCTTAGCCACTCGATCCCCGTTCGGCTGTCGTCTCGACAGGGGTGGCATCGTAGTCCTTCGTCGGCCAGGTCATTTCAAAGTAGCGGCGCTCGGCATATCGCTCCGCCAGCCTTTTCAGCGGTCGTTGGCCCAGGACTTCGACTTCAGCGAGGAGATGCGCGCGTTGCAGGTGCCGACTCTGATCGTCGCCGCCGACGCCGACATGGCGCCGCCGAGTCATTACGTTGAGGCCTTCAAGCTGCTCGACGGCGGCCTGCGCAACGGCGGCTGGATGGGGGAGGGGCGTCCCAAGGGCGGCCACGCGTTCGCGATCCTGCCGCGGCTGACGCACTACAACATGGCGGAGTCACCGCTGGTCGCCGCCACGGTGCTCGATTTCCTCGACACCGCCTGACGAGACGTCCGGGTTGCCGCTCGATCGGACAAGCGATCCACGAGACCGCCACCCTGGAATTCAAAACTGAAGCTGCGCGCCTTCCCGGCCGGTAGGATCGCCGGTGACTCAGGAAGGTTGCCCTCGCAGCATTCCGAGTTTGACTCCGGGAGGGAGTTTGACCGCAGAGCAGCGCGACGAGACCGTCGCCGACACGGAACAAGGCGATCCGCTGTCGCTCGGGCACGTTCTCCTGGAGGCCCCGCCCGCCGCCCTGATCAAGGATGACGAGCCGGATGACGACAAGGACCCACCCGATCGCTTCGGCACCAAAGAGGTGGCCGAGCGACTGGCAGCTGTCATCGAGCGCATCGAGCCGCCCTACACGGTCTCCCTTTCTGGGTCGTGGGGAGTCGGCAAGACATGGGTCGCGAAGCGCCTGCCGTCTCTCCTGAAGGGGAAGGTTCCTGTCGTAGAAGTCGACCTGTGGAGTGAGGACATCAGCGAGCTCCGCCGGACCCTCGCAGTTGAGGTCGCGGTCCGGCTGGCTGAACCCAACTTGGATGAAGCGAAGCTCGGGACCAGGCTCGAAGAGAAGGCTGACGAGCTCGACAAAGAGCTGCGTCGCCCGCAGCTCGAGGCCGTCCCGATTCGGACGATTGCACCGACGCTGAAGACGCGCCGGGGGTTGTTGGCGGTGCTGGTGGCCGCCGTAGCCGTGGTCGCCATCGGCGTTGCCATCAGCCAGCCCGCCCCTGCGGCGGGAACCCCACCGCTGCCGTGGATCGGGCCTGTGGTGTCGGGTGCGATCGCGATCCTGATCTTCGTGGTCCTCCAGAGCGGAATGGTCCTGTCGGTCGCCCAACCGGCATCGACCCTTCCGCCGATCCGCGAGGCGGTGGCCCTCCGCCGGAAGTTCATCTCCTTCGTGACTTCGCACCAGGACAGGAAGGTCCTCGTCGTTCTGGACAATTTGGATCGACTCGCGGGCGACGAGGCCGTTCAGGCGCTGGGCGAGGTCCGGTCATTCGTCGAGCTCCGCAAGAGCCGTTGCATCTTTCTCGTGCCGCTCGATCGAGGAGCCCTGGAGCGCCATCTCGAGCACACGATGGGCGGCGACGAACAGGCGGCACGCGACTACCTCGACAAGTTCTTCAACCTCGATCTCGTCCTGACCAGTCCCACGGCGGCTGACCTAAGAGGGTCCATCCTGGGTTTGCTAACCGATCTATTTCCAGGCCCAACGGCTACTACCCTCAGACCCGTCGCCGAGCTCATTGGTTCTGGCGCGGCCGGGTCGCCGAGGGCAGCAAAGCGGATCGCGAACGGGGTCTACGCACGCGCCTATCTCGTCCCGGAGATCGAACGCGCCCAGGTGACCCTGTCTGACGTCGCCTTCATCGAGGTGCTCGTGGCCCGATTCCCCGGCACCATCACGCCGCTCAACAACGACACCGAGCGATCGATCCGCCGGGTCAATGAGATACGCCGTCTCAGCGAAGGTGTCGAGCGGACGTCGCACCTACTGGCTCTGCTTAGCCGCCGATCCGTTGCTCCCGCCAGTGACGAGGAGAAGGGGGACTGGCTTCACGAGCAGCAACGACGCGTCCAAGCCCTACTCGACTTCTTGTTGTTCACGCGGCCCACGTTGCCGTCGGCCGATGTGGTCCGAACGCTCCTCACCGTTCGACCGAACCGCCAGCTCGGGCCGCTCGCAAACCCCGGGGCCGCCGAGCGCGCCCTCAAGGCAGGTGATGCGGTCGCCCTTCAGGCAGAGCTTGCATCGCTATCAGGCGAGGAACTACACGAGGCGCTGGTCGGTCTACTCGACGAGGTCCGGGTCGATCTGGCCGCACCATGGCGAGACGGGGCACGCGCGGGGCTGAACGCACTCGCGCCGGTGGCTCAGGCCGATTCCAGGGCTATGGCCATGCTGCGAGCCGCGACGGCCGACTATCTCGTATCGGCCGACCCATCGGACTTCCGAGCGTTGAAGCCAGAGACCCTTCTGGCGCTGTTTCCGAAGGGCGCTCGCACACCTCGTCGTGCGACGCTCGCGGAGCGCGCCGTCGGCACCATTGCGAGCACGAGCTCGCTTCCTGTGGTCGGTGTGGTCCGCTTCGTGGTCGCCACGGCCGATGCGCTTTCGGCCAGCAAGCTCGAGGAGGCGAAGGTGACTCTGGCGAAGCTGTCCGACGACGATCTCGAACCGCTGTTCGATACCGACGTCAGTGGACTCCTTCTTCCCGGACCCGTCGCCGACCTGTACGTCGGACGCTTGGTAGCCCTCGACCCCGAAGCTGACCTCGCGCCGCTAGAGACGGCGGCTGACCGCCTGCTGGTCGCCCAACAACGGGCCGCATGGGATGGCAGCGAGGCTCTGAGCCCCGTGTTCGATCGGCTGATGACCGTCCTTGGCACGCCCGCGTCAACCGACTCGCTCCTGCCAGTCCTTGAGAAGGTCGTCGCGCTCACCAAGAACTTGGAGTCGGACGCACATCTCGATGCCGTGGCGGTCCGGTTAGTGTCGTGGGCTCCCGGAGGTCTGCGCGCCGTCGAGCTCGCCCTCGAGCTGCCCACCTCTGATGGTGCCATCGCTGCGCCGCTGACGAGACTGATGAATGGCTTTTCTGCCGACGACTTCCTCAGCCTCGCCGCCAGCCACGCCGAAGAACTCGAGTATGCAGAGGTCGAGGTTGCGGAGATCGCGGCCACGCGCTGGTCAGGCGGCATGGGCAGTGCGTATCTGGACGTCGCGGTCACCTCGGACGACCCAGACAGTTTCGACAGGGTATTTGCGGCCCTCGCGACCGTGAGCGACCTTGACACCTACGTCGAGCTCCTCCCTGGCCTCGGCGAAAGGATCGTAGTTCTGAAGTCGGCGGATGCCGCAGCGAAGCTCGTTGCCAATGTCGCTGGCCGGATCGACGCGATGCCACTCGCGATGGCAGCGAAAGTCGCGCCCGTCGCGTTGGCGATCCAGGATCTGGCCGACCCAAGCGCGATCATCACCGAGGTCGAGTCCGCCATTTCCCGGACCAGCCGCTCGGAGATCTCCGCCGCGACCGCACTGGCGAGGGCCTTCGTTGATGCTGGCGTCAATGGTGCTTCGACGTTGCCGACCGCGGTCGCCGCCCACGGCGCGGCCAACGCGGTCGTTGACCTCGACAGCCTCGGTTGGCTACTCGATCGCCGTGAGGTCCCGTCGGACGACGTCTTCATGGGTCTCCGCGGAACCATCAGGGAAGAGCCGCTCGGGAAGGTCAGTGCCGCGCTCGATGGTCTGAACGCGAATAGACGCCGGCGGTGGGACGTCGGAAAGGCGCTGGTCGAGCGCGCTGCGGCGGAGGCGGTTGGCACCCGGGCTCCGTGGCTCGACCTGGCGCTTGCATCGCGTGCTCCTTCCAAGAAGAACGAACGCAGGTCATACGACGATTACGAGGTGGCCCTCAATGCGGCAGTTGAAGGCGATTCAAGCGTGGACGACATCGTGCGTGAGCTTCGACAGCGCCTCGGCTAGAGACCGACAAATCGTGATCGACGCACAGAAGGGTCGACGAATCGGTCGGCCGAGGCGTATCTTCGGTCGGGAGTCTCTCAACGGAACACGGTGGCTAAACTCTTGCTGTGCCAAGCTCGAGCAATCCCCTTGCGCCGCGACCATCGACCACCACAGTCAGTCGCCGCCGGCTAACTCAGCACGACAAAGTTCTTGTAGCCATGGCCCATGCCGCCAACTGGACAACCAACCAAGTTCATTATGAGGATCTTGTCTTGCAGGCGTGGCGCGATTTTCCCGCCGACTTCGGTCTGCGAAATCACCCTGAGCACCCCGATGCTTCAGACATTCACAAACGGGTCTATCAGACCCTTCGGCCTAAAGGATTGGTCGTCTCTCTCGGCAACAAGGTGTTTCGGCTAACCGATCGCGGCCTCGCCGCGGCGTTAGCCATAGAACCCGCCGAAGGCGCGACAGAATCGGTTCCCAAGCTCCGACTTGCTCGGGACGAACAGGCATTTCTTGAGCGTGCGATTGCTTCGCGCGCATTGCGCACCTGGGAATCCGGTCGTCCAGATGAACTCATCGAATACGATGCGCGGCTCTTCTTCGAATTCAGCACCGGCACGCCCCTGCAAGAGCGTGCACTGCGGGTGAAAGCCGCAGGACGAGCCATTCAGAGAGCTGATGAGCTAGGAATACCACGAGCTGCAGACTTGGCTGCTTTGCTCAAGTATCTATCGACCAATTTTAGGTATTTGTGGTCCTGACCGGAATGGCCAGCATAGAACTCGTTGAAACGCGTATCAGTCCCGATCTTCTCGACACAATCGGGAAGTCGTTCAAATTCCGCCATGCTGGCGGAGTCGCTGAATGGCTAAAGAACGCGCTAGATAACTATCTCAGGCTCCGCGCGCTCGGCGAGGAGTCGCTGGATGGATCATGGCCCGTAGTCATCAATTTGGTTGACGGGACGGGCCAAACTAATGGGCCCAATCTCGCCGTGATTGACTTTGGAGGCACGACCCTGGCCGATATCCAGGAGTTCTTCCTGAACTGGGGCTCGCGGAGTGCGGCAACGCTGGGTACACGGATGAAGGACGTGGAGGTTACCGGCGGACACGGCAACGGAGGCAAGTTCTACATGCGTGAAATGTGGCGGGACGGTGGGCGCCTTCTCACATTTCGTGATGGCAGGATGACGAGCTTAGTCGTGCAACGGCGCGATGACGGCAAATCTGGCTTCTGGGAGGCAAAGGATGAGCCTGCGGACTGGCGCACTGCGCTTGACCGCGCCTGTCCAAAATCTGAACGACTAGGCGGGGGCGAGGTCCTTGTTGCCTATCTTGAGGCGAGGCATCCGACTCTCGTCCAGGAGCTCAACAAGGGAACCCGCGGCCTGACGGTGTTGGCGGGGCGCAAGGCACGTCAGGTCCTGTCATCCAATGACGTTGTGCGGGGCGGACGTTGGGACCGTCAGAAGCTCGTCGATAGCTTGATCGAGACCGCGCAGGCTAGGAGACCGATCCGAGAGCTGGACATCTCTGTTCTAGCAAACGGTACAGAAGTGCTGGCACGTCTCCAAGAGGACGGACTAGAAACCGATGACGACTGGGACGCCACTCCCATCCCGATCCCGGTCGCGCCGCTGGTGTCGGTTGGTGCTCAAGGACCCACAATTGGCTCCCTTACGCTTGAGAAGTCTCTATTGCCGTTAACGGGTCGACTCAAGGATCGAAACGCTCTCATCATCGTCGACGACGGTGCCAACCCCGTTGCCCGTTACACGATCCGAGAATTGCCGCTGCCTGGACACTCGCCGATTCTGGATTTCATGTTCGCTGAGCTCTCCGTCCAAGATCCCGCGATCGACAGCTTGGTACAGAACGACCGCGAGCATCTGATCACGTCAGAGCCATCAAGGCTGCTACTTGACTGGGTGGCTGGCGAAATCTGGTCCCGCGTTGCAGCAATCGAGCAAGCTAAGCGTGAGGACGCCAAGCGGCGAGAACTAGAACTCGCCTCGATTCTCAACGATGAGCTCAATAAGCACGCGTCCCGTTTCCTGGAAGCCCTGCAGACTCAGATCTTTGTGGACGTCGTCGACGATCCAACGGGAGGCGGTACCGGGCCTCTTGGAGATGAGAACGATGGAAAGGGTGGTCGCGGCACTGGAGGGGAGGGGGAAGGCGGCAGGAAAGAGGTTCCTGGCACGCAGCAGCCACAACGTCGACCCCGCTTTCCGCAGGTTCTTCTGAGCAGCTTTGATCCTGACCCCGCTACGAACGGTACGGCCTCCAAGTATCTGACCAGCCGCCACCCACCACTTGAACAAGACGACATAGATAAGACATTCAACGTCTGGTGGATAAATACCGATCACGTCTTCGCCCAAGAGGCCCTCAGGCGGGGCGGAGCCAAGGGCGCGTCGTTTAGGAGTTACCAGCTCCACATGTTTCGCGATGTTGTGCAGCGTGAGGCTTTGCGGTATCGACAACGCCGCGAGTCTGAGTTGTCGCTGGATCGCGTCGAGAACGAACTTAGCGACGTATCCAACCGCTTCCTCGGTGAATTGCCATACGACCTCGTGGCTGACTTGCTCGATTAGTGTCGCAGGAGCGGGGGGGCGGGAATGTCACCATTATCGATGTGTTCAGTGGTGCCGGCGGGCTCTCGCTGGGTTGGCTACAAGCGCTAGGCAACGATGCCACTTTGGCGGTCGCCGTCGACGCGGACCAGTCCCTGGAAGCGTTCTATGCGGAGAATTTCCCAGCCACTCGCTTTGTGGTTCATCGATTCTCACCCACTGAAGTTGGCGACGGTGAGCTCCTCGCTCGACAGACCGCTCTTTCCAGAGGCGACGTCGACGTCCTGTTGGCTGGGCCCCCGTGTCAGTCCTTCTCTTCTGCCGGCAAGAGGCACCCAACGCTCGATAACCGCCTCGCAATGCGCGTATGTGAGCTGACTCGCCTGCTGAGACCGAAGGTCGTGGTTATCGAAAACGTGCCCGAATTTGCCTGGGCACACGACGGACTGCTATTGGGCCGAGTGCGTGTACAGCTCGGCGAGGCCGGCTATCGCACAGAAGCGGCTGTCCTAAACGCTACTGCGTTTGGGGTGCCACAGGTCCGAACACGTTGCTTCCTGATCGGCGTGTCGGCGGAGGCACAGCGCGGGCGTGATCCAACCGAGCCGCTGGTTCCACAGCCGACGCACCATGAGCTCGGACGAGCGCGCCGATCCACTCCAAGTGCCCCGTCAGGATCTCCCACTCCACCCACGGTGGGGGACGCCATTGGAGACCTTCCGGCGTTAAGTGCCGGTGAGGGCACTGAGGAGGCGGATTACGATCTGGTGCCATGGACGGAATACCAGCTCTCCATGCGCCGTAACTCAACGTCGCTGTTCAACCATGTCGCCGTGGCGCACAGCCAGTCAATCGTTGAGGCCCTGGCGCAACTCGCACCTGGGGAAACCCCCCAGAGAACAGCCGGCCATCCACTACGACGGAAGGAGTATTTCCGTTCGGCGTACGCCCGCCTGAGTGCGGACGGTGTTGCACCGACGATGACAACGCAAACGCACAACCCAGGATCGGGTAGGTTCACCCACTATCGCGACAATCGAGTGCTTACTGTGCGAGAAGTAGCCCGCCTCCAGGGCTTTCCGGACACATTCAGATTCCTGGGTGGCGCCGAAGCACAGCGCCGTCACGTTGGGAACGCAGTACCGCCTCTCCTCGCCAAGGCATTAGCCATCAACCTACGCCGGTATGTCACGGATTAGCAAGCGGTCCACTGCTGACAGTTCCGCCGTCATGCGCGCGGTCCGATCCTCGGGCACGGAACCGGAGCTCCGAGTCCGTGAAGCGCTAGTCGCTCGTGGACTCGCGTTTGAACTTGATAACCACGACCTCCCGGGCAAACCAGACATCGTATTCAAGGATCAGCTAGTCGCAGTGTTTGTGGATGGTGACTTTTGGCACGGATCGCAATGGCGCCTCCGCGGCCTCTCTCGACTCGAGGACCAGTTCACGACAAATGCCGAGTATTGGATCCGAAAGATCCGGCGAAATATGGAACGCGACGAGGCAGTCACGAACCAGCTAGAGAAGGGTGGTTGGACCGTCATGCGGTTCCTTGAGAGTGAGGTGCGTAATGATGTCGACGTCGTCGCCTCCGCAATCGCAGCCGCGATAGGACGCACTGCGTCACGCTGAGAACTCCTCGGCACCATGGCTGACCCAGCAACGACTGAGACCTTTCACGCAGCGCGGATTCCCCCGCGCACGTGGTACGTGCTCGAGGCGAGATTCGGGCGGGGCACACAGCGGACCCTTGAGGAAATTGGGCGCGACTTAGGTGTTACGCGCGAGCGCATCCGCCAGGTCCAAGCAAAAGGGCTAAGGCTCCTTGAGCAAAGCCTCCGATCACGCCTCGTCCGGAGTACCCTTGAGCGTGCGGAGGAACTACTCGCCTTAAACACGCGACTGAAGCCTTCCATAGACAGCGCCGGTCAATTGTTGGGATTGACCGACGTCGATTGGCAGCGAGTTCTCCTGGCGATGCGCGGCCTCACATCGTCCGGCCGCACTGCACCTGTGAAGCGGTATCCGCGGCTCTGTCTTGCGGCGTGCTGGCTAAGTCCGGCGGTGATAGCCCACCCCGATGTGGCGCGCGAGATCTCGCGTCACAGAGCGGCCGCTGCCGCTGCCCGCTACAAACCTACGTACATCGAGTCGGCCACCCAAGCGCTTCAAGGAGCACGAGGTCCCCTGCATTGGCGCGAAATAATGGCGCTGGCCGAGCTGGTTGGACCAGACATCAATCCGGGACCCTTCTTCAACGTCCTCGTTGCGCATCCAGACCGCTTCGTGCGCGTCGGACCTGGCACATACGGCCTGGCTGAATGGAATCTGACCAAAGTTCCGACATTTGTAGATCTCATCGCGAGAACGCTGGGGGACGCCAGACGAACGATGAGCTCGGAGCAGGTGTTCAGCCGGGTTACTTCCGAGAGACGCGCCCGCCAACATTCCATCCAGATGTTCTTAGATATGCACCCCAGGTTCTATCGGTCCGTCGACGGTGCGTATGGATTACGTGCTTGGCTGCCACCGCCTTCCGAGCAAACTCTACGAACACCCCGGCACCTTATTGAAGCGGCGAACTCTCGCATCCGCCTTGAGCGTGCCCGAGATCGCGGTTATGACATCGAAGGTCTCGTTGCCCGCGACGTTACATAACTTCTCTTATCGGAAGTAGCAGCCAAGCGTTCAACGCGCTTCCACGAGCCCGGACCCGATCCCAATCCGGACGACCGAACCTGCCGAGTCGTCGTCGACGGCTGGCGAGCAAAACAGTCCCGCGTCCCACGCGACGTCCTTGCTCGGAGTCAAGAGCGCATCCATCCAGCGACCTCCGTGACGCCAAGCATCAACCAAGGGCGACCAGCTCCCGCCGCTCTCCGTCCTTGCTCTCGAACCCAATGACGAGATTGCCCCCGAAAGCCCGACCTAGGCGTTCTAGGGTTTCCATGTTTGGCCGGTGGCGCCCGCTCTCCAGTCGGCTGATGGCCGATACGCTTGTCCCGAGTCGGACGGCCAGTTGGGACTGCGAGAGGCTCTCGCGAATCCGATGCTCAATTACTAAGCGAGCCAGCTGCTCATATGGCGCTAGGTGTGCGGCTTCCGCTCGGTACTCCGGGCTGCGCGCCCCCCGTCGACGCCCAGCCGTGAGAGCGGAACTGCCGAGAGGGCTGGGTGAGATGCAACTCGAGGACTTCTTAGCCATAGCCAGAACGTTATCACTATTGGTAAGTTCGTCAACCAATTAGGGTGCGTCGTGCCCGGCTGCCCTCGGCGTAGACAACCGGCCACGCCACCTAACGTGAACTAGGGAGCTGCCTAACCGCTGCTTGGAGCGCAGCCGCATCGACCGAAGGAAACCGATACAGCTCGGGGGAAATCGCGTCCAAGAGCCGCTGGAGCTCCGGAGCTGAGACCAGTCCGCGCTCGAGCATCGCGTGCACATCACGTAGATCCTGCTCAAAGCCACGCTCGAGCTTGGCCAGCGCCTGGGCGTAGAAGTCGAAGTCGCGCACCATCAGCTTCCCCTCCTGGGAGAGGAAGCGGCTTCGGTCGCGCCAACCCGGCAGCGGCGGCAGGAAGTCGAGCGGTGACGCGAGCTCGACATTGATGTGCAGGCGCTCTTTGAGGGTGGGAAGTACGCGTATCAGTTCGTCGCGTTCCGGCTCGAAATAGAGATCAACATCAATCGTCGTCTGCCGCCATCCTTCCAGGACCGCGCTTCCGCCTCCAACAACGTAGGCAGTCGCGGGTTCAAGGCTGGCGCGGCCGAGCTCGGCTAGAAAGGCCCGCAATCGGGCAGCGTCAACTGCCGGACGCACGATCAGGTTGGGCGGCGTGCAGGAAGCTGGCAAGACGTCGACGCAGCGCGTTGTATCGGCTGTGTGCCGGTCCCTCCCCTACCTGCTCGACGATAAGCTCGTAGAGCCTCTGTGGGACATCATCACTCCACTCGCTGGGCACCGCGATCCCCACCGCTCTCAGACGCCCGGCCGCGGAAACGACAAGCAATCCCTCGATCGTCTCGCGCGCGGCATTGAGATCGGAGATGCCGGCCGAGACCAGTTCCCAACCGGGAAACAGCCGGTAGCGGGTGAGGCGGCGATCTCCGAGCTTGAGTGCCGAGAGGATTTCGCGGGAGCGTTCGGCACGCGACTGGCGCAACGCTGCGACGAAGTTTGGCAGTGGCTCGCCCGTCAGTGTCGTGTCCCACTCGGGCGGGACCGGCAAGAGGTCAGCCTCCAAGATTCGGTCTAGGTCGGGGGCGCCGATGACAAAGCGGCCGGCTCGTTTGGCCGCACGAAGACGCCCGGAGCGGATCCATCGGCGAATAGTTGCTGGATGGCGTCCGGAACGGTCCGCAGCATTGCGGACCGTCAGGTCCATTACGCGTCCGGTCACGACAGCTCGGCCAGGCGCTCTGCCGTTCGGCCCCGTACCAAGCGCTGCCATTCCGGCCGCGCGATCTGGCCGAGCCGGCGATTCTGCCCTGCTGTTAGGTATACCTGCATGTGCTTCACGTGCCGGGAGTATCCACCTTACGCGTGTGTGGCCCAAGGATGAACGTCACTCTCTGCCCGCGGCTCGCATCGCGCCACGAGTTGAGATCCATGCAGCGATTGTCGGCCAGTTCCAGATGGGCCCGGCCGCCAGCTGGACAACCGGACCTGGAAAGTCGGTGTGGCGCCGGCGCCAGGACTGGATCGTGTTGACTGGCCGCCCGGCTCGAGTCGCGATCTCGGACACGCTCACGAGGTCCGAGACGTCATTCGGCGTGGCGCCGTATGCCTCAAGCACCTCGCTTACGCGCCGCGGCTGATCCTCGCGCGCTACGCGCGGCCGTTTGAAGCCCTGCACCTCGAAGTCTGCGTCGAAGGCGAACGCAAACTCGATCCCGCTCTGTCGCATCACTGCGAAGCTGACCTCGTCAACGAGCGAAACCCTCCCAGCGACGGCTCGGTGCGCGGCAAGAGCCGTTCGATGCAGCCCTTCGTCAACCCAGACTGTCGTCATGGTCGGAAATAGCGAGTCGATGAGCTTTCGGGCCGCTTGGGCACCGAGGCGGCGGGTAGCGACGGCGATCGCCTCGACGTGGACGTAGTTGTGCGTCACCAAATCGGCCGTCGCAACCAGGGACCGGAACGTCGTACTCGCCTCGTCATGCCTGTGATCGTCTTCGTCTAACAGAGCGATCAGCGCCGAAGTGTCCACAAAGACCCTCACGGCTCAAGCGCCTCATCGAGATAGCGATCGTGGTTCTCAGCCAGGTCACCCAGGCCAGAATGGAAGCCTCCGATGGCGAGAATCGCACCGTCGACCAATCGACCTCGCTCGTTATCGGTGATCCAAGCGTCAACCGCGTCGCGGACGATGGCAGCGACCGACCGATCTGATGAGACGGCCTGGGCCCGGAGCCCGTCGAGTTGTTCTTGCGTAAACTGCACCTGCACACGTTTCATTGCATAACATGATAGCACTCATCCGCATGCTGATGGTATCAGAGTGGACCATTGACGATCCACCGGCGCGATGCAATGATGTGCAACACCATTGGAGGATACGGACGAATGCTTCTGGCCGAGGCGCTGGCTGCTCGCAAGGACACCATCAAGCAGATCGACGACCTGCGCGGTCGGCTCGCCGCTGCGGTCGTCCGCTTCGAGGACCAGGACGCGCCCGCCGACGATCCGACCGAGGTGTTGATCGAACTAGCACGGGCCCTGGACCGCTTCGAGTCGCTGACCGTACGAATCAATCGGACGAACAACGCGACTCGCCTGGCATTCGATGACCGGGAGCTCAACCTGATGGAAGCGATCGCCCTGCGTGAGCGGCTCATCCTCGAGTCAAAGGCACGCCGTGGCGCGGTGGAGGCGGTCGAGGTTGCTACGGCGTCCGGAAAGGCTGGTCACGGTCGTGGCTGGCTCGGTGGCCGCCGACAGAAAGACGAGTTGCGCGAGCTGCCCACTGTCGAGCTGCGAGCCGAACGTCGCGCTGCGGACGAACTCTCGGAATCTGTTCGGCGGCTAGATCTTGCGGTACAGCAACGCAACTGGACGACCGAGATACACGAGTAGCGGACCTCAGACGCGTCCGGCAGGGCGCTCGGCGGCGCCGGGACCTGCTCCCGACCCCGCCGAGGCTCTTCGGGGCCTCACGGCATGGTAGGCCGGCGAGCGTGTCCGCCTGGCCCGGGTGATAGCGGGCCCGCCCACCTGACGGTGAGTGAATCCTTGAACGGCCTGACGGCAGGGACTCGAAATCCCCAACTTGGGTAGCGAGTTAGGTGTCGCGGGTTGGGCGCAAGCCCATGAGTCGTACGTCTGTTTTCTCCGCGACACGTCAATGGCCTGCCAATTGCCGCCCACAAGATCGACGTGACATCTCGGCGCGGTCACATACGTTGGCCAGATATCCTTCCCGCGCAAGGAGGGTTCCGCTCAGATGATGCTTATCGCAACGACGCCTTACGTCGCCGGCTGGCGTGTTGCGGAGACGAAAGGCCAGGTTTTCGGCCTCGTCGTCCGCAGCCGCGGTCTGGGCGGCAACATCATGGCCGGCCTGCGCTCATTGGGCGGTGGCGAGATCAAGGAATACACGAGCCTGCTCGAGGACACGCGTCGCCAGGCGATCGACCG
>CAYZEJ010000056.1:0-14458 GCA_964477545.1 uncultured Anaerolineaceae bacterium | reverse complement strand
CGCCGGGCTCGTGCCCCACGCGGCTGTCAACAACGTCCCCGAACATCACAGCTAGTTCTTCCGGCAGACTGGCTCCGCGGGTGAACGTTAGGGGGCTCGGGCGTCTCGGTCACGACTGCGATAGGATGCAGTCATGCGCATCATGACCTGCATTCATCGGAGACCGAGTGAAGAACCTGACCATTAGAAACGTGCCCGATGATCTACATCAGGCGCTCACCAGCGAGCGCGCGCGGCGCGGACTATCGCTCAACCAGACGGTGATCGACCTCCTGCGTCAGCGGCTCGGCGTCGGCATCAGCCGGAGCAACGGACTTGGCCGCCTGGCCGATCGCTGGGACGACGACCAGTTTCGCGAGTTCGAGAATGCGACGGCTGCGTTCGAGGGCGTCGACGAAGAGCTGTGGCGTTGAGTCGCTATTGCCTGGACACGTCTGCTTACAGCCGGTTCCAGCTCGGGGAATCTCAAGTCAGGGGGCTGATCGACGGGGCCGTGTGGATCGGCTTCCCGGCGATCGCGCTGGGCGAACTTCGCGCAGGGTTCATGCAGGGCCGAGATCGCGACCGAAACGATCAGGTCCTGGCTGAGTTCTTGGCCAATCCCGTTGTCGAAGTCCTGGCCGTCGATGACGAGGTCAGCCTCCAGTACGCCGAGATCGTGCTCGAGCTTCGCAGGAAGGGCACGCCGATCCCGACCAACGACATCTGGATCGCCGCCACGGCAGCCCGCGCCGGAGCGATCGTCTTGACCTACGACGACCACTTCCGAGCGGTGACCAGGGTCGGGTCGAGCGTGCTCGAGGCGGAGCGCTGATCCACTCCGGACGGAGACAGAGTTGAGCGGCTGGATCGAAGCCCATTCACGGGGTCTGTAGCCTCATGCCGAAGACTGTGCCAACCCGTCGCTCACAGCGGCCGTCTAGCCGGACGATGCTCGCACCCACAGTGGTATTCGCTCTCGTGGCTGTTGTCGCGGTGGGCCTCGTGGCCACGGGCGTCGTCTGGAATCTCAACGAGCGCGACTGGGCGCCGGTCGCCACCGTCGATGGCCAGGTGATCAACCGTGCGCAGGTGCGCGACCGTGAGGCCGTGCTCGGGTTCCTGATGGAGGAGCAGGCCCAGGCCGTCGATTCGCTACGTGAGCAGAATCGTGTATCCGCGGGTGAGGCGGCGCAATTGACGGACGGACTCACGGCATCCCTGACCGATGTCCGGTCCATCGCGATAGCGAGCCTCATCGATGACGCCCCAGTTCATCGCTATGCAACCTCCGAGGGCGTCCAGGTTCGGCCGCCGGATCTCGCCACCGAACTTGCGACGGCGCGCTCCGCCCTTACCGACCGGCGCATCAGCTACATGCGGATCGCCTGGCAGCCAGTAGTTGCGAAGGAGGTATCACCGGAGACGGCGGTGCCGGATGCTGCGCAACTGGCCGAACTGGGGTCTGCCGTTCGCGCGGCGATCGACAGCGGCACCGACCGCGCTGAGATCGCCGAGGATTACCGTTCCGCGGGCTGGTTCGTCACGGTGGACACACGATGGCTTCCGAGCGTCGGACCGGTCTCGTGGATAGACAGCGACGTCGTTGCCGCAGTCCGAGCGGCACCCGTCGGTCCTTTGCCGGCTGTTGTGGGTGTCGGATGGGTGGCAGTCCTGAACATCGTGGACACGGCGCCAGACCCATCGGTGTTCGGCCAGCAGATGTTGTCCAACGCCCGCGACGTGCGTGTGTCGGAAGGAGCACTTCAATCGTGGGCGCTCGCCGAGGCCGAGAGGAGCGCGGTGAGCGAGGACCTCCTCGCGAAGTGGGCCGTTACGCCCACAGCGAACGTACAGGCAGCCGAGGCCGTCATTGGACCCGCGCACCCACAGGGACCCGACGGCCCGTGGGTGGAGCTGGCCCATCTGGTCGTGGCCGATGTTCGGCCGGACCACATTCCCGCAGGCGAGGGGACTCCAGGCGAGCGCCTTGCGCGGCATCTGGCCGCAATGGGACGTTCAGAATCCGCTTCTGCATTCGCCGCTCTGGTGACCCAGGCAAACGCGACGACTGCGCGTTCCGGCGAGCTTGGTTATTTCGTGAGGGAGCAGCTTCGTCCTGAGCTGGCCGCGCCGGCGTTCGCAGATGGCGTCGATACCGGCTCCGTCGTCGGCCCGATCGCAATGGAGAACGGCGAAGAGATCTTCCTTGTGAGGTCGACCTACGACGGGGCTCTGGACGAGAGATCGATAGGTGCTCTGACCGAGCTCCACCGAGGGACGACCAGCCTGTTCGACATGGCTTCGTCGCTGTCGCCCTCAGAAGCCGCGCGTGCGGTGGCCGGCCCGTGGCGATCCGCCGCTGAGTTCGAGGTGCCGTCGGCCGCGACAACCGCGCTGTTCGAGACGCCTATCGGGCAGCTGTCAGGCCCGTTCACGATCGGAGAGCACCTCGTCGTCGCCCGAATCCTCGAGCGGCGGAGCGACGAGCCGGGGGCAGACGCCCTCGCCCGCCTCGAGGTGGACGGATTCCAAACGTGGCTCGCGAGCTTGCGAGCGTCGGCCACCATCACATATGCCCCGACCGCTGAGCCGAGTCCTTCCGCGCCCCCACGCGGGGTGCCTACCCCACTAGGGCTACCGACTCCGCGATTTCCCGTCACGCCTGGCCCCTAGTAATGAGGGCCTACAGGCTCTGGCGTTCGCGGTCCTGGGGGCGATCCGTGAGCGATCTCACGTCGCGGGGAGCCCAAGATCGGACGCAGGTTCCGGCTAAAACGTCGCCGTGGATACTGTCAGCGTTGCCGGGTCGAACCCATAAGCCTGCTGCATTGTGTCTATTACCAGCTGCGCGACCTCATGCGGTCGCCAGTCCTCTGCCCTCCAGACGCGTGTCCAGTTGCCAGAGCTGCCAGGCTGCGTCCACCCGAGGCCGGGCAGCTTCTCGCGCAGTCGCGGTGCGATGTGGTATGCGGTCAGATTCGGCAGATTGCTTTCACCGACGGCCTCACCGACTACGGTATCGCGACGGGGCTCGAACTGGATGTAGAAATCTGACACCGGCGCGTTCACAACTACAGCGACCGCATTGTTTTCGTCGCCGTACCTCAGCCGGGATAGACCGTCGCAACTACACGAAGGGCGTCAGATGGCCCGCGGTGAGACGCTGTCCGCCGCGTACGGGCGAACCAGTCCCTGACGATAACGGCTTCCAGCCATGCTTCGTTCGTCCGCCAAATGTAGCCTCGATTCGATGCGTCAAGCACGAGAAGGTCGCCAGACTCATTCTCCGCAATCACAAGGGAGCCACCAGGAAGCAGGCCTTCTAGAGCGGACGTTGCAGCACGTGTCTCACGCGCGATGCTGTTCGCCGTTCTCCCGGTCTCTCTCTTGTTCGAGAGGTCGACTACAGGATGCAGCCAAAATTCCTCATCGCCAAGCGACAGAGAACCGCCGTTCTCACTCCGCAGGCGTTGACGAAGCCCAGTCGGCAGCCGTTTTCCTAGCCGCCGTTCCTCGTCGGCTATTGCTTCTTCGGATACCGATGGTTGGCGATGCATCGTTGCCTCTACGTTCTGGCTCTATCACATGTCGACTACTAACAGACCACGGTGGAAGACCTGTCGTTGCTCGAGGCATTCTGGATCCATTGGTTGGCGCGCACCTGGTAGCTCGCCGGCAGTCCGGTCGCTCGCCATACGCGAGGACCTGGTCACCGACACCGATCGCGGCGATCGCCACCCCGCCGCCCGCTGTGGCGACGAGTGTCCTGGTGGTGAAGCTATGTAATCACGGGCAGCGAGGCGGCTCCGTATGCTGCGACCGGCGGCGCAGAGGATCGACCTTGTCCTGTGTGAAGGCGACGGAGACCCGGATCGTCTTCTAGGACTCAGGCAGGCGGCCTGTGTCCAGCATTCATAGCCGCCGTCGATAAGATCTCCCGCCACTCAGCAGGCAGACGACTGATTCCATGCCAGTCTGGCCAACCCGGTGACGATTCGACCAGCGTTATGATCGACCACGCGAGGCCGAATAGATCGTCCTCGCCCAGAAGCGGCAGAAGAAGTGCGGCCTCTGCGTCGCTAGTCGGGGGAGACAAAGCCAACAGCAATTGTTCGCGCGCTCGAACGTCGTCGTCGGTCGCTTCTAGTTCGTCCGGGAAGCGACCAAGCTCTGCCAGCTTCTCCACGTCGTGGCGGATAATGGGAGGCTTCACATTAGCTTCTGCAGCAGTCCTGGTGAGTATCGCCGGTAGTAGTCGAGACCCTTCTTTATCGCTGGCGTGTAGCGCGGCTTATTGATGTTCCTTAGGTCGCGAATATCTCGCGCGAGTATCGTCCGGAAGCTCAGGCCCAGCTCGCTGCGCAACGTGACGCGACCCTTAGATCCCCACGTCCGGGTCGCCAAGTGTTCAGCTCGTGTCATTGCGACCGCGAACCCTCCATCTCTTGGCATGAAACCGTGGGCCGATTGCGGAAAATGATTGAGTTCGAGCCCGTCGCCTGGCTTGCGTCGAGATTTTAGGTCACCATCCTCTATGTAGTCCGGTACGTGACCGTGACGCGGACGGCGACTTCCAACGAGCCTGACTCAACCGGCGTGGGCACGTCTGCGGCCATCATCATTCGCTCCGCTTTTGCGAAGGGCTGGGGCGGTGGCATCGCGCCATCCTCGACGACTGAGGCGACTCCTGTGATCGAGACGCCGGCGGCCTCTGCCAGGACGTCCGCATGGGAGCGTGCTTCAGCCATCGCCAGGATGCGCGCCTCGCGCTCAGCAGGGGCAGGGTCGGCCAGGCGGAACGTCACGCGCCCAGTGCCCGATACAACGATCGAGCCCTGTTCGGCGGATGACGGCCCCGGGCTCTCAGCCATGTTCACAAAAGGACTATGACCTGCGCGGCGCGCTTCACCGATTTGCCGTGGGGGACGTGCTTGTGCGCCCGTCAACCACGTTCAAGATGACGACTGTGTCGCGAGTGCGGTCGAAGTCGTACACCACAATCATCCACCTCCATGGACCGAGGATGAAGCGCCCCGGTACCAACGACCGGCCCAATGGCGCACCGAGCTCTGGAAACACCGCGAGCGCTGGAAATGAGCGCTTGATCCGCTCCTTGGTGTCGGCCGGCAGTTGGTGGGTTCGAACCAAGTCACGAATGTCGCGTGCCGCGTCAGCGGTCACAACGACGCGGGCCATGGCGCTAGAGGTCGCTCAGGTCTACGAAATCGCCTGCTTCGTACTGGCGCCGCGAGTGCTCAAGTCGCTCGGCAAAGCCAGGTATGCCCTCGAGGATTTGCGTGATCGTCGCGGCGTCGGGATCCGCGTCATCGATTGCCGACGAGAGCAGTGAGCGCGCCAGAGTGCCGTCAGAAACATGGGCACGGTCGGCAATGCGAGCTAGTTTTGCCGCGCGCTCTCCATCCAACGTGACGTTGAGCCGCCGAGTCGTCATGGCCGGGATGTTACACGAAACAGCACGTCCCGTGTACCTGTCAAGCGGCCGTTCTGGTCGCTCCTGAGCGGGCCGCGACAACCGCGGCGCCGTCTTCGTAGATCGCGGACACGGCGCGGACCATGTGCTCGACGGAGAAGTTCGCGTGTACGAAGTCGTGACCGGCGCGGGCGAGCGTGTCCGCCAAGGGGTGGTCGGTCAATAGTCGGGCGATCGCCTCCGCCAGGGCCGCGGGATTGCGCGGCGGCACCAGGAGGCCGTTCCGCTCGTTCTCGATCATCTCCGGCACTCCCCCGACTCGAGTCGCGACCACCGGGCGGCGCAGCGCCATGGCCTCAAGAATGGCCAACCCCTGGGCTTCGCGATACGAGGGCAGGACCGCCACGTCCAGGGCAGCGGTCACGGCCGGCACATCGTCGCGCAGGCCGGTGAACAGGATCTTGGCCCCTGGTCTGGCCTTGCGCGTGCCCACGCAGTGGTCCGGCTCGCACGCCTCCCCGAGCAGCCCGAGGCCGTCCGCCTGCGCCTCGAGCGTCGCGCGCTGGCTGCCCTCACCGATGATCAGCAGCCTCGCCTCGGGCACCTTCTCGAGCACCATGCGCCAGGCGTCGATCAGCGTGGCGTGGCCCTTCTCCGGCTCGAGCCGCGCGACGACGCCCACGAGCGGCGTGCCCTCGGGGAAGCCGTACTCCTCGGGCAGCGTGCAGCACGCCTCGGTGGCGTTATAGCGCTGGAGGTCGACCCCGTTGTAGATCAGATCGACGGCTGCCGGTGTGCGGCCCTCCGCGACGATCTTGGCCACGGTCGCTCGACTGACCGCGATGAGCCTGTCCATGGACGGCGTCAGCCGGCGCAGCAGCGCCCGATCCTCCTCGCTCCTGATGCGGCTCGAGTGGACCGTGCTCACCACGTAAGGCTTGGGCAGGCCGAGCTCGGCGAGCGTCAGGGCGGCTCGCGTGCCGACCACCTCGGCGCGGAACATGTGGTTGTGGAGGATCTCCGGCGGGCGCGCCTCGAGGATCCGCACAACTTCGGCCAGCGCGGCCGAATCGTCAGCCTGCTCCACGACGTGGACGGTCGTGCCCGTGCCGCGAATGCGCCTCACGGCCGGACCGTCCGAAAGCGAGATCACCTCGACGTCGAAGCGGCTGCGGTCGAAGCCTTCGACCAGGTTCTGGACGTGCACCTGGGCGCCGCCGCCGGCGCCGCTGGCCATCAGCTCGGTGACCGTGATCCTGTCGCTGCCGTTCACGCTGCGCCTCGCTCGACGAGCACCCGGAAGATGGGCTCGTCCACCGCGCCCCACTCGTATTTGTAGCGCTCCCTGCCGCGCAGGAAGTCGAAGCGGCGTCGGCCGGCCTCGATCCGATCCCTCAGGTAGAGCGCGGCACCGGTCACGCCCGGAGAGGCGTTCTTGGCGTCTGGGTCCACGCCGCCGTTGTACAGGAAGCACGTCGTGCCGTCGTCGAAGGCAATGGCGACGAAGACGAGCCTCTTGCCGACGCGGACAAGGGCGACCTGGAGCTGTCCGCCGTCCGGTTCGGTTCGCTCCAGGGCCGCGATCCGCTGGATAAAGTGACGGCTGCGCTCGCCGCCCTCGTTGTCCGGGAACAGCCCGTGTTCGCCGAAGCGCATCGTGTGCAACCTGATGAACTCCGCGATCGCCTCATCCGTCGGCGGGGTGATCTCGATGGACAGCTCCCCCACCTCAGCGGCGCGACGTAGCTTGCGCCGGATCTCGTGCCGCGCGGTCTTGTTGAGCGTGGCCAGGTACTCGTCCCACGTCTCACCGCGCACGGTCACGACCGGGCAGTCGTCCTCGTGCTCGCGGGTCACGCGCCAGCCCTCCGGCGTACCGGTTTCACGGAAGGCCGATTCGAGCGCCGGTAGCGCCGGATCCACTTTCCGCAGCCTGCGCAGGTCCACCACGTCCCACTTCTCGTTGCCGTCAAATAGGTCGGCCGAATCGGCCAGGGTGTGGGCAACAGCGTGCGCGGCCTGCTCCAGGTCCTCGTCGGCCGCCAGCAACGTGGCATAGTCGGCGTGGTAGCTCGCGCCGAACATGACCGCCTTCGCCTCGCCCGGCACCGGCTCGCAGACAGGCGTGTGCTCGCGCACGATCGTCTTCGTGGGCACGTCGAACGGCTCGACCTCGTGGCGGTACATCAGCGGGACGATCGCCCGGACCTTGGCCGAATCGGACGCCGCCAGGACCAGGTGGTGGTCGTGAGCGGTCGATCCATAGGCGTCCCACCACGCACGGTGGAAGGTCCAGCGGGCGAAGGGACTGGCGGCCGGCGTCGCGGCCAGCAGCCGATCCCAGTCAGCGCGGTCGATGTCGTCGAACGTGACATGACGCGCGACCAGCGAGCCGGTTGATGGGAGGGTAACCGAAGAGGCGCTCACGAAGGGTTAGGTCACTTTACCGGCTAACGCCGCGAAACGCCGCGATGAATGAGGGGGATGCGGATGAGGTCGAGCAGCACGCGGGCGGCCAGCCACGGCCGGACGCGCATGCGCGAGCCGCGCTTGTCCGACCACTGGACCGGCACGATCTCCATGCTGTATCCGCGGCGCCTGGCGAGGTGGATGATCTCGGCGTCGAAGACGATGCTGCCGATCTTCTGCCGGGCGAACAGGTCGTGCGCTGCCTTGCGGCGAAAACCCTTGAAGCCGCACTGGGTGTCCGGCACGGGGCCGGTCACCCAGAACGCGGCCATCGCGTGGAAGACCTTGCCCAGCGCCCGGCGGTGGAGCGGTTGGCTGCGCCGGCGATCGCTGCCGTCGTTATGGACTCGGCTGCCGAGGGCGAGGTCGTGGCCGTCGAGAGCGTCAGTCAGCAGCGGCAACTGGTCGGGCGGGGTCGCCATGTCCGCGTCGGCGAAGAGGATGTATTCGGACCCGGCCGCGAGTATCCCCGCACGGACCGCGCCGCCCTTGCCCGTGTGCGGCTGTCGCAGGAGCTTCAGGTTGGCTTCTGGTCTGGCCGACACGATGTCGGCGGTGTCGTCGTCGCTGCCGTCGTCGACGACCAGGACCTCGACCGCGCCCATCTGGCTCGCGGGGCGGCCGCCTTCCCGTCCCGGACCCTGGCGGCGCAGATAGCCGAAGAGCTCGTCGAGTGCCGGGCCGATGCGGTCGTGTTCGTTGTACGCCGGGAGGACGAGAGTGACGCTAGGCCGTGGCGGGTTCGTGCTCTCCTGGGTGCTCTCGTGCTGGCGGTCGGGCATCCGGCGCATGGTAGCCGCGGTCCGATTCCGCGACCCGCTTGGCGTCGTCGGCGCGGTGCCGGAGCGGCCAGCATGCGGCGAGAATCGCGAAGGCACCGGGCCACAACGCTGGCACCGAGATCGCGGCGGCGACCGGGACCGTCCATCGGGCGTCGCGCCTGGCGCCCCACCAGACGATGGCCGCGGCAACCGGAAGTCGGAGCCAGATCGGTAGGGGGAGCGCGGGCCACTGAGGTGGAGTGCCAGCGGTAGCGGCCAGCATCGTGACCCAATCGGCCCACTGCGTAGGGAGCAGGACAGCGGTGACGGCGACGATCGCGGCCGTGCTTCCGAGGGCGATCGCCAACGAACGCCACTCACGCCGTGCCACGAACCAGAGCAGGCCGATCCCCGGCGTGACCTTGGTCAAGAGCACGAACGACCAGGCGGCCGGATAGCGGAAGCCGAGGACAATGGCGGCGGCGAGAAGAAGGTGGATGTTGCCGTCTGAGAGGTTGATCGCGACAGGTGGAAAGGCGAGGAGGACAAGGAACGACCGACGGCCCAGGAATGCCAGCGCGCCGAGGAGCCCGCCGTACCAGACGGTGACGAACGCCGGCCAGGGCAGCATCGTGAACGGCGCGAGTGCCAACGCGATGGGTGGCGCGTAGGCAAAGAAGCCGTGGTCGCCATAAGTCCCGAGGTACGGGTGGGCGAGATCGACCCGCCAGTAGGCGACCACGTCCGCGCCAAGGGTCCCCTTGCTCGGCGCCGCGACAAGGAGGAGGTAGGCCGCGAATACGAGACCGCTGAGCACGGCGCCGTGCAGGAGTGCGCGGCGTAACCACGGGTCTTGCGCAAGCTTGAACACCGCGCGAGCCTAGCCCTCGCAGGCTCCTGGGCCGATGGCCAATTCGTACCCGGACGCCGACCCGACTAGGCCTTTCGTACCGTGCTGTAGGCCGTACGGCCGTTGCTAATCTGCACCGCGCCGATGATCCCAATAGTCCTGTTTATCAGTGCGTTCGTGGTACGGGTGGCGGCAGGGACCGCCTTTTCGGGTCCTGCCTACCCTGACTCCTTTTACTACGTTCACGTCGCTCGCCAACTGGCGGCCGGTCACGGCTTTACGGCTGATTACATCTGGAACCTCGACGACATCGGGGGTCAGTTGCCCGCGTTGGGTACCTTGCCAGTCCCAGCCAACGCTCTGTGGATGCCGCTGGCCGAGTTGGTCCAACTGCCATTCATCGGGCTGCTCGGCCCCACCCTCCTCGCGGCTGGCCTGGCGTTCTGGATCATAGGTGCGCTGGCGGCTCCGCTGACGTGGTGGATCGGTCGAGACGCGGGCTTTGCGCGCGGACCTGCTCTGGCCGCCGGCCTCATGGTGGCGGTGCCTGGCGGGCTCACTCCGTTCATATCGCAGCCGGACAACTTTGGGCTGTTCATGACTCTCGGCGCGCTCGCGCTATGGCTCTGCGCTCGTGCGGTCCGCGGTGATCGGCGGGCGTTCGTTCTCGGTGGGTTCGTCGTGGGAATCGCCACCCTGGCGCGCTCGGACGGGGTGCTCCTCGGCCTGCCCTTTGCAATCGTCGGTCTGCGCGAGGTGGCCCATGCCGTCCAGGGGCGGGAGCGTCTCCTGGGCATCGCTGCGGCCGCTGCCTGTGCCAGCCTGTTCGTGATCGCGGTCGCGCCTTGGCTATACCGGCAACTCGACGTCTTCGGATCGCTTTTCCCGTCGGCCAGCAGCGGCCGCCTGCTATGGCTGACTGACTACCAACAGTTGTTCAGCTTTGCCAGTCCTCCGACGCTCGGTGACTGGATGGGACAGGGACTGGGTGTCCTTGCACAGAGCCGTCTCGGCGGCCTGCTCGCCGCAGTGGGGCTCTTCGCACTGCTACCTCTGGTCGTCGTGCTCGCCCCGTTTGCCCTGATCGGGGCGTGGCGGCGCCGTTCTGACTCAGCCTTCTGGCCGTTTCTCGTCTATGGGGTTGCGCTGCTTGCGGTCATGGGACTGCTGTTCGCGGTCCTCGTGCCACACGGCACATTCCTCCACTCGGCTGCCGCACTCGTGCCGCACACGTTCCTTCTGGTCACGGTCGGCATCGCCACGGTGGTCGGGTGGCTTGCGCAGCGCCGACCAGCATGGAACGCTCCGCGCGCGACCGCAGTGTTCACGTACGCGGCAGTCGGCGTGATCGCCCTGGGTGCTGCGCTCCAGACGTTCAACACGATTGGCCAATGGTCCGCGACGCGCACCGTGCAACAGGAACTCGCGCAGTCCCTGCGCGCCGCACCCGCCATGGACCGCCTGATGTCCGCCGACCCGGGCGCCTACAACTACCTGACAGGCCGCCAGGGCATCGTCACGCCCAACGATCCACTGCCGGTGATCGAGAGCGTCATGCGTGCGTACGACGTTCGCTGGCTCGTCCTCGAGCGGTCGGACATCGTGCCCGCGCTCGAGCCCGTGCTGACCGGCGAGATTCGGCCATCCTGGCTGTCGCAGCCGCTCGCGGTAGTACCCCGAACCATGCGAGCAGCGACGGCGACCATCGGCCCTTCGGCGACGGCGACGGAGATGTCCGTAGCGGCTGGGGCGATCTACGCGGTCTGCCTCTCACCGGCCGACACCCGGTGCGCACCATGAGCATTGCCGCGGTCAGGGCGCCCAGTGCAAGCAGTCAATCGTATGTCGGCGTGTGGCGTCTCGCGCAGTCGGCCGCCGTGATGTCTGTCGGGCTGTACGCCTGCGCGCTCGCCGCCCGCATCTGGGCGGTCGGCCTGGTTTCCTTCCCGTTGACCGAGGGCAGCGCCTATTACGTGGCCGTCGCGCGCAACCTCGTCGCTGGGCGCGGACTGGTGATCGATGCGATCTGGAGCTATGCAACACCGCCGCTGACGCTGCCGCGGCCTGCCTTCGAACTGTGGCAGCCGATGGCCAGCTTCGTCGCCGCCCTGGGGATGACGTTCAACCCGCCGGCCTTCAGCGCGGCTCAGCTGGGCTTCGCAATCGTTGGTTCCCTCCTCGGTCCGCTGGCGTGGCTCGTAGCTCGTGACACCACCCGCCGCCTCGCGCTTCCCGAGCGCCGGGCATGGTTCGTGGCACTAGGCTCCGGCGTGCTCGCGGGCGTGATGGGTCCGCTGCTGCTGGCGACCGCCGTCCCCGATTCGTCGTTGCCATTCACAGTGCTCGCCGTCGGCGCGTGCATCGTGATGCCAGCGGCGGTTCGAGGCGATCGCGCTGCGTTGATCGGCCTTGGGGTGCTCCTCGGTACCGCCTACCTGACTCGGCTCGAGGCGGTCTGGCTCGGCTTGGCATTCGTGGTGATGCTCGTCGCGAGCCACGTCGACTGGCGCACCATCGCCCGCAGAAGCGGCGGCGTGGCTGCCGTCGGCGGGATCCTCGCCACTCCGTGGCTGCTGCGAAACCTGTCCATATTCGGCACTCCGTTTCCGGGACAGGTCGCCGACAACATCTTCCTGACGCGCAACGAGCAGATCTTCTGGTATGCAGAGCGGCCGACGCTCGATGGCTTCCTTGGGCAGGGCGTGCCGCAGCTGGCGATCAACGTCGCCAACGCTGCCTGGCACAACATTGTCGACGTCCTGCTCGTGCCCGCCGCGCCGGTCGTCGCAGTGGCGCTGGCCACGCTCGCGGCCGCGTTCCTGTGGAGACGAGCCGTGCCCGGCGCCGCATGGAGCGGCTCCCTTGCCGCCCTTTTCGTAGTCGGCGCCATCACCTTCGCTGCGACAACGTTGCTATTCCCCGTGGCGACCCTCTGGGGCACGTTCGAGCACGCGGCAGGTCCGCTGCTGATCGGCCTGGCCGTTGCCGCGTCAGCCGGAGGCGATGCTTTCGTCGCGGGGCTGGTCCGCGTGCGTCGCTGGCAACGAAGCAACGCGTGGATGGCGCCGATGGCGCTCGTTGCGCTGACCCTGCCACTGACTGCGCTCCAGATGAGTTCCGCATCGCGGCAGGCGAGCAACACGGCCGCGACCGTCAATGCCCTGCCAGCCGAAGTGATGGGCGCTCTTCACCATGCCGGAGTGCCGCACGGGTCGCCGATCATCACCGACCGGCCGATCTGGGTCTCCGAGGCCCTGCTGATGCCTGCACTCGCCCTACCGGACGAACCCGTCGAATCGGTGCTGGCCCTTGCCCGCCAGTTTGGGGCTCGAGCGGTGCTGCTCGTCGAAGGCAGAGGTCGATACCCCGACGAGCTGCGCGTCGGCCAGGCGGCATGCTTCACGCCGCTCCCAGCGACCGCAACCGGCGGAGCAAGCGTCTTCCTGATCGACCCCGAGTGCGTGCGATGAACCCAACGCAGCCGGAGCGGCCCAATCAGGACCGCCTCGATACCTATACTCGCCCGCAGATGGAGAGCCGCACCTTGGGCCGTGAGGTGCAACTCGACCCCGCTGGTCGCCGGTTGTATCAATCGGTCTCCCAGGCCGCCGATGAGATACGCGGGCTCGTCCAGTCGCTGGTCGAAGGCGGCTCGGGAACCACCAGCGACGATGTCATGGGGCGCCTGTCGATGGCCCTCCTCGAGGCCCAGGAGCAGGAGCGCTCGCGCCTGGCCGAGGAACTGCACGACGGCCCGGCACAGGCACTGGCCAACGCCATCTTCCAGACCGAGATCCTGGAACGCGCCATCCGAGAGGACCCCGTTCTGGCAGACGCAGAGCTCGCCTCGCTCCGCCAGATCCTGGAGCGGGAGCTCGACACCCTGCGCGGCTACATCAACCAGCTCCGACCTTCCCTGCGCGAGGCAGAGGGGCTCGACGACGCGCTGCGCGACAGCGCGGCGGCCGTCAGCCAGCGCTCGGGGATGCCGGTCGAGGTGACCATCGGCGCACCAGCAGCGGAGCTGCACGACGCGGCCCGGACGGTCGTCCTGCGCGTCGCGCAGGAGGCCCTGCGCAATATCGCCAAGCACTCTGGCGCCAGCCGGGCGTGGCTCGTTACTCGATTGATCGAAGAACCGGACGGGGGTCGTAAATGGCAACTGGAGGTAGGCGACGATGGACAAGGGTTCGACATTGACGGGGTGACCGCACACCCCAATCGACGCCACTTTGGCCTGCGCTTCATGCACGAAAGAGCCGACCTGCTCGGCTCCGAGCTGACCATTCAAACCAGTCCCGCCGCCGGCACCGTCGTGCGGCTGACCACAGATATCGGAGGGTAGAGGGATATGACCACCATGGCCGACGACTACGCGGGGCCGGATCGCCGACGAGGCGGACCCGACCGACGCAACCCGGACCAGAGGACCAAGATCCTGCTGGTCGACGATCATGCGCTGTTCCGCGTCGGGATGCGCCAGATCCTGGAGGCTGAGCCCGACTTCGACATAGTCGGCGAGGCAGAGGACGGTCGCGACGCTTTCACGATGGCCGTCGAGATGAGCCCGGACATCGTCCTGCTCGACCTGTCGCTGCCCGCCCCGGGCGGCATCGAGACCACACAGAGAGTCAAGCGGGAGGTGCCCTCGGTGGGCATCATCGCGCTGGCCGTAGCCGAGGACGAGGACCAGCTCTTCGAGGCGATCAAGGCCGGAGCGGCCGCGTTCATCCTCAAGGACATCAGCCCTGACGACCTCGTCACCATCATCCGTCGCGTCCGCGCCGGCGAGTACCTGATCAATGACAAGGTCTTCTCACGGCCGTCCGTAGCCAGCCGGGTGCTGAAGGAATTCCGCGAGCTGGCGGTCTACGGCCAGGAATCGGCGCCCATCTTTGCTCCCCTGTCACCGCGCGAAGTCGAGATCCTCGACAACATCGCCAAGGGCATGACCAACAAGCAGGT
>CAYZEJ010000055.1:0-14635 GCA_964477545.1 uncultured Anaerolineaceae bacterium | reverse complement strand
ATCGACGCGCTGCGCATCGTCGCCGAGGGAGTCAACGCACAGCTCAGCCCCGAGCTCGGGGTGTTGCTGATCACGCACTACCAGCGCATCCTCAACTACATCACGCCGGACTACGTCCATGTCCTGGCCAAGGGCAAGATCGTGGCTTCGGGCGGCCGCGACCTGGCCATCCGACTTGAAGCGGAGGGATACGCTCCTGTCCTGCGCGAGGCAGGCGTAGAGCTGAACGCCGACGAAGAGCGCGAGGCGCCCGAGCCCGCCGAAGCCGCCCACTAGCCAGCGGCCCCAGCCAAGCAGATAGAAGGAGCGCAAAGCAGATGGCCATCGTCCGGGCGCTCGACCCCGTCGCACTACGCGCCGATTTCGCGATGTTCGACCGCGAGTTCCGCGGCCGCCAGCTGGCATACCTCGACTCCGCCGCGACCGCGCTGAAGCCGCGGGTCGTGACCGAGGCGATGGTTGGCTACATGAACAACTACAGCGCCAACGTCCATCGCGGGATCTACGAGATCGGCGAAGAGGCTACGGCGGCTTACGAGGGCGCGCGGACCAAGATCGCCAACTTCCTGGGCGCCAAGGATCCGCGAGAAATCATCATGGTCCGCAACGCCACCGAGGCGATCAACCTCGTCGCGTATGCCTGGGGCCGAAAGAACGTCGGCAAGGCCGACACGATCATCTGTACCGAGCTCGAGCACCACTCGAACATCATTCCGTGGCAGATGCTCACCCAGGAGAAGGACGCCGACCTCGAGTTCATCCCGTTCGATGACGAGGGGCGGCTCATCCAGGAGTCGTACGAGACCCTGCTCCGAACCAAGCCCAAGCTGGTCGCGTTCACTTCGGTCAGCAATGGCATCGGCACGATCAACCCGGTCGCCGAGATGATCGCCAAGGCGCATGACGTAGGCGCGCTCGTCCTCGTAGATGGCGCCCAGGCCGTTCCCCACCAGCCAGTCAACGTCCAGGAGCTGGGCGCCGATTTCTACGTGTTCTCGGGCCACAAGACGCTCGGGCCGCCAGGCTCCGGAGCGCTCTGGGCCCGGCGCGAGATCCTCGAGGAGATGCCTCCCTTCATGGGCGGCGGCGAGATGATCCGCGAGGTTCACCTGCGCCACACGACGTACAACGAGGTGCCCTACAAGTTCGAGGCGGGCACGCCGGACATCGCGGCGGCCATCGGCCTCGGCGCAGCGCTCGACTACCTGACCGACCTCGGCATGGAGCACGTTCGCGCGCACGAGCGTGACCTCATCGAGTATGCGCTGGACATGCTGCCGCGCGAGGTGCCGAGCATCCGCATCCATGGGCCGATGTCGGCGACGAACCGTGCCGGAATCGTGACGTTCAACCTCGCCGACGCCCATCCGCATGACATCGCAACGTTGCTGGACCGGGAAGCTGTCGCGATCCGCGCCGGCCACCACTGCACCATGCCGTTGCACCAGCGGCTGGGCGAGGAAGCCAGCGCCCGAGCCAGTTTCAACATCTATACCGATCGCGACGACATCGATCGGCTGGCGGAGGCGCTCAAGAAAGTCGAGCGTATGTTCGCCCGGCCCGCGGCCGCAGCCACGCACTAACGACGCCAACCGCAAAAGGAACCATGGACGATCTATATCGAGACGAGATCCTCGAGCACTACCGGAACCCACACAACTTCGGAACACTCGACCAGCCGACGACAGTCAAGGAAGGCGCTAACCCTCTCTGCGGCGACCGCATCACCCTGATGCTCGGCATCGACGACGAAGGCAACGTGCAGGAGGTGGCCTTTACCGGCCGCGGCTGCGCGATCAGCCAGGCATCCGCGAGCATGCTCACCGACGAGATCAAGGGCAAGTCGCTGTCCGAGATCGCCCAGCTCGGGGAGCAGGACGTACTCGACAACCTCGCCATCGAGATCAGCCCGGCACGCATGAAGTGCGCGATGCTCTCGCTCGACACGCTTCGCTCCGCAATGAGCGACCGCGTCGAGTGGCAGGGCGCCAGCAATGACGGCTGACCGCCAGCTGCCCATGGCTCGCGGACCCGTCCGTGAGGTGATGCCGGCTGAGGCGGCCGAGCTGATGGCCGCTGGAGCGGTGCTCATCGACACGCGCGAGCCGCACGAATGGAACGCCGGCCACCTCGAAGGCGCGACCCTGATCCCGCCCATCGATGTCGTGGAGAAGGTCACTCAAGTCGCGCCGGACAAGGAGAAGCTGGTTGTCGTCTACTGTGCGGCGGGTGCCAGGTCGATGCGCGCCGCAATGCAGATGGCGGCACTCGGCTACCACAACGTGACCTCAATGGCCGGCGGCATCGTTCAGTGGAAGGCTGAGGGCAGGCCCTGGCAGATGCCGGGTGACACGCCAGCAGTCGCGCGCAACCCGCGCTACGCCCGACATCTGGTGATGCCCGAAGTCGGCCCTGAAGGTCAGGGCAGGCTGGCCGAGTCGAAGGTGCTCTTCATCGGCGCCGGCGGACTCGGATCGCCTGGCCTGCTGTACCTGGCGGCTGCGGGCGTGGGGACGCTCGGAATCGTCGACTTCGATGTCGTCGACCTGTCGAATCTGCAGCGTCAGGTCGTGCACACCGACGATCGAATCGGAATGAAGAAGACCCAGTCGGCTGCGATGACGATCCGGGCCCTCAACCCGGAAGTGAAAGTCATCGCTCACGACGAGATGCTTACCGAGGAAAACGTTGACCGCCTGATTGCGGGTTACGACGTCGTCATCGACGGCACGGACACGTTCGAGACCCGTTACACGCTCAACGACGCCGCGGTTCGCGCCGCGATCCCGGTCGTGCACGCCTCTGTGTTCCGTTTTGAGGGCCAGCTCAGCGTGTTTGTCCCCTACGAGGGCCCGTGCTACCGCTGCCTCTATCCGACCCCACCGCCGCCAGAGCTCGCGCCCGGGTGCTCAGTGGCCGGGGTTCTCGGGGTCGTGCCGGGCGTAATGGGCCTGCTCCAGGCGACCGAGGCGATCAAGGTGCTGCTGAAGCTAGGCGATCCGCTCGTCGGCCGTCTCCTGATCTGGGACGCGCTCGACGGTGCGTTCAGCGAAGTGACTCTCCGTCGCGATCCGATGTGTCCGGCGTGCGGTCAGGGTGCCATCGCGGCGTCCGCCTCAACCCCAGCTCAGCCGACACTCATCGCCGCGGGGTGACGAGCGTCCGAGTCCCGCCGGTCCTGCGCGTTCACGTCGGCGGCCAGAAGGAAGTCGACGCGAGCGGCACGACGGTCGGCGAACTGCTGCGCGATCTCGTCGCGCGGCATCCCGGTCTCGGGGAGCAGTTGCTGACGGCGGACGGCAGTCTCCATCGCTTCGTCAACGTCTATCTCAACGGCCAGGACGTCCGCTATCTCGCCGTACTCGACACGCCGGTCACGGAGCGCGACGCCGTCATCATCCTGCCGGCGATGGCCGGCGGAGCTTGAGCGCGTTCTCCTCGCTAATCGATGCCATCGGCCGCACGCCGATGGTCGAGTTGCAGCGGTTCAACGCCAACCCTCGCGTCCGCATGCTCGCCAAGCTCGAGGGGATGAACCCCAGTGGCTCGGTCAAGGACCGTGTGGCGCGCTATCTGATCGACGGCCTCGAACGGGACGGCCGGCTGGGCCTGGACTCCATCATCCTTGAGCCGTCGAGCGGCAACACCGGCATCTCGCTGGCCATGATTGCGCGGATCCGCGGCTACAACCTGGCCGTGGTGATGCCCGACAACGTGACCCGCGAGCGTCGCCAGCTGCTGGAGATGTACGGCGCGCAAGTCATCGATTCTCCCGGCGCCCTGGGGTCGAACGGAGCGGTGGAGTTGGCGCGGCGAATGGCGGCCGACGATCCGCGCTACGTCATGCCCGACCAGTACGCCAACCCGATGAACCCACTGGCGCACTACGAGACGACGGCGCCCGAGATCATCGCCGACTGCCCGTCGGTGGACGTGTTCGTTGCCGGTCTCGGGACGGGCGGGACACTAATGGGCGTGGGCCGGCGACTGCGCGAGCACAACCCGTCGATCCGCATCTTCGCCGCCGAGCCCATGCCGGGCGAAGCCGTCCAGGGCCTGCGATCGCTCGACGAGGGGTTCGTGCCCGAGATTCTCGATCCGGCCGGCCTCGATGGCCGGCTGCTGGTGACGACGGAGGAGTCGATCGAGGCAATGCGCCGGCTGACGGCGACGGAGGGGATCTTTGCGGGGGTTTCGTCGGGCGGCGTGCTGGCCGTCGCCTCTCGCGTCGCTGAGACGATGGGTACAGGCACGCTCGTGGCGCTCCTGGCCGACGGCGGCTGGAAGTACCTGTCGGAGGACCTGTGGCGGCGTGACCCGACCGATGACGAGCTGGAGGCGCTCAACCTGTGGTGAACGACAAGCTGCCCACTCCCGACGAATGGGAAGCGGTGAAGCGCGAGGCATCTGAAGGCACGGTCAGCGCGGGTGACGCGTCAATCGCGGCCGAACTTCTCCAGGCGGTTATCGACGCGGCCCGCGCAGGTGTTCCGAACGAGGCGTGCGGGTTACTGGCCGCTGCTTCGTATGCCGCGGACGGTGGTTCGCCAACTCGCTACGTGCCACTCCGCAACGCAGCCGAGTCGCCCTACCGCTACCTGATCGATCCACAGGAGCAGCTGCGCGTCTGGCTGGAGCTCGAGGACGGGGACGAGGTGCCGTGGTCGATCGTCCACTCGCACGTCGCATCACCCGCGGTGCCCTCTGCGACGGACATCGGCCTGGCGTTCTTCCCTGACAGCCTCTACGTGATCTGCTCGCTCGCGGCCGAGATGCCCGCCGTCCGCGCCTGGTCCATCCGCGACGGCACCGTCAGCGAAGTACCGCTCGCTGTTACAGAGGGATCTGGGGGCTAGTTCTTCCAGCGCACGCTGGCGAGCATCGCGTCGATCTGACTCGCTGTTAAGTCGTTAAGTCCCCGGCGCGAGCACGTCCAGACTTCGTCCCAGTTCGACTGGACTCCTGAATCGATGACGACAAGTAGCTCGGTATTGCCACCGATGCTCGCGCAACGCCCTGACACCGGCGGGTGCTGGACCGTCGCGCGTCGTCCGCCGATCGACGCGCCTGGCCCAGCCGTCGGATCGAACTCCCAGCCTGGCCCACCCCGATGAGTCCAATCGACCAACACTCCGTTCGGTCCCAATTGCTGTCTGACCGGTAGCCCCTCGCAGGCGATCGAATTCGGCGTTCGGACACACGGATCAAACAGTGGCTCAGTCGACAGATAGGCGACGAGCGCTGAGAAGCTGGAAACCATGTCGAAGGTGGCGACGTTCCAGGTCGCCGGATAGTCGAACGCAATACCGGGAGCGTCGAAATGCGCGGGTGCTGGCTCGGGCGTGACAGTTGGAGGGTCCGCGCCGCAGGCTGCCATGACGCCGATGAGCACGATTGTCGCCGCTATGCCTGACCGCACGGTGCCAGCGTAGTTGCCGCAGGCAACGTTGCTAGCAGCCGGCCTCGCTATCCCGGGCGTCGATCGCGCAGTCGGCGCAGATATCGGCCGCGTCGATGTGTCGAATGTGGATGCCCAGGAACGGGGCCGCGATCTTGTACATCCAGCAGCCGGCGCAGAAACCGGTGACCACTGCGAGCAGGGCGAGTGACGCCACGGCCAGCCCGAGCGCGGCACCGATCAGCGGGAAGCCCACCAGGTAGGCGACCGAAGCGGCGCTCAGGAAGACGAAACCAACTTTGTTGGCGAACCTGGGTGGGCGACTGTCCTCTAGAGGCCCCTCGCCGAAGCGCGGCTGGATCAGCTCGAAGTAGGCGAGACAGGGCAGGCACCAGTGGCGGCCAAAGCGAAGGCCGATCCCAAGTTGCGCGGCGAGAACAGCGAGCAGCGGCCACCAGCCGGTGAGCACAGCGAGCAGCGAGACGGTGCCAACCACGATCTGGTTGAACCGCGGAGCTCGAGCGTCGATGACGTCAAGGTCGCGGTATGGATGGGCGGTTCTTGGTCTGAGTCGGGCGGATGTGGGAAAGGTGGCGTCGGCCATCGGAGGTCAACCTCAAAATCGAATCGGAGAGCCGCTGAGTCGCGGCGAAACGGCGGAAAGGCCGTGGATTCGGCGGAAGGAGGACCGGCCGTGGTCCGAAGCGGGCGCGCAGCGCTCGCCGGGCGAGAGGTTCCTCCCGCCTAGCTACAGATGCAGCAGCAAATCCGATTCGGGTTGATCACGTGGGCGGGAGGCTAACCCACGCTGCCAGATCTCGCAACGAGCGCAGCCACGAACGCCGCAGTCGCAGGAGTCGAGCCAAGACCCAGACGCGCCCCCAGGCGAGCGGGAAGCGGCGGTTCGAGGTACGTCGACTCAAGAATCGGCCAGTTGTCTTCTCCGAACGCCTCGTTGACGGTGTCATCAAGGACCAGCTCACCATCCCGCAGGACGGCTACTCGCTCGAACGCTTCGGCCACGAAAGCCATGTCATGGCTGATCGCCACGACGGTTCGCCCTTCGCGGGCCAGTTGGCCAATCACGTCTTTCACCCTCTGGACGCCGTTCGCGTCCTGGCCGGTTGTTGGCTCATCGAGCACGATCGCCGGGGTGCCCATGGCCAGGATTGACGCCAGGGCGAGCAGCTTGCGTTCGGAGAAACCGAGGTCGTAAGGGTTGGCGTCCGCTTGCTGGGCAAGTCCCACGGCTTCGAGTGCGCCATTCACCCGTTGGTCGAGCGCCGCGCCGCGAAGCCCGACGTTCCGCGCGCCGAATGCCACTTCCGCCCGAACTCGCCCCGAGAAGATCTGGCGGTCCGGGTTTTGGAATGAGATGCCGACCAGACGGGCCAGGTCGGCCACGTGTCTGCGACCGACGGGTGTGCCGTCGACCAGCACCCGGCCGGTGGTCGCACGAAGTAGGCCGTTGAAATGGCGAACGAGCGTGGACTTGCCCGATCCGTTCTGGCCGATGATCGCGATACGGCTGCCGGCCGGGATCTCGAGACTCACGCTGGTCAGCGCGCGCGTGCCGTCCGGGTACGTAAAGCTCAGTTCCTCGGTCGCCAGGCCGATGCCGCTCGTGGCAATCACAGCCATTCGGATTGCCACTCCAGCTCGGCAACCGCGACGGCTTCACGGAGGGCTATGTCAGCAGGCGCGCTGACGCCCCATTCGTGCATCGAAGGATCGGCCAGGACCTCACGGGCATGCCCACGAGCGACCACCTTGCCCGAGGCGATCACGACGATCTCGTCGCAGAGCATCGCGAGCAGGTCAGTCTTGTGCTCGGCAATCAGGATGCCGACGCCAGTCGCTCGCGCCGCTTCGGCGAGCGTCTCACCAACAAGCCGTGTGCCAAGCGGATCGAGTTGCGACGTCGGCTCGTCCAGCACGAGATAGCGCGGCCCGAGCGCCAGAACCGCAGCCAGCGCGACGAGCTGCGCCTGCCCACCCGATAGGCGCGACGGATCGCGCTCGACGATCTCTGTCAGCCGCAGGGCGTCGATGGCCCGCCAAGTCCGATCGATCACCTCGTTGCGAGGCAGGGAAAGATTTCGCGGTCCGAAGGAGATCTCTTCCCAAACGCTCGAGGCACCGCTCGTGATCTGCGTCGCCGAGTCCTGGAACAGGATCCCCGCGTGCTGCACGAGCTTGTACATCGGGGTACCTGAGGTCTCGAGGCCATCGATGGTCACGCGGCCGTCCAAGGTGCCACCGATCGCGTTGGGGGCAAGCCCCACCGCGCACGAGCACAACGTCGACTTGCCGGAGCCGTTCGAACCCACGAGTCCCACGACGCGGCCGGGCTCCAGTGTCAGATCGACGCTCTGAAGGGCTTTCGTGGCCGCCCCTGCGTAGCGGTAGGTGACGCCCTCAAGGACGAGGCTCATGGCACCCACCACAGAGCGCCCGAGATGGCGGCGATCAGCAGCAGGATCGATCCGACGACGAGGAGCCACCTGAGTGCTCGCTGTGCCGCGCTGTCGGGATACTCATGCAAGACCGTCCGTCGGCCGGGGGCGGTGAATGCGCGCGCCTCAAGAGCCATCGACCGATGCTCGACCTCGGTCAGCGCGCTCAAGACCAATGGCCCAGCGAGAGGGAGCAGCCCTCGAAAGCGTGCCAGCACTCCGCCTTCGGTGTTGAGCCCGCGCGATCGCTGCGCGTCAACGATCTCCCGCGCGCGTTCGAGCATTCGCGGCACCGTCCCTATCGCCGTCCCGACCACGAAGGCGCCGCGACGACCGAGTCCTCTGCGCTCCAGGTCATCGACGAGCTCGTCAGTTCGAGTTGTCAACGCGAAGAGTGCGACCGAGGTCGCGAAGGCAAGGACGCGGAGTGCGGCCTGGGAGGCTGCGATGAGACCGGTGCCGGTGGCCGTGAACGGCCCGATCTGGAAGATGGCGTCCGTCGCGTCCGGATAGAGGAAGGTGTTGATGAGCATGATCGAAACGAGCAACGCGGAGGTCGCCAGCACATAGGGCACGTACCGACGCGTAACGCCCGCCGCCACGATCAGGGCAAACATCGTGACAAATACGAGGATCGGTGCCACCCAGCCTCTAACGCCGAACGCGATCGCGGCCATCGCGATGGCCACGACGAACTTCGTCGTTGGGTTCAGGCTCCTATAGACGCCCTGTTGCGGGCGCGCTACGAAGTCGGGCAGCCCGCGTGCGGCAGGCGCCCCAGCGGTCGTCGCTACTGCTACGACATCGGCGCCGCGTCGCCGGGCGTATCGCCCGATGCCGGGCGCGTCAGACGCTCACCGAGTGGGAACCGTGCCAGGAATCGCGACGACAGGTTCGCCAGGATGATGAATACGACGAAGCTTGTAATCAGCTTGTCGATCGGGTCGCTGAAGAAGCCCTGACCGAGCGACGCCTGGAAAACGTCGGCGCCCCCCTGGCGCAACGCCGCCACGAGAAGGTCGGTCCCCGATCCGGTCACGCCGCCAAAGAGGATCGCCGAGATTGGCGCCGAAACGAGGGCGGCGACGACGCCCGTGAAGATGCCCGTGATCGCCACCCACAGCCCCGCGACATCCCTGCGCATGAAGATGAAGCTCGCGATGACGACCGCCATCACGATCGCCATCACGATCGCTGCCGGGACGGCCCAGGAGGCGAAGCCGCCTTGGTCGGGATCCAGGTAGATCGGGTTATTGATCAGCGGCAGAACGACCAGGATCGCAAGCGCCGCGGCGACGAGGGCGCCGAGCAACAGTCGCCCGCCTCCAGCGGGACGGGGGCGGTACACACCGAGATAGCCCCAGATGCCGGCAAGGAAGCCGATCACCGCCGCCGTGATCGCGAACGGGCCTATGGTGCCCCCGCCTATCACGGGCGCGTACTGCCAGATCAGGTTCGACAGTGCGCCGGTGAGAGCTCCCGCCAGCGGCCCGGCCAGGACGCCGACGAAGATCGTGCCGATCGAATCGAGGTAGATCGGCAGCTTGAGCACCGTCTGGACGATGTAACCGAGCACGATATTGATCGCGATAGCCACCGGAATAAGCACGATCACGCGCGTTGTGAACTGTCTTGAGACCCAGTTCATGACCTGTCTCCTCTCTCCCCTCCCTGCCGCGCTCAGCTTGCCACGTTCGAGGTGCCCGCGGCCAGCCTTCCGACACGATCGATGAAACGCTCGAAGAAAGTTTCGACGTCCGCCTGCACCGCGACGTCCAGATTCGGCTCGCTACCCCAGACGCGGCGCCAATCTGTCACGGTCTCGCCTGTGGTGTGGGTGCCGCCCAGCTCGACCTGTACCGCTAGCGCCTCCGTCCTGATGAGCGACGGATCCAGGGCGGCCGCTACCGCAAGCGCGTCGTGGATGAAGGCGCCGTAGAAGCCGTCAAACCTGCTGTGGAACTCCATGTAGAAACGCAGCGCCTCGTCGACAAAAGTCAGGAGGGCCGAGTCGTGAGGGTCCCCGGCTCGTCGGTGTAGGTCGGCCACGTGATCGGGCGTCATCTTCGCCTTCTCGGTCACGTCGAGGCCGAGCGCGACCGGTCGCGGAACGTGCGGGTGGGCAGCCCAGCCGGTGAGCACCACCTGCATCGCCTCCGGGTCCACGGCCACGTTCCATTCGCTCGTCGGTGCCGTGTTGCCCGCCGAGCGGTAACTGCCGGCCATCATCACCAGGCCGCGCAGGAGATGGGGCAGGTCAGGCTCGCGCACGAGCGCGACGGCAAGGTTCGTGAGCGGCCCAAGCGTGATGAGGGTTATCTCACCCGGTCGGCGTCGGGCCTCGGCCACGATCAGGTCCGCGGCGTGACGCTCGCTGACCGCACGCCCGGGCTCGTCGAGAGTGGCGTAGCCGATCCCTTCCGGGCCATGCGCCTCGGGCGCGACCATCAGCGGCCGGACCAGCGGCACCTCGCGACCAAGAGCGACCTCGACATCGCCTCTACCCGCCAGCTCGAGCACGCCGAGGGTGTTTCGCGCCACCTGCCGGGCAGCGACGTTGCCCGAGACGCAGGTCACCGCGACGACTTCCGCCTCCACCGACCCACACGCATACAGGAGGGCCAGCGAGTCGTCGATTCCAGTGTCGACGTCGATGATCAGCGGCAGCCGGGCCGTGCCGTTGGCGCCCTTCGTTGGACTCATCATCACTCGTCCAGCAGACTACAGACCTGATGGTGATGACCGAAACGCAACCCACCCTCGACCAGCGCGTGCGCCTCTTCATCTACGAGCACTTCGCGGAGCACGGCGCGCCACCGGTGGTGGAGCAGCTCATGACCTGGTTCGATCTCAAGCGCGGCGAGGCGATCGAGGTCCTGCTCCGCCTCGCCGAGGCCCGCCACATCGCGCTGGTCAAGGGCACGGCGCGCATCCTGATGGCTTTCCCGTTCTCGGCGATTGCAACCCCGTTTCGAGTCCTGGCGAACGGCCGCACCTACTTCGCGAACTGCGCCTGGGACGCGGTGGCGTTCCACGAGATGCTCGGCGCCGATATCGCCATCTACTCCTTCTGCCACCACTGCGCGGTGCCCATCTCGATCGGGATGAGTGGTGGTCACGCAATCCGCGTCGAGCCCGCGGAGACCATCGTCTATCTGGCGCTCCGCCCGACTCAATGGTGGGAGGACATCATCACGACCTGCTCGAACACGATGGTCTTCTTCGCCTCGCCCGAGCACCGCGATGCATCCGATTTAGCCGCTTCACCCGATTCTGCCGCCTCGCTCACGCCCGACCAGGTGCACGCCCTCGGCGTGCCGCTGTATGGGGGCAAACTGTCGATCGACTACCTCCGACCCGGCCGCGAGGAGCTGATGGCGCATTTCGCGTCCCTCGGCCTGACCGGCCCCTACTGGCAGTTGTAGCCGTGCCCGAGCTCGCGCCGGACGTCCTCTACTACCGCCATCGGCCGTCACTGGATGACCACCGTTGATGAGGAAAGGCTGAGGGCACGCTGCGGAGGGATGGATTGACCGAGCGGGCGACGATCGGGCGTCTCCTCGAGGCGGTCCCCGTCCGTCTGGCGGCGGCCGGGTTACCGGTCGTGCACGAATGAAAGATCGCCCTGAGCTGCCAACCGGAACGGTCACGTTCCTCTTCAGCGACATCGAAGGGAGCACACGCCTACTGCAGTCCCTCGGCGATCGGTATCCGGAGGTCCTCGAGACCCACCAGCGTTTGCTACGGTCGGCGTTCGCCGCGGGTCACGGGATCGTCATTAGCACCGAGGGCGACTCCTTCTTCGCGGTATTCCCGTCGGCGCCCGAAGCCGTGGCGGCCGGAGTCGAGGCCGAGCGAGCCCTGAACGCCCAGTCATGGCCGGACGGACGGGCAGTTCGGGTACGGATGGGCGTCCACAGCGGACAGGCGAAACTGGGCGGCGACAACTACGTGGGGCTCGACGTCCACCGGGCGGCCCGCATCGCGGGGGCTGCGCACGGTGGGCAGCTGCTCGTCTCCGACACCACGCGTCGCCTGATGGGCGCCGCCGTTCAGGACGGGCTGCGCTTCCAAGACCTGGGCGAACATCGGCTGCGGGACCTCCCGGAGCCGGTGCGACTCCATCAGGTCGTCATCGAGGGTCTCCCGTCCGACTTCCCCCCGATCCGCGGGTCGGAGCCCCGAAAGGGCAATCTGCCCGCCCTCCTGACGTCGTTCGTCGGCCGAGAGCGGGCTCTGCGCGAGGTGGAGGATCTCGTCCCGAGGTCGAAGCTCGTGACCCTCCTCGGACCGGGAGGGACCGGCAAGACCACCCTGGGCCTCCGAGCGGCAGCCGACCTTCAGCCCCGGATGGCCGACGGCGCCTTCCTCATCAGGCTCGCGCCGATCTCCAACCCCGACCTCGTCATCCCGACGCTGATCCAGGCCCTGGGGATCGAGGACGACTCGAGCCGGCCGCCGATCGAGCTGGCCGTCGAGCACCTCGCGGTACGGGAGGTGCTGCTGGTCCTCGACAATTTCGAGCAGGTCCTCGGCGCGGCGGAACGCGTCGGCCAGCTGATCGAGCGGACCGACCGGGTCCGGGTCCTCGCGACGAGCCGTGAGCCACTCGGATTGCAGGGTGAACGCCAGTACCCGGTCGCCCCGATGGAGCTCCCCGACGTTGCAAACCTGCCGCCCCCCGACCGGCTATGGCGGAACGAGGCGGTATCGCTGTTCGTCGAGCGTGCGTCCGCGGTCCGACCGGGGTTCACGCTGACGGACGACAACGCGGCGGCGATCGCCGAGATCTGCGTCCGGCTCGACGGGCTCCCGCTGGCGATCGAGCTGGCAGCAGCCCAGTCCAAGATCCTGAGCCCGCACGCGATCCTGGAGCGGCTGGCGCGACGGCTCCCGTTGCTGGCCGGCGGATCGCGCGACCTGCCCGCGCGGCAGCGAACCCTCCAGGGCGCGATCGCCTGGAGCTACGACCTCCTCGACGAGCCGCAACGGCGGAGATTCGCCGGACTGTCCGTCTTCGAGGGCGGGTTCACCCTCGGAGCGGCTGAGGCCGTCGCCGATGAAGAGCTCGGCGACACGTTCGAGGGCGTGGCATCACTCGTGAACAAGAGCCTCCTGCGACAGATGGAAACGACAGGGCAGGATCCTCGGTTCACGATGCTCGGCACGATCCGGGACTACGCGGCCGACCAGCTGGCCAGCGGGGGTCATGCGGAGGAGATCGATCGCCGCCACGCCGAGCACTTCCTGGAGCTCGCCGAGCAGGCCGAGCCGGAACTCACGGGCTCTCGACAGGCGAGATTCCTCGACGCTCTGGCCGCCGACCATGACAACCTCCGCACGGCGCTGGACCGCGCCATGGCACGGGGCTGGGTTGACATTGCGCTCAGGCTCGGGGCGGCGCTGTGGCGCTTCTGGCAGATGCGGGGGCACCTGCGGGAGGGAAGTGAGCGCCTCACCCGCCTCCTTGCTCTCCCGGGCGTCGACGGCCATCCGCCGGCCTTCGCCCGGGCGCTCGGTGCGGCTGGGAGCGTGGCTTACTGGATGGGCGACCTCCCCGCGGCTGAGCAAGCCTACGAGCGCGCGCTGGCCCTCAGCCGGGAAGAGGGCGACCCCCGGGCAGTCGCCGAGAACCTCTACAACCTGGCCTTTCCGGTCAACCTCAAAGCGACCAGCGGCCATCCGGCTCTTCCACTTCTGCGTGAGGCCGAGTCCCTGTTTCGGCAGGCGGACGATCGGGGCGGCCGCGCCAAGACGCTTTGGGCCATGGCAAGCATGGTCGAGGAGGACGACGCGGTCGCCTTGGCCATGGGCCTCGAGGCGCTGGGGATCTTCCAGGAGTTGGGCGACCGCTTCCACGAGGGGTGGGCTCTCCGGACTGTGGCGGGGACCGCGAGACGTCTCGGCCGGATCGACGAAGCGCGGGTTCGGCTCGCCCAGGGGCTCCAGATCTTCCTCGACGCGGGCGACATCTCGGCGACGGTCGTTTTCCTTGACAACTTCGCCGAATTGGCCGCCGCCGCGGGTGACATCGAGCGTGCCTTGCGCCTGGCTGGGGCGGCGGCGGCGTCACAGGACGCCACGGATGTGGGTCTTGCGGAGTGGGTCGGGGCCGACGAGTGGCGGCAGCGGTTAGTGGAGCGGCGCGCTACCGATACGGACGCTGCCCGGCTGTGGGCCGAGGGGCAGGCGATGACGCTCGACCAGGCGGTCGAGTACGCGCTTACGGTTTCGCCGCCCGGCTCCTCGGGACGCTGAGGTCGATCGCCGCCCGGCGCGCCGAGCGCGTCGACAAGAAGGCCGCCGACCAGAAGGTGTTGTTCGGGGAGTAGGCCGGCGCCATGTGCGGTCTCTTCCGGAGCGACGACGGTGGCTGGAGCTGGGTCGCCACCGGGTTTGCCGGCGCTCCGTTTGCGATCGCAGCATCGCGGGACGGGAAGGTGGTCAGCGCCACCGTTGACGCGTTCAGGGCGCCCCGGGCGCTCGCCTACACTTGGCCGATGCCGACCTGCACTTCCTGCAGCGCGAGCAACGCCGATGGTTCGCAGTTCTGCGCCACATGCGGGTCAGCTCTTGAGGCGCCTCCCGCAGCGTCCCGTGAGGTCCGCAAGACCGTCACCGTCGTTTTCACGGATGTCACCGGCTCGACCGCGATGGGCGAGCGCCTCGACCCGGAATCTCTGCGCCGGGTGATGAGCCGCTACTTCGTGACCATGCGAGAGGTCGTGGAACGCCACGGCGGGACCGTCGAAAAGTTCATCGGGGATGCGATCGTGGCCGT
>CAYZEJ010000054.1:3385-14710 GCA_964477545.1 uncultured Anaerolineaceae bacterium | reverse complement strand
GGTTGCCGTCCGGGCCCGCTCGGCCTTCGCCTTCGGCTCCTGACGGCCTCGCACCCGGAGCGCCCAACCCGCGTCACCCGCCACGACCGGCCCGCGGCGCTGTCCCAGGTTGTCGGCGAACGGCGCTCGGGCCCAGCCTCGCGCCTCGTGAACTAGTTCCCGTCATTTGTTCGGTATTCCGACGTTACGCGGGTGCCCGCCCTCTCCGGCTGTGACTTCGGACGTCTTCTGAGCGCGGCCTGGGCCTGCTCGGGTCCGCCGGAGTCTCGGTGCTTCCGCGTAGCGTTGGCCGGCTGGACATTTGACGAGTCGATCGGCACATTCGCTTGGTGGACCTGATCCTGGCGGTCGTGCTCAGCCTCGTCGCCTTGTGGGCGCTGCTGATCCTGCTGCTCTGGCTGTTGCGGCCGAAGGGCGTGCCGATGCGCGAGGTCCTACGCGTCGTCCCCGACGTTTTGCGGCTACTCCGGTCTGTCATCGCCGATGGGTCGGCGCCCAAGGATGTCCGCGTCGTGATCGGTGGCCTCTTCGTCTGGATCGTCAGCCCAATTGACCTGATCCCGGAGTTCATCCCGGTGCTTGGCCCGTTGGACGACATGATCTTCGCCGTGATCGTCCTTCGTTACGTCCGCCGCAGGCTGGGCATCGAGAATCTGCGACTCCGTTGGCAGGGCTCGGCAGACGGCTTCGCGATGCTGGAGCGCCTCATCGCCTAGCGCCGCAAAGCGAACGTGCTTCTTAGTGCCATGCTTGCCGCTGCCCTCCCGGAAGGGTGACGGCCTCGCGTAGTGGAGCGGCTAACCCGGCTCACCGGCCTGAGCCGTCGGCAAGGTCCCCGCCGCTCGTAGAGGTCCGGCGCTCGGCCTCGGCCACGCGCCTCGGCGTACGTGATGTGTGCCTACGGAATGCGGGACACTAATGGACGCCGAATGCAGAGGTATCTCGGCTCCTTCGTCGATGGTCCCAAGAACAAGTTGAGTGAACTCAATCGCGCCGGAACACATCCACAATATCGTAGCCGCCGCCATCCCACGTTGCGTGTGTTGCCATGGAGATGTTGCCACCGTCCTCGGTGATCGTAAATTCGTAGGTACCAGAACCATCTGAGAATGCCGTTTCAACCGGAAACGCTAGATCCCCTGTCGTCGATTCAAATGGTCCGCAATCAGTAGGATGACAAGCGCCCCAAAAGATCATTGTGAGTGAGCCAGCCGCTACGCTGAATTCTAGATGGGTCCAATTGTCTGTTTGATCATCCGCATTCACCCAGGACCCAACAAGCGCTAAGGCGGCTGACGGTTCCTCAGCAGCAGGAGACGGAGTCGCATCGAAACAATCAGGAATTATCGAGGATGAGGAGCCGCGGTCGCTCTCCCCAAACCGTGCCCATACCACGAATTCGTCTCCCGGCACGATTCCGAAGCTCTCGGAGAGTGAGGGATCGATCTCAATAGACCTTTGAGATCCGGGGCCTGCCTCTACAATCCATCCCTCCTGGCTCGCGCGGCTGCCACTGATATAGAAGCTGTCGGGGGTCGCGGATGTTTCCCAACTCAGTGACAACTGAGTGCAACCGTTCAACCACTGGATACCAGTGACCGTCGGAAATTCCTCTTCGAACCCTGCTGGACGGATCGTCGCCGCAGTTTGGGCCTCCAAGGCTGGTGCGACACCGAAGATGACCGCGATAATAAGCAGTAGCGCAGCCGCGACCGCAATCAATTTGGCGGACTCGCCAGGCAGTGGCTGGCCTGAGACCGGCGGCGTTGGCGGCAGATGCGTGGCGCTCTTGGTAGCCACCTGCGCTGAGGTACGCCGCCGAATTGGCTTTGGACGGGCCGGCCCATCCTTGGTCAAGCTGTCCAGCGGGCTGTCGCGTGGAAGTGCGACTGTCGCAGTCGACGGGCCGTACTCGCCGGGCATGGAAGAATCGGGTGCGGGTGCCTCACTCCTCGACCGCGCCACAGCCGTCAGCCCCACTTGCGGACGCGGCGTCGTAGCTTGGTCGCTGAGTCGCGTCGCAAGCTCGGCGAGTGAGGAGACGCCGGCGAACATCGAACCGAGCGCGGGAAGAGCGAGACTCCGCAGGGAGGCGGCGGGAGGTTGGTGTTGCTTTGCCCCCAAATTGGAAGGGAGCCCGGGGCGCAGCAGGTACGGCGAGCCGTCGGGCAGAACGATTAGGTTGTTGGGCGAGAGATCGAGGTCGAGGTCGGCTTCGCCCGCCGTGGCCTGCAGTGCCTGAAGAGCGCCAACGAGCTTGGCGAGACCGATCGCATCGAGCGGTCGCGAGCGTGGTGGTGGAGGCAGCTCCTCGCGTGCAACCCAAAAGGCAAACGGTGCGGGCACTGGCTGTGGAAAGCCCTCGCCGGGGCGAAGCAACAGGCGGTTGGACCCAAGTAGTCGCTCGGCACCCAGTGGCACAAGGTCAGGATTGATCTTGACCGCTCGTTGGAGCTGATCGCCGAGTGACGCATCGGCGCTGAACAGAAGCTCGACGGTGGCCGCCTCGCCGGTGTCCTTGTGGCGTGTTCGCCAGGCCCACGTGAGGACAGGGTGGGGTATTTCGATCACCCATGGACCCAACGCCGCGGGCAATTTGTCGGCCTGCTTCCGCTCGACCTCGCTGAGCAAGTTATCGACGCGGCCGGCGACGGTAGCCGCGTCGACAGGCCGGTCGGCCGGATTCTTCGCGAGCAGCTCGGCGATGAGCTTGCGCAGTTCGTCTGGAACGTCAAGCGGTAGGGCCTCGAGATCTGGCGGCTGCTGCAAATGGCCGCGGAAGACCTCGGTATAGCTGCCGCCGAAGGGCGGCTTGCCAGCCAGGCATTCGTAGAGCACGGCACCGAGCGCATAGAGGTCGGAGCGCGCGTCGCCGCGACCCTCCCACACCTCGGGCGCGGCATAGGCGAACGAGAGCATGACTTGGCCGCTCACCGACGCGCCGACGAAGCCGACGATCCGAGCGATGTTGAAGTCGGATAGCTTGATCGCGCCGTCGTCGGCCATGAGCACATTCGACGGTTTGACATCGCGGTGCACGATGCCGACGGCCGCTGCCGCGGCCAGGGCCGAGGCCACCGCTCGACCAATAGCCAGTGCCTCCGGGGGCAGCAATCGTCCGCGCTCTGTGAGCAGTTCGGACAAGTCGCGGCCAGCGACGTACTCCATGACGACGTGCGGTGCAGGCTCGGCACCACCGCCCAACACGGCAACAACATTCGGATGGTCGCCGATGGCATGCGCAGCCAGCAGCTCCACCTCGGCGCGCAGCCGCTCCGCATCCTCGCTTCCCAGTCGGCCGCTGAAGATCTTGAGCGCGACACTTCGTGCGCTGTCGCGCTCCGTCGCCAACCAGACCTCGGCCAAGCCGCCGATGCCGAGACGCTCAGTCAGGCGGTATCCGCCGAACTGTTCCCCGACCGCGAGGTTCAATGGGCCCCCTCTCGTGAGTGTGACGCTGCGCCCGAGTGTAGGTGGGGTTGCGGAGTGCGTGAAGGGGCTGCCCACGCGAGGCGATTGATTTGCGTCATGATCGAGGCGTGAATTTGTCCGCAGCAGTAATCAGGCTTGTCGTGGAGCTTCCCGATGGCAGTGAACGGGATGTGCAGATACATGCCTCGCCCGGGACGCAGGCCCAGGGCGTTACCCCGGCCATCGTGCGGCATATCGGGCTCACGGGGCAGTTCGTTGCGGTCTGTTGGCGAGATCGGAACGTGTTCGATGGTCGGGCTGTTGCGTCGCTAGGCATTCGAAACGGCGATCGCATCGTGCTCGTTCCCACACGTACAACGGCGACACTGGAGCCAACCGCACCATTTGATCTGAAGATCGTCACTTCGGATATCGAACGGGTACTTCCCTTGCCGACGGGTCCGTACATCGTGGGTCGCGACCCAGCTCGCGCCACGATTGTCATTCCTGACGCGACAGTGTCTGGGGCACATGCCAGCCTGGAGGTCACTGCGGATTCTGTGGCGATTACCGATCTTGGCTCGACCAACGGAACTGCCCTTGACGGAAGAACCATCTCAGCGGGCGAAACCAAGTTGATCCGTGCCGCAACCCGCCTGAAGCTCGGCGAGACCACTGTCGAAATTGGCCATTCGTCAATCGACCTCGATTCCGCTATTGCCAGCGACGGTAGCGTCCCTTTCAACCGGCCACCACGTGCTGTCGAGCGGTGGCACCCTCCCGCCATAGACATCTCGGCGCCACCGGCGGATCAGCCGCGGCGGCGTATCCCCTTAGCTTCATCACTCATCCCGCTGGTGATCGCGGTGCCCCTGGCATTCCTGCCCGGCTTTGGACCGGCTGCCCTCGTGTTCGCATTGATGAGTCCCGCGATTGCGCTTGCTTCCTATTGGGAGGAGCGACTGAGTGGGCGCGGAGAGTTCAAGAAAGCCGCCGCCACGTTCCGTGAGCGCGTGGCCGCGGCCGACACGAAATTGAGCGCCGCCCGAGATGACGAGCGTAGGCGACGGTTCGTCGCGGCGCCAGGGCCACAGGAGCTCGCCGCGCGCGCAAAAAAGGTTGCGTCTGGGTTGTGGGAGCGTCGCCCAACGGATGACGACTTTCTTACTATGCGGCTGGGTTTAACGGAAATCGTTGCCGCGTCACAAGCGCAAATCGAAGCCGGCGGGAACGAGGACCTTCGATCATGGGCCGAGGGCTTGCTCGGGAAGTCCACGCTGCCAGACGTTCCCGGGCTGGCTCAGCTCCGCGAGATTGGCTCACTCGGCATGGCTGGCTCGCCAGCCGTTGTCGACAGTGTGGCCCGTTGGATCGTCATGCAAGCAGCGGTCTTGCATAGTCCTCGTGATCTGCTGATCGGCGGAATTCTGGCAAAGGAAGACGCCGCTAACTGGGACTGGCTCAAATGGCTTCCTCACGTCCGTCCTGCTGTATCGCCCGTCCAAGTGCCGCTGGTTGCGACGTCGGCCAGCGGGGACGTTTGGGTCAGGGAGATGAGGCGGCTGATGCAGGATCGGATCGGCCGGACGGCGGGCCTACGCGACCCGAGTGGGTCGATCAGACCGTGGCTGCTGTTACTGGTCGGACGCGGCGCACAAATAGACCGAGCAACTGTTGCTCCTCTCCTTTCCTCCGGGCTACAGGCGGGAATAGTTTTCCTCTGGGTGGCGGCACAAGCGGAGTCTCTGCCTGGAGATTGTCGGAGCGTCGTTATGGTCGAGCAAACGCATAAAGCGACCATACGAGACGCAGTTACAGGCTCCGTTGCCGCGCCGATTGAGCCCGACGAGGTCGGCATCGATGACGCACGAGAAATGGCCATGGCTCTCGCCCCTTTGGTTGACGTAGCCTCCGACCAAGCAACGGGGTCACTTCCCCCGGTAATCGGGTTGTTCGACGTGTTGTCGGCTGAAAGGCCCATCGAGGATTGGCTGCGGCGGGAGTGGGGGAGGGAGCGGGAAGGGCTATCGGTACCGATCGGGGCTGGGGCGGGCGGATACGTCCACCTTGACATCGAACGCCAGGGTCCTCATGGGCTGATAGCCGGTACTACAGGCTCTGGCAAGAGCGAGCTGCTGCAGACGATCGTCGGTGGCATGGCAGCGCTCCACCCGCCTGGCCGCGTGAACTTCTTACTGATCGATTACAAGGGAGGCACGGCGTTTCGCGAATGCGCCGCGCTCCCACACACCGTGGGACTCGTTACCGATCTCGACGCCGGCCTGACAAAGCGCGCTCTCGTGTCGCTGAATGCCGAGATTCGCCGAAGAGAGCGACTGTTGGATCAGTACGGCGCCAAGGACGTGCACGGGTTGCGTGCTCAAACGCCCTCGCAATCGATCCCAAGTCTGTGCATCGTGGTTGACGAGTTCGCGACGCTGCACCAGGAGTTGCCCGACTTTCTTGCCGGGCTGGTCGACGTTGCCCAGCGTGGGCGAGCATTAGGTGTCCACCTGATCCTGGCTACGCAGTCACCGTCCGGCGTGGTCGGATCGGCGATTCGAGCGAACATCGGTTTTCGGATAGCGCTAAGAACAGCGGACACTTCCGAAAGCCAAGAAGTGATCGGATCAGATCTCGCCGCCCGGATAACAGACGACCGCCCTGGAAGGGGTTACGCCAGATTCGGGAACAGGGACCCAGTGCCTTTCCAGTCTGCGTTCGCCGGCGAACTCGCTGCCGATGACGACGACGAAGCGACGGTCGAAGTCGAAGAGTTTGGCATCTTCCACAAACCGAAGCTGACCGAGCCGAGCAAAGTCGGCGGGCCCACGCATCTCACGACACTGGTTACGGCCGCTCAAGGTGTCGCCGAATCGGAACAGCTGGACCATCCACACCGACCGTGGGTGGAGCCACTCTCGTCACTGGTTCCACTAAATGGGCTGGCGGCTTCGGCGACCGGCGCGCCATTCGGTCTAGTGGATGAGCCTCAGCTCCAACGTCAGTCGTCGGCCTTGTTCGACTTGGCGACTGATGGAGGTCTCGTGGTATACGGCGGATCTGGGTCAGGTAAGACCACATTGCTTCGTACGCTTGTGGCGTCGCTGGCATCTCGGCTCAGTCCAGGTCACCTCAACATTTACGGTCTGGACTACGGAGCCGGAGGCCTCCGAACTCTTGAAGAGCTGCCGCACGTCGGGACCATTGCCCGCGCTGACGACCTCGAACGCGGAAGTCGCATCCTGAAACGAGTCGCCGGAGAAATTGCCGCCCGCAAAGCGGCGGCGGCCGAGGATGGCGAGCAGGTGTCGAGTGTTGACGAGACTGGCTCGCGACCCCGCTTGGTGATCGTGATCGATGGCTTTGAGGGTTTCGTATCGACACTCGGAGAGTTGAATCACGGCTATTGGGGCCAAGCGCTTCCAGAGCTTATGACGGATGGACGGGCCGTTGGAGTCCACTTCCTGGTAACCGTGGCGCGCCGCGCTGGAACACCTTCGTGGATTGCCTCGATGTTCGATCGGCGGATCGTTCTACGCCAGACAGATCCCGACGACTACGGGCTGTTTGGCCTTCGCGTCACGGGACCTACACAGATGCCGCCCGGCCGCGGCTACACGGAGCAGGGAAACGAGTTCCAATCCGCGGTGCTCGGTGATGGAAGCGAGAAAAGTCAAATCGCAGCCCTTCACGATCTGGGCGCCGGCATGAAAGTGATCTTCGGATCTACCGGCGCTCCTCCTGTCGGGACACTGCCAAACCGAATCTCCTTGGGTGCGGTCTCGGCTCCCACAGATAACACGGGGGTCCCCATCGGAATCTCCGAAGAAACGCTCATGACATCCGTGATTGAACCAACGGACGGCCATTTCCTCGTCCTGGGCGGCTCGCGGAGCGGGCGAACCAACACCCTCCTGGCATTGGCCGTTGGACTGAGAACGACCGAGCCCAGAAGCGTCATCCACTACCTGACCGGCAGGGACGACATGTCCAATCTCGGGGATCATGTTTTTGATCGGGTCGCCGCAGGCAGCGAAGCGGTCGTTGCCTACTTGGAAAGCAAAGCGTGGGAGGACTCGCCCAAGGACGGGCGGGTAGTCCTGTTACTCGACGATTGCGAGGAGCTGCTGCCCTTGATTGATGCCTCCGCCTTAACCGATCTCGCTCGGCGCCGTTCTCCTGGTGCGCCGTGGATTGTGGTTTCGATGGAGTCGGATGGCGCAAGGCGCGCTTACTCCGAGTTCTTGGGAAGAATCAAAAGGCACCGTCATGGACTAGTCCTTAAGCCCGACGTGGATATCGATGGCGATCTATTCGGTGTCCGTTTTCCACGCAGGCCGGATCTGGGCTGGCCACTTGGGCGAGCCTATGTTGTACGGAATGGAGACTCTGAGGTCATTCAGATCGCGTTGGCTGAATGAGCATCGTTTCAAGATGACACTTGCGGACGGCCCAGGCGCCGCCTACCCTGCAGCGACGACGCTGAGGGGCGCTCGCACATTTGGAGGGGTTCACGTGGCAAAGATTGGGGCTGACCTAGGTCAGTTGCAAGTCCTCAAGCAGACATTTGATCGTCAGGCCGACGCGGTGACTCAGCTGACCAGGGCAATCGACACGCAGGTCGCCGAAGGGAATACGTGGTGGGTTGGCCCAGCCGCTGACAAGTTCCGCGGCGACTGGCGAGGGACATTTAAGACGAATCTGAGCCGTCTCGAGGAAGCGTTGAGAGACGCGGGGCGGGAAATTGATAACCGTCGCCAAGCCTTGGAGCGCGCCGGCAGCTAAGCGGAGCGATGGGAGCGTGAAGTGAGCTCGCGGCCCAGCGGCGAGCCGCGGGCGATGCGCGAGATCGGTGGCGAGCTGCAGGCGCGATCTGAGCAGGTCATGAGCTGGGCCCGATCTCTGCCTGAGATATCTCCCGATGTCTTTTCCGGCCCAGCCGCTGCAAAGATTCGTGGTCGACAGCTGGAGCACAAGAGGAGGGCTCAGGCTGCCGGTGATGCGCTCAAGCGGGCGGGCCAGAGTTTGATCGACCAAGCTCACCAGCTCGAACAGCGAATCCGGCAGTGGGAAGACGAGCAAAGGCGCCAGCGGAGCTGGTGAGGGGTGCGCCTATGACGAATATCAGAATTGCCCCAGACTCTGTCGACGAGATCGTGCGGACGTCGAAGGATGCGGCCGGCCGCGGCCTTAGGCACGTAGAGGAAGCCCGCGCCTTGCGGTCTAAGGCACGCTGGGCTGGCGCGTCCTACGACGTACAGGGACTCATTGCGGAAGCCGAGCGATCTATCGCCGATGTATGTAGCGGTCTGAACCAGCAAGCCGCCGAACTCGACACACGCATGTTTTGGGCCCGCATTGCGGACAAGCTGATCGAGCTGCCACTCGCGGCGCAGCAGATCCTCCTGGGCGCTTTGTCGAGGTTCTTCAGCGCTAACAGTCGATCCGCGCAACCGGCAGCGCTTCCGCGTGACAACGATCGCGGGGGGGCAACGACCCTATCCACTCGCGTCCGGGGATTCGTTGAGCGACAGCGCAATCAGTACATCGACTTGGACGGTGTACATGGCAACCAATGCATGGACTTGATGCATCAATACGTCGCCGATGTTTTCGGGCTACCTCGGAGTGTCCTTCAAGCCCGCACTGCGTACGACGCGTACGTCGCGGGCGACCCTGATTTCGAGAAGATCGACTACGCCCAAGGGCTTGTCCCGCAGCCCGGCGACATCGTGTTCTGGGAACGTAGCAAGTCCAACTTCAACGCAGGCCATGTGGCCGTTTTCATCTCGGGCGACGCTAAGTCATTCATGTCATTCGACCAGAATTTCCCGGAGGACTCGCCTGCGCATGAGCAGAGCCATCCAAATTACGTAGGCGTGGCTGGGTGGCTTCGCTTCGCGCCTGCCGAGGCTGATCCCGAGCCGACACGAGCTTCGGGTTCAACGGTTCGCCGCGACGGCAGATAGTGGCGACGGTGCTTTGACTTGGTGGCAGTGACGTCTTAGCTCATGACCCTTAGCCCCGGCGACCTGTTCGGCCCATACCGTCTGGAAGAGCGCATCGGCGCGGGCGGGCTGGCCGAGGTCTGGCGGGCGGTCGATACCAAAACCGGCAAGACGGTCGCCCTGAAGCGCTTCAGCGGGGCGCTCGCCTCGGCCGATGCAGAGCGGCTGCGGGCCGACGTCGAACTGCTGGCCGCTAACACGCTCGGTGGGCATCCACACGTCGTCGCCGTGCTCGGCGGCGGCGCCGAGCCGTCGCCACATGTGGTTATGGAGTACCTCGACGGCGGAGACCTCGCCGAGCTCCTCGCCCAATCGGGTCGACTATCAATTCAGCGCATGCTCGAGATCGGGCAGGCGGTCGCGTCGGCTCTCGCCGCCGCCTACGACGCGGGCATCGTCCACGGCGATGTGAAGCCGTCGAACGTTCTACTCGGCTCGGACGGCACGATCAAGCTGGCTGACTTCAACATCGCCCGCATCATCGACTACGCCGGCGCGTCGATCAGTGGCACCGTGCTCTTGTCCCTCGCCTACGCGGCGACAGAGGTTTGGGACGGCAAGCCGACATCGAGCTCCGACCTCTATGCCCTGGGCTGCATCCTCTACGAGTGCCTGACCGGCAAGCCGCCCTTCACCGGCACCTACACCGAGGTCATCCGAGCTCACCTCGATAAGCCGCCCGACCTGGCCAAGTTGCCCTCCGACACTCCATCGGACCTGTGCCAACTGATCGGCGAGCTGCTCGCCAAGGATCCCACTGACCGCCCAGCGGACGCCGCCGTTGTTGGCCGCCGTCTGGCCGCAATCTCGACGACGCTTCCGCGCCTGCCCCAATCGTTCGGGCCGTGGCGGATCGAGACGCCGCACCTATCTCAGCCGTGGGCTTGGCAGGCCCGGCACACCGAGACCGGCGAGACGGCCACGGTCGAAGTCGTCTTCGGGGATCGGTCACTCGGTGATCGGCTACGCCGCGCTCTCGCGGCCAACGAGCAGCTGGTGACGCTCGGTGCAGAACGGCTGCTCGGGGCCAACCGGCTCCTGCTCCGCCCCGGCGAGGGCTTCAACCAGCCGATACCGGAGGGCAGCTGGATCTATTGGGTCGCGCGCGACGAGCTGCCCGCGCAGACTCCAGCCGCTCCACTCGACGGGCCTGCTCTGGGCAAAGTCGTCGAGCAGCTGACCAAGCTGCTCACCGCAGCCAGCACTGCCGGCGTGATTCTCGACTTATCTCATGACGCCCTATCGGTGCTCCCCGGCGGGTCGATCCACGCCCGCCGGCCAGGCCTACTAGGCCAGGGAGCCGCCGATCCTGAGGCCACTGCGCTGGCTGGGCTACGCGGGCTTGCCGCACCGGGACTGCTGGGGCTGCTCGAGGGCAGCATCTCGCTCGACGACCTCGCCACCAAATTAGCGCGTTCTGAGCAGACGACAGATCTAGCCAAGAGTCCTGGGCCAGCGCCGAGCGACTCTGGGCTCGCACCGCCGCTACTCCTCTCAAGCGAGGCCGAGGGCACCTTCGAACCGACGGTTAGGCTGCGACACGCCGAGCCGCCTGTGCCGCCGCCGCCTGTGCAACATAAGGCGGCCGATGATGAGGGACGCGTCCGTCGGCGCGTGCTCATGGCGGCGCCCGTTCTCGGAGTGGCCTTCCTTGTCCTCGCGCTCGTCGCGTACGGCGCCGCTGGCGGGTTCCCAGCCCTGCAAGCGACAAACAGGCCCGTGGCCGTGGTGACTCCGAACCCAGAAGCCGTCCAAAGCGAGCCGGCGGAGCCCCCGACGCGAGAACCGACATCGCCTCCGACACCCGAGCCGACCCCCACGCCTGTGCCGAGCGGAATCCGCACCGTCACGGCTTTGCCCACACCGGCGCCAGACACGACGCCGACCGAGCGGCCAACGCCGA
>CAYZEJ010000054.1:763-3285 GCA_964477545.1 uncultured Anaerolineaceae bacterium | reverse complement strand
CGCCGACCAAGCGGCCAACGCCGACGCCGACCAAGCGGCCAACGCCGACGCCGACCAAGCGGCCAACGCCGACGCCGACGAGGAGGCCGACGCCAACGCCAACTGCGCGTCCGACGGCCATTCCGGAAAAGGGTAAAGCAGACTTAGTCATTGAATTGGTTCCGGTCCAAGGGAACAGGTACGGAGAGATCCGCATAACCAACATAGGAACGCGAACAGCAAGGAATTTCACTTGGACAATATTCATCTGGGAAGATGGTCGCTGGACTCGGTTCGTGCGGCCGTCCGAGCCAATTTCATCGCTGGCACCACATAGGACTGCGACCCACTTGGCGATTAATTTGGGCGACCCCCTTGATTATCGCGCAGTGGTCGATCCTGAAAACCGTGTCGACGAAGTAAGCGAAACCAACAATGATTATGTCGTGACACTTCATGGTTGATGCGCTTGACGTACACAGACTTCGGCGAAATCGAGGTCAACGGGCGCGCACACGCCGTTCGCGAGCGCTCTACGTTCTGGCGTGCCATTGCTATCAGACCCGATTCGGCTATTTGGATGCGTATGCTCGGAATCGCGGTCCCACCCCATGACCCTTAGCCCTGGTGATCTTTTCGGCGTGTATCGCCTCGAAGTGCGCCTTGGCGCGGGTGGTCTGGCCGAGGTCTGGCGAGCGGTCGACACCGAGAGCGGCCAGGTTGTCGCACTGAAGCGCTTCAGCGGTGCCCTAGCGTCGGCAGATGCCGAGCAGCTGCGTGCCGACGTCGAGCTGCTCGCGGCCCATGCCCTGGGCGGCCACCCGAACGTGGTCGAGGTCTATGGCGGCGGGTCTGAGCCAGCACCGCACGTGGTCATGGAGTACCTCGACGGCGGCGACCTGGGCGATGAGCTGGCCGTCAATGGAAAGCTTTCGCTCGAGAGGACACTTGATGCGGGGCTCGCCGTGGCATCGGCTCTCGCAGCGGCAGCGAACGCGGGCATCATCCACGGCGATCTCAAGCCGTCGAACGTGCTCGTGGGCACAGATGGTGCGATCAAGCTGTCCGATTTCAACGTCGCCCGCGTGGTGGGCTACACCGGCGCCTCGGTCAGCGGCACATTGCTGCTGTCGTTCGCCTACGCCGCACCCGAGGTGTGGGACGGCAAGCCGTCAGCGTCGTCCGATCTCTACGCCCTGGGCTGCGTGCTTTATGAGTGCCTGACCGGCAAGCAGCCCTTCAGTGGCACCTACACCGAGGTCTTCCGCGGCCATATCGAGAGGCCACCCGACCTCGATGCCCTGGCGGCCGACATGCCACCCGCGCTGCGTGAGCTGATCGGTGGGCTGCTGGCCAAGGACCCAGCCGCCCGCCTCGCCGACGCGCGGTCGGTCGTCGAGCGCCTGAGTGCCATCCGCTCCGCGCTCAGCGCCCACTCGAACGACAAGCTCCCCGCCTTCGGGCCATGGCTGACCGAAGTCGCCCATCCGACTCAGCCGTGGGCCTGGCGCGCGCGCCACCAGCAGACCGGTCACCTCGCCACACTCGAACTGCTGTTCGGCGACAACGAGCTGGGCCAGAAGGTGCACAATGCGCTCGACGCTAACGACAAGCTCGTGCCCCTCGGCGCCGAGCGTCTATTGGCCACCAACCGTCTGATGCTCCGACCGGGCGAGGGCCTCGGCCGGCCAGCGCCTAAGGGCAGCTGGATCTTCTGGGTCGCGCGCGAGGAGCTGCCCCTGCCCGCCCAAACTGGCGCGCTGGACGCTCAGGCACTCGAAGCGGTGGCGAGCAAGATCGAGACGTTGCTCGAAGCGGCTATCGCCGCTGGCATCGCGCTCGATCTGTCAGCGGCCAACCTCTCCGTCCTGCCCGACGGGTCGCTCCACCTGCGCCGACCCGGTCTGCCCGGTCCCGGCTCCTCTGATCCAGAGGCTGCCGCGCTGGCTACGCTGCGCGGCCTTGTTGCCCCCTCGCTGCTGCCGGCGATCGCCGGTGCCACCACATTGGCCGAGCTCCACGGCGTGCTGGCCGATGCCGGCGCCACAACAGATATCGCCCGATCTCAGCCAGCGACCGATGTGGCGCTGCGCTCCGAGCCGACGGTCAAGCTGCCCAAGGAGCAATCCGTGGCACCGGTTGGACCGCCGCCAACGCCTCCGCCGCTGCCCATTGCCCTATCGGAGCGTCCTAATCGACGCCGGGCTATGTTCATCGCGCCCGTGCTAGGCATCGGTTTGCTGGCATTCGCGCTTGTCGCCTACGGCGCGTTCGGCTCAGGTGCGCCGAACCCGACGCTAGACCTGGTCGCCGGGTTGGAAACGCCAATGCCAGATGTGACCCAACACGCGGAGCCGACGGATGAACTATTACCTGAGGCCGGTCCCACTAATGGAGCGACGCCGACTGCGCCAGCCGAAACGGTTGTCGTGGACGAATTTTCGCCCACACCAAAGCCGACGCTCCGTCCAACACCAAAGCCGACGCCCCGTCCAACACCAAAGCCGACGCCCCGTCCAACACCAAAGCCGACGCCCCGTCCA
>CAYZEJ010000054.1:0-663 GCA_964477545.1 uncultured Anaerolineaceae bacterium | reverse complement strand
ACACCAAAGCCGACGCCCCGCCCGACACATAGGCCGACTGCTACCCCGCCTCCACGTCTCCCGGATCTGATCGGAGAGGTGATCGACTGCCCCTACCAATGGACGGTAGAGCAACCGACGACATGCACATTCCGGGTCCGCAACGGAGGGGATGCGGTAGTCACGGCCGGTAGTTACGGCGTCAACGCATCACTCTCGGGGCAAGGCCATGGTCGATTGGTCGGATCAATGCCAGGGTGGGAGCTGCAACCTGGCGACAGTCACGCCTTCAGTCTCGACATCACACCGCATGACTACGAGAGCTATGGCGAAAAGGTGGTTCAGATATGGGTGGATCAAGGAGATCTCATCGAAGAATCGAAGGAAAGCAACAACAAGGATTCGGTGACGGTGTTCGTTCCAAAATGGTACTAAGGCATCGGCCGACGATGTCTCGGGCGGGTTATCCAGGGGATTTGATCGACTCAGGACGCGTCGGCGCGTGGACGACGTGTGCGACTAGTTGCCTGAATTAGGCGGTTAGGGGACCGCTTACCCGAGCAGCTGGTACGGCCGGCGTACGCACCTCACTCCGCTAGCGCTTTCGTGAGCGCGTCCAGATACGATCGTGAGCGCGTCCAGATACGTCCGCTACAGATGAGCGAGTGGCCAGACGAGGCGCTG
>CAYZEJ010000053.1:0-14813 GCA_964477545.1 uncultured Anaerolineaceae bacterium | reverse complement strand
GGGAGCCACAGCGCATAGGCGGCGCTGACTCTGGATCAGGGGATTGAAGGTTCGAATCCTTCCTCGCCAGCCAATTTCCTCGGCGAACGCCAGTTTGCCCGCCCAATTTGGAGGCGCCTTGACACCGGCGACGATCATTCAGGTCCGGCCGTGGAGAGGGGGAGAGTCATCGTCACACGCCACAGCTCAGATCTGGGGGTGGTGCGCACGCTCGCGCAGCGCCTCGTGCAACGCCTCGCGCTGGCCATCTGTGGTGTGCTCGCTGCGTCTCTACCGATCGGCAGCGCCATCGGCCCGGTTGCGCTGGCCGGCCCGACCTGCGTCGATGGCTGGCAATCGATGCCCGCCGACGGTGTACTCGCAGGTGGTGCGCCAGTTGGCTCAGCCGCGGTTGGCGGCCAGCCAGGGTGGGTCGTGGGCAGGCGCTCCGCCGTGGCGTCGATCGGGCGCTGGGATGGCAGCTCGTGGCGCACCGTGGCCCAGCCGTGGACAGGCGATTCCGGGCTGAACGCGGTTTCTGCAATTTCGCCGTCGGTCGCCTGGACCGTCGGCTACAGGCGCCTCTACTCGCCGCGGGCCATCAGCGCGCGCTGGAACGGCACATCCTGGCAGGCCGTGACCGTGCCCCAGCCCGCCGGCCGCGCTGCATGGCTGACCGATGTCGTGGCCCTCAGCTACAAGCGTGCTCTGGCTGTCGGGCTGCGACTCGCTGGCGGTCGTATGTATCCGGTCGCCCTTTTCCGCAATCGGACGTCATGGGTAAATCGCAGCCCGTCATTCGGTGCCAACACTGAGGGCAGCCTGACGGCCGCCACGCGCGCGTCAGACGGCAAGTTGTGGGCCGCCGGCTGGCGCGGCGACGCAGCTGGAATGGCGCCTTGGATGGGCTACTGGAACGGCGCGGCGTGGATCTCGACACCCGCCGCCGCCCTGGACGCCGGCCACGCCTACATGACCGACATCGCCTTCAAAGCGCCAACCGACGGATGGGCGGCCGGCTATATGGAGCCCGTTACTGGCGGATATGCACCCATCCTCCAGCATTGGGATGGCTCGGCTTGGCAGCCGGAGGACCTCTCCTGGGCTGCGGCGGATGAGTCGATGATGCTGACTACCGTTGCGGTCAATTCGGCAGGTGACGTCGTGGTCGCCGGTAATCGCATGTCGGACCTGGGTCCAACTGCAGTCATCGCGACGAAGCGCGCCGACGTCTGGCAGGTGACTCCCGCGCCAACAGGGCCGCACGGGGATTCGTGGGCCAACCACGCCACCGCCCTCACGCAAGGTGCCTTCGTAGCCGGCCAATTCGGTGCTTCCGGGATGGCACTCCGGGGATGCGAGCCGGCCCAAGCCGGCAACAACGTGATCGGTCCGAGCGGGCCATCCAACCCGTCCGCCAAGTACTGGGATGAGGAGGAGCCACGCTCGCCGTCATCGGGCGACGGGCGCGCCGGGGCCGTTGCCGCTGTCCAGCTCGAAGGCTTCCATGCGGAAGATGTGACGGTGGCGGCGGGATTGACCCTGACATCGAGGACCTGGAGCGGCGAGGTAGCCGATTTCAACGAGGACGGCTGGCCAGATGTGTTCATCAATCGGCATGGTGAGGCAGTGCCCGTACTCGCCCTGGGCAGCGAGAGCGGCTTCACCACTGCCACGACGAATCTCCAATTCACAGATCGCCATGGCTGCGCTGTGGCCGATGCGAACGGCGACGACGAGCTAGATCTGTTCTGCAGTGTCGGCCGCAACCAGGGCACCGGCGTCGGGGCGGATGAGTTCCTGCTCAACGTCGGCGAGACCGGTGGGACCTTGGCTGGAGAGCAGTTCGGCGTGCTGGATATCACCGGTCGCGGCCGAGCCGCCGCCTTCGTCCACCTGGCGACCGATGCCCTGCCCTCGCTCTTCGTCACCAACGAACCGGTGAGGATCGATGGCCTGCCCAGCTTCAACCGCTTCTTCCGAAACACCGGCACGACCTTCGTGCCCGCGCCTGAGCTCGGTTTGGACAATTCGAGCGGCGGCCAATGTGCGGTCGCGGCCAACCTCGATGCAGACGTGGACGACGAGATACTGCTCTGCACACTCGAGCCTTACGGTGGCCTGAGCGCAGGCGCGCGCATCTACGACTTCGATGGCACTCGTTTCGTCGACCGCACGGCCGAGTGGGGCATCAGGCCGATGGCCGACCGGGATATCGAAGTGGCCGACTTCGACGGCGACAGCCTGCCAGACATCGCGCAGCTCAAGACAACCAGGCTTCGAATCAGCCTCGGCCTTCCGACAGGCGGGTTCCGGCAGGCCTATCAGCTCGTTACGAGCACCGCGGCGGGGATGGCCATCGGCGACGTCAACGAGGATCAACGCCCCGATATCTATGTCGCACGCCAGGCGAATCGCAATCGATCCCACCTGATGCTGCTCAACGGCGGGGACGGCACATCGTTCACCAACGTGGCGATCCCGCAGCCTTCGTCAGGCAGCGCCGACGACGTGCTCGCCCTCGATTACGACGGGAACGGCCTGACCGATTTCCTAACCCTCAATGGCCTGAACTTTCGCGGTCCCGTCAAGCTCATCGCCTTCTTCCGAACAGACGAGTAGGGGGCCTGGCGCCCGGCCGGCTGCCGGAGGAGCGGTCAGCAGGCCAGCATTTGTACCTGTTCAACGTCAGAGCTGGCTGTGTCCTCGCCGTTGACGGCGACAACCTGCGCGCGCACCGTCGATCCGCACTGCTGACCGTCCACGATCAGTGAATAACGAGCTCCGACGCCTTCATAGTCGTACGTGTCGTACGTCTGGCCGTTCACGTCGATGTTGAAATGGGTCGGCTCGACCTCGCCTGCCGTGGGGTACTGGAACTCCAGGATGAACTGCGTCTGCTCAATGGAGTCGGCGGCGAGATCAGTCGGCGGAGCCATGCGCGAAACGACCGTCGTCTCAAACGGCGTAGGCGTGGTCGTCGCCGCGGGCGGCGGAGCGAGTGTTGGCGCGGGAGTTGGAGTCGGCGTGGACGTTGCCGTCGCCCTTGGACTCGGCGTGGGTTCCAAGGCGTTGAAGCCCGGGCCCATCAACGCGAGTATCCCCAAGATGATCGCGATGATCGCGACGATGGCAATTACGAATCCGCCACGCATGCCCATACGAGACGCCTCCAGACCTGCAGGCCCGGTCCCCCCAAATTCTTTGTCTCGGAGCGGGCGGCCGCGAATGTATCAGGTGACGAACGGTTCGCCTCTAACATCGACGTGTGAGTAGCGAGACATCAGTGACGATCGGCGCGAGCGAGCTAATGCGCTCCCTGGGGCTCCTTGTCGATGGCCCCTCTGCCTGGGGAAAGCCCGTGAGCAGCCGCCGCCCAGGCGTATTCGTGGTGGAGTTGCCGGGCGGGGCGGACAAGGCGCCACTCGATATCGTCGCCATCCGACGATGGGTGCAGGGCGTGCCGGACATGCTTGTCGACGGCGTGCTCGCTGACGCGCCGGACGTGGCGCGCCGCCTTGAGGTTTTCTGGTTGCCCAACGAGCCCATCCTCTACGTCGGCCGCTCCGCGCGGGCCATAGGCGAGAGGGTGGCGGCGATGTACGCAACTCCGCTGGGCGACGCAAGGCCATACAGCGGCGGCTATTGGCTCAAGACCCTGTCAGTCCTGTCCAGGCTGCGCGTGTGGTGGGCGGCCACGGACGCGTTCGAGGAATACGAGGACGCGCTCCTCTCTGCCATCGCAGAGCGCGCCGCCCCCGGAGCGGCCGCTCTATTGCCGGATCCGAATGTCCTGCTTCCCTTCGCGAACCTCGCCGTGCAGGGTGGCGCCAGCAAGGCACACGGCCTGGCGAACACCGTTCGAGAACAGGCCGCTCCCATCAAGGCAGCCGCCCCCGCGAAGCGCGTGTCCAAGGCCGCGCCACGGACCGCTGGCATAGGTGCGCCACAGGCGCGCCGCAAAGCCGTGTCCAGCCGCCCGGCACCCGAGCCGACGTACATCTCACGAGACGGGCTCGCCCGACTGACAACCGAACTCGACGATTTGCGGACCAGCGTGCGGCCGCAGGTCATCGCGCGAGTCAAGGCCGCGCGCGAGCTGGGCGACCTCAAGGAGAACGCGGACTACGAGTACGCGCGCAAGGAGCAGTCGTTCGTCGAGGGCCGCATCCAGTCCATCGAGGCCATGCTCAGGACCGGAGTGGTCATTGACGCGCCGACGTCGGGCGACACCGCTCGGCTGGGCTCAACGGTCGTGATCGAAACCGAGGGGGAGAAGGCGACATTCGTGCTCGTCGGCTCGGCGGAGGCGAACCCTGCGGCCGGACGTATCTCGGATGTATCCCCGGTCGGACGTGCATTGCTCGGCGCGCGCGCCGGCGAGCGAGTGACCGTCCAACTCCCGAATGGGAGCGTGGTCTACCAGGTGCGCGAGATCCGCTAGGCAAGGAAGCGCAGCAGCGCCCAGAAGGGCGACTGCGCAGACAGATGGAGCGCTTGGCGGTCTCAGGCGCCGTCGTTGGGCGTCTCATCCTCATCGTCGCCCAGCACGGTCAACTGGCGCGGCGCGTCAGCCGCGACCTCGGGACGCCGGCTGCGGCTCCTGGAACCGTCCCCACCCATGGTGCGACGCGTCTCCACATCGACGCCGCCGTTCGCTTCGAGGGCGGGATGCTCGACCAGCGCAACCAGTCGGCTGGCCATGAATCGGCCGGACCGCACCGGCCTCCCTGACCGAGTGACCTCGGTCACGTCAACGACCCCGCGAGCGGTCGTGATCTCGATGCGACGGCCGGCCCGGCGCGCCACGATCTCGAACGTCTGCGTTCCCTGGCCGGTGTCGACCACAGCCTCGACCCGATCGCCCTTCATTCGCGGAGGATACTCGCAAGGAGTCCGCCAGGGCCCCCGGAATCCGGTCTAGGCGCGAACCTCCTGGCGCATGAACGAGACATAGGCGAGCGCGAAGGCTCCCGCCGTGACGGCGATCAGAGCCACGAATTGCGGCCATACGACGAGCACGCTCTGGTCCAGGGAAAGCAGCCCGCCGATTGCCCCGCTTCGCTGAGCCGGCGTGACCAGGCCGGGCGTCACGGTTCGCAGCCGTGGGTCGAGAACGACCGCCGTCGCGTCTTCGTACAACTGGTTTGGAGCGATCCGGCGGAGCTCGACCTGGAGAGACAGGTTGGCGCGTGCCTCTAGGCTGCCCTGGCCCGCGTCGGGCGGGATCGGCTTCAGGACACCCGCCACGATGCCGATGATCAGAGACAGGAACACCGTCATCACGAGCCAGACGGACAGCGCCACGAGCGCCGATGTCGCCGCGCGCCGGAAGACAACCGAGCAGAGCAGCGCCAGGGCGAGCCAGAACCCGATGTAGGCGATGGTTAGGATCACCCACACCATCAGGCGCAGCACGTCCTCGGCGCTGGGCAGGATGCCCAGTTGGATGACGCCGATCGCGGCGACGATGCCAACGACCGAGACCAGGATCAGGGCGATGGCGGAGAGCCCGGCGACGAACTTGCCGTTGACGACGTCGTCGCGATGGATGGGCTGGGCGAGGAGACGTGGCAGCGTCCCCTCCGAGCGCTCGCCGTTGACGCCGTCGAAGCCGAAGGCGATGCCGAGCAGCGGGCCAAGGAACGTGATGAAGGTGGTAAAGGGCGGAATCTGGCCCACCTGCCCCGTGAAAAGGACGAGGAATACTGAGGGCTCGCCGGCGACATTTGACGCGATGCCGCTCAGACCACCCGCCGTCGAATAGACCGCAGCGGCCCCGGCGAGGGTCATGACGATGGTCAGGATCAGGAAGCGCAGACTCGTGATCTCGTCGGTGAATTCCTTGGCAGCGATAACGCGCCAGCCGGCACGCAGTCCCGGAACGCCGACCCCAGACCGACCACGTGGCTGCGGGCGCTGGTCAGGCGAGGATGAAGGACGAGCCTTCTTCCGCCGCCGTGCACTCCTGACTGGCAGGCTCTCTGACTGCGCCGTCATGCAATCGACTCCGCGGGTTCGTTGGTCGCGAAATAGCGGCGATAGATCTCGTCCAGCTCGTCACCACGCCGGCGGAGGTGGAACGGAGGATGGCCGGCCTCGACCAGGGCCTTGGCGAGGTCCGCGCGGACGTCGCGGCTGGCGTTGACGATCAGCATTCGTCTGTCGCGCTGGTCAGGCTCGACCGACGTGACGCCCTTCACGCGCTGCGCCGCCTGGCGGACTGCTGCGAGTGGCTCCGCGGCGGCTAACTCGATCGAGATGGGACCTGTGCCGAGCTGGCCGGAAAGCTTCTCCATCGGGCCGCTCGCGACTAGCTTGCCTGACACGAAGATGCCGATCTGGTCGCAGACCTGCTGCACCTGGTGGAGGAGGTGGCTGGCCAGGAGCACCGCAGCACCGTCTCGCGCCAGTTCGCGGACGAGGTCCAGGACCTCGACGACACCAGCGGGGTCGATCGCGGTTGTGGGCTCGTCGAGGATGATGATCGACGGATCCTTGACCAGGACATCGGCGAGACCGAGGCGCTGGCGCATACCGCGCGAGTACTTCTCGACGGACATGTCCGCGGCATCGGACATGCCCACTCGGGCAAGGAGCATGTCGATGCGCTCCTCAGCCTGTTTCTTGTCGAGACCGTTCAGCCGAGCCGTGTAGCGCATGTTCTGGCGCCCGGTGAGCCCACCGTAGAAGCCGACGTTATCCGGGAGGTAGCCAACCTGCCGCTTGACCGCGACAGGGTTGCGAGCCGGGTCCAGATCAAGCACCCGCGCCCCACCGGCAGTCGGCTCAGAAAGGCCGAGCAGCATCAGGATCGTCGTCGTCTTGCCCGCACCATTCGGCCCGAGCAGGCCGAAGACCTCGCCATGGCGGACGGTCAGGTCGAGCTTGTCAACCGCGGTGAAGTCGCCATAGCGCTTGGTCAGACCGCGGGTTCGTATCGCCGCGGTCTTCGCCGCCGCCGCGGGCGCCGCCCCCGCCTGCGCTCGTGGCTGCTCGGCGATGGGGTCAGCGACGGCCATAGCGCTGGAAGACGACGAACAGTCCGATTGCAACTGCGACGAGAACGGCGATGCCGATCAGGTAGCCCAGCGGCGATGTCTCGACCGTGGTCCTGATCTCGATCGAATCGCTCGCGTCGTCGCTGTTGGCACGGATGGTGATCACGTAGTCCCCGGCAAGCGCATCGCTGGCGGAGGTGATCGTCGCGGTGGCGGTAGCGGGCGCTCCACCGGGCGGGATCTCGTCGATGGTTTCCGGCGAGAAGGTCACCGTCCAGCCCTGCGGCGGCGTTGAGGAGAGGGTCAACCCGGTGATCGGGGCTGTGCCGTTGTTCTCGATCAGCAGGTTCAGCACGGTTGGCGTTCCGACTGGAACCCGCGCGCTGAGCCGACCATCAGAAGTGTCGAGCGACATCGCGAAGCTGCCCGTGATCTCGACCGACAGGGGCGCCTCGGCGACGAACGATCCGCTCACGGCTCGGACTGTGATCGCGTTCTCGCCGGCGGGCGCGTCGGAGGGGGGCTCGACGGTTACCTGCACCTGGGCCTCTGCTCCGGCGTCGACGATGGCGGTCGAGGCCTGTGCCTCTCCCGTTGGTCGGGCGTCAACAGCCCAGCCAGCGGGAGCGTCACTCTCGAGCCCGAACGTCAGTTGCGAATTCGTCTGGTTGATGAGCGTCAGGGTGAAGCGAAAGCTTGCCGAGGTCGAGCCCTGGAGGTTGGGGAAATCCGCTTCGAGGCTGACCGCGCCGGGCTGCTGCTCTTCGGTCACGATGTCGAGCGCGAGACGGGTCGCCCCCGTTGCGCTGCGGCCCTCGATGACGACCTGGTTCGATCCGGCTCCAACGGTGTCAGGCAGAGTGACCTCGGCCGTGAACTCCGCCGAAATCTCGCCGGCCACTTCCGGGTTAGAGCTCGTGAACACGGCCGCGATCGTGGAGCCGGCGCCGCGCAGGCTCGTCTCCCATCCATCGGGCAGGCCGGTCACAGTCAGGTCGACACGCTCGGGCGTGTCGGTGGTAACAGAGATGGGGAAGCGGACCGTAGCGCCCGGATCCGCGACGACCGAGGGGAAATCTGTGGTCATCTCCAGACCCTGGGCCAATACGACTGCCGGAGCGACGGCCAGGCCGATCACAGCGGCAGCCACGAAAGCACGCACCAAGCGCATGTCAGCAGACTCCTTGTTCCTGTATGTGCACGGCGCACGGCTGCGGCGCGGCCCCCGAGCCTCCTCCTCGATGCCCGCGGGCCGTGCCGCGGATATCGTCGCAACCAACCGTTGCGTGCCGGAATTGGGGTGATGCCATTTTCTTCACGATTTGGCTCGTTCCAGGCGGCCGCTGTCCTTGGCGGCGGGCTCTGGCTACGAGTTTCGAGCCGCGATCGTAGCAGCGAGTTGGACCATCGTCCTGACTGACGGTCCCTGCGGCCCCTTGGGCGAGAACGGACGGTCCTCGTCGAACCAGGCTGTGCTGGCGATGTCGAGATGCGCCCATTCCGTCTCGGCGTCTACCGCCGCGTCAACAAAAGCCGCGCCGAGGATCGCCCCGCCGTGACGGGTGCCTGCGCTGTTGCGCAGGTCGGCGATCTCGCTCTTCATCTCGTCGCGATATTCATCCGAGAGCGGCATGGGCCAGAGACGCTCGCCTGCCTCTTCCCCGGCGCGGCGCACCGCGTCGACGAAACCCTCGGGACGACCGAAGAGGCCCGTGTAGTGGCGGCCCAGCGCCACCATCACCGCACCGGTGAGAGTGGCCACGTCGACGACCCTCGTCGCGCCCTCGCGCTGTGCGTAGCTGACACCGTCGATCAACACGAGCCGTCCCTCGGCATCTGTGTTGATCACCTCGACGGTCTTGCCGCTCATGCTGGTCACGATGTCGCCCGGCTTCGTGGCGTGGCCTCCGGGGAGGTTCTCGGTGCACGGGGCGATCGCGATCAGGTTGAGCGGCAGGCCCAGCCGTGCGACAACGCCGGCCGTGGCGAGAACGGCCGCGGCGCCGCTCATGTCGTACTTCATCAAGTGCATGTCCTGCGGATCCTTGAGAGAGATCCCGCCAGAGTCGAACGTGATGCCCTTGCCTACCAGGCCGAGGTCGTAGCCGTTCCCGGCTCGGCCCTTGTGCCGCAGCACGACGAACTGCGCGGGCTCGTCGCTGCCACGTGAGACCGAGAGGAAGCTGCCCATCCCGAGCGCGGCACAGGCCTCCTCATCGAGCACCTCAATCTCGAGCCCGGTCTGGGCCGCCAGCTCGCGCGCCTGCTCGGCGACCTTCGTCGGCGTCATCAGGTTGGCAGGCTCGTTGGCCAGCGAACGGGCCCAATTGACGGCTTCGCCGACCGCTTCGCCGCGTGACACTGCGCCATTCGCGCCCTCGCCGGCAGCATGTTCACTTACCAGGAGCAGGACCTCATCGAGGGGCGGCAGGTTGCGCTCATCGGGACCCGTTCGATACGCCTCGGGACGCCACATCGCGTACAGGACGCCTTCCACTGCAGCCTGGACCGCCACCTGCTCATTGACCGCATCCGTTTCGAGGACGATGGCCACGCGCGCCGCTGTCGATTGCCACAGGGCACGGACACCCGCGCTTACCATCTGCCACGCGCGTTGAACATCGAACTCGTCGCGCGATCCCGACGCAACGACCACGAGCCGCGTCGCCTCCTTGCCCGGCCCGGCGCCGTCCATGTCACGTTGCAGGTGCGTCGAGGCGGTGAAGATCTTGCGCGGGCCACCCTCCCTGGCTACCCATTCAGCCAGGTCCTTCGACTCGGCGGGAGCCAGGGCGGTCGCGCTGCCATCCTTGAAAACGGGCACGATCAAGGCGTCGAGCTGCTCGCCATCGAGCGATGAGACGGTGCGGAACTGCAAGCCGAAGCTCCTTCTGAGTCCTGATCACCGCCGAATCGACGGGGACACGAAGAGTATTAGAGTCATTGGTGTATCGCATCAGGGGCCCGATGCCGACTGCGGAGGAAAACGCAAGCGACGGTCGGACACCGGCGCAAGCCGGGAGCCGACCGCTTCGCGCGCAGCACCGGCCAAAGGCCGATTGCGGAGGAAAACGCAAGCGACGGTCGGACACCGGCGCAAGCCGGGAGCCGACCGCTTCGCGCGCAGCACCGGCCAAAGGCCGATTGCGGAGGAAAATAAGTTCAGATGACTCGTCGTGTCTATAGCTTCGACAGCCCCGACCACTTCGTCTGCGGCGCCCTCGGGCTGCCAGGTCAGCGCACCTTCTATCTCCAGGCTGCAAAGGGCGACCGCGTCGTATCGGTAGCGCTGGAGAAGGCACAGGTCGCGATCCTCGCGGAGCGGCTGGCGACCCTTCTGCTGGCCCTTCGCCAGGGCGGCGTCGCGATCGGCGAGGAGGCGCCAGCGGACACACACCAGCTCGCCGAGCCCGTCATCGAGCAGTTCCGCGTCGGGACGCTGACGCTCGGCTGGGACGGTGACCGCGAACGCGTCGTGATCGAGGCGCGGGAGCTGACCGAAGAGGACGAAGAAGACGACGAGGACGACGAGGACGAGACCGAGGAGGAAGCCGAGGCCGAGCCCGTCCTCGTGGCGTCCGACCTGACCGACGGGCCTGACCTGGTCCGCGTCCAGTTGGAGCCGGAGGCCGCGCTCGCCTTTGCCAGCGGTGCAGTCGCGGTCGTCCAGGCCGGCCGTCCCCCATGCCCGAACTGCGGCGCGCCGCTAGATCCGATAGGCCACTTCTGCCCGCGGCGCAACGGCTACCAGAACTGACGGCCGTCGGCTGACGGACGAACCCCTGGAGCTCCTCCGGCGTGGACAGCTGGAGATCGTTGGTCGGCTGACCGAGGCGTCGAACGCTACGTTCCTGTGCCAGGTCGACTCGGTGCGGGCGGTCTACAAGCCAACACGTGGCGAACGGCCGCTCGATGACTTTCCGGTAGGCACCCTCGCCAAGCGAGAGGCGGCGTCATACCTGCTGTCCGAAGCCACCGGCTGGGAGGTCATGCCGCCGACCGTGCTGCGCGACGGCCCGTACGGGCAGGGCATGGTCCAGCTTTGGATCGAGACCGACCCTGATACGGACGTGGTCGAGATGATCGTCAATGACGATGCGCGCCTGCGGGCGATCTGCGTGTTCGACGTGCTGGCCAACAACGCCGATCGCAAGGGCGGCCATCTACTGCCAGTGACCGGTGGGCACGTCTATGGAGTCGACCACGGGATCTGCTTCGCGGTCGAGCCCAAGTTACGCACGGTCCTGTGGGCATGGCGCGGCCAGAAGCTCGCGGAGGCAGAGATGAACGTCGTTCGCGGCGTTTGCGATCAGCTCGAAGGAGAGTTGGGGCTGGGGCTCACGCAACTGTTGAGCGCGGACGAGGTGCGCGCCACGACGCTCCGTGCCAGGAGCCTGCTCAAGGCCGGACGCTTCCCGCAGCCCGATCCGAATCGCCCTGCCCTGCCCTGGCCGCCGTTCTGAGCCAGCCGAATGCCGCGGGTGCCGGCGCCTAGGCCTTGTCCTCGTCGTCGCGTTCGAGGATGAACCCGAATTCGGAGCCGCCCTCGGGTCGCGCCGCCGCCCAGATGCGGCCGCCCATCGCATCCACCAGAACGCGACATACGTATAGCCCGATGCCGGCGCCACCGACCGTCCCCGCAGTCGACGGGGAGCGGTAGTACAGCTCGAACAGCCGGGCTGTCTCCGACATGTCTATCCCTGCGCCCTCATCGAGGACGCGGACGCGAACGCCCTCCGTGGTCTCGTCGACCATCACCTGCACGGCCGAGGCATGCGGGCTGTACTTCGCGGCGTTGCTGAGCAGGTTGCGCAGTACCTGTTCCACGTACGTTTCCTCCCCCCGCGCGGGCGAAACGGAATTCCCCGAGTGCACCGTGAACCGCACAGCGGGCCAGCGTTCCTGCTCGCTGCGCACGACGCGCGCCGCGATCCGCGTCAGAAGAAGTGGCTCGGTCGCGCGCTCGACCGCCCCTCGCTCCGACTTGGACAGCACGAGCAGGTCTTCGACCAGCCGGTATAGACGGTCGGCCTCCGCTTCGAGATCGTCGATGAGATCCGTGCGCGTCTGCTCGTCGAGCCGACGCTCGCGGTTGGCAAGGAGCTTGGCGCCGCCGTAGATCAAGGTAATTGGTGTGCGCAGCTCGTGCGAGATGATGCTGTTGAACGCGTCGCGCAGCTCATTGGCGCGTCTCTCGACCTCGACCATGCGGCCGAGCTCCTCGCGTGCCGCCGCGGCATCCTCGAGCGCCTTGTTCGTCTCGGTCGATTGCGCTCGGGCGCGATCGCGCTCGGTGCGCAGTCGATGGGACAGGTACGAGACCGCGATGCCGCCGGCCAGGTAGGCCACCAATCGCAGCTGCTGATCGCGCAGGTCAACGAGGACGACTGCCAACGGCGGGAGAAATACGAGCGTATCGACGAGGGCGCTCAGGACGGTGGTCAGGACGCCGCCGAGGAACCCGCGGTACCACGCTGCGACGGCGACGGCCGGGACGTAGAGGATGTAACCAGCGTTGGCGCCAGTCGCCTGGTACACGAGATATTTCAATGCGACGGTGATGCCAATCACCGCGCTGGCGACGACCAGCGTGCGCAGGGCGTAGCGCGCGTCGGATGGGCGCAGCCGGGAAACGAGCGATGGCACGGCGGTAATGCGCGCCATTTCTTTCTCGGCGTCCTGGCCGGCCTGCTGCTTCTCGGCACCCAGGGCCGTCTGCTCCACTATTTCCCCGTCACTGCGTGGCTATGGCGATCCCCCAGCGTCGCCCGATCCAGGGTCCGTGCGCACGCCTGCGGTCAGCTGATTCGTGACGAACCCATCAAGTACGTGGCGCCCCGAACAGGTCGAGCAGCCCACGGAGCGGGATCGACACCCAGTCGGGACGATTGTTGAGCTCGTAGTCGAGCTCGTACAGGACCTTCTGAAGGGCACAGATGTTCAGCAGCGATTCGAGCTCGGCGCGATCCTGGGGCACGAAAGGCTGACCGGCGGCTTCGGCCAGATAGGCGCGTAGGAACGTCGCCGCGACCCACAGGTACCAGAAGTCCGCCCACGGCTCGAGACGGGCGACATCCTCCTGCCGCACGGCGCCTCCGAGGCGCGGATTGAGCAGCGTGCCGAACGCCGCGTAGTGGAACGAGCGGAGCATCCCGGCGACATCGGCCATCGCGGAGCGCTTGTGGCGCCGCTCGGACAACGGTCGTCCGGGCTCGCCCTCGAAGTCGATGAACATGAAGTCCTTGCCCGTCCACAACACCTGGCCGGCGTGGAAGTCGCCATGCGTGCGTATCCGGCCGGCAGTGACCCGGGCGCGCGTCAACTCGGTCAGGCGCGCCTGAACGTCGCTCGCCAACTCCAGTGCGCGGGCGGCTTGCACGCGGGTATCGGCCGGCAGATCGTCGCGCCGCTTGCGGAGCAGCCCAAACGTACCCGCGGCCTGGTTGCGCATTGTCTGGAATACAGAGCGCTGGTAAAGCGCGCTGAACGGTTCGGCGGCGAAGGCGGGATCGTCACGCACGCCGGCAAGTGCCCGGTGCATCTGAGCGGTCCTGGTGCCCAGCAGCCCACACACGTCCAGGTACTCGCCGATCGCATCCGCCGCGATCGGCGACAGTTCGCCGGCGCTCGCCTCCAGGACGGCCGAGATGGTCGCCGGTGGACCCTCTGGCGGCATCGTTTCGCCCGCGGCCACCTGCTCGAAATAGGCGCTGACCGAGTCGATCGTGAACTCCCACACGTCGCCGTGGTTGGGCACGAAGGCCTGGAGGATGCCGAGCGCCGATGGCTCCTCACGTGGGCCGCGATATGCGAGCCAGCCACCAACCGCGGGCGTGTACTCGAACCCCCCGTCGGTCAGCGCGTTGCCGATCTCGAGCTCGGGGTTGATCCCCGGCTCGAGGCGGCGGAAGACCTTCAGGATCAGCCGATCGCCGAACGCCACGGACGTGTTGCTCTGCTCGGCTCGGCCGACCTTAGCCTCTAGCCTGGCGCCACGGCCGCCGCGGAGCGACCTGTAGGCCTTGGTCGGCGTTGCCGTCATCTCGCCTCTCCGGCCGGCGAACCTGCGCCGCGTCCCGATCGCGTCGAGCATGGCTTCCGAGAAGCGCGGGTCGTACAGGGCGTCGTAGAGGGTCCATGTCGGACCATCCTCTCCGTCTGGCGAAACATGGGCCACCACCGCCTGGGGCGCGTCGTGGACGACCCGTGCGGCCTGGTCATCCGGAGCCAACGCGAGCGGCAGGACATATCGCTCGGCCTCGCCCTCGGTGTACTCCACGTCGAAGATCGCCAGGGTGGCATCCATTGCTTCGAGCGCGATCGGTATCGAGTCGTGCAGCGTGACTGACTTGATCCGCCGCGCCTTGGATCTGAACCAGCGGCGGGCGCGAAAGTAGCCGGGCAGCAATCTCAGCAGCCCGGTCCGAGCTGAGCCGCGCAACAGCCCGTCCAGGTCCGCGGCGGCCGTCAGCGTGGGCACCTGCTGGTCGGTGGAACGGACTTCCGCGCCGCGACCCGATGGATCGGCCTCGAGCGCGAACCAGATGAACGCGTGCGGGCCAAGGGTCAGGAACAGCGGCCGATCCTCGATCCTCGGAAACTCGACTCGTCCCATCATCTCTACCGGGACGAGGCCGCGATACGCGGACAGGTCCAGGTCCGCGTACTGGACGAAGCGCGACATGTTCGCCACGACGAGAATCCGCTCGTCCTCGAACTCGCGCACGAACGCTGCGATGCGCCGGTTCTCCGGGTGCAGGAAGGTGAGGGAGCCCCGACCGAACGCGCGGTGGTTCTTGCGCAGCGCGATCAGCCGCTTCATCCACCACAGCA
>CAYZEJ010000052.1:0-15074 GCA_964477545.1 uncultured Anaerolineaceae bacterium | reverse complement strand
CACCTCGTCGGCGATGAGCAGGATCCCGTGGCGGTCGCACAGCTCGCGCAAGCGCGCGAGGAAGTCATCCTGGGGGACGACGTAGCCGCCCTCCCCCTGGATCGGCTCGACGATGATCGCGGCGATCTCGTCGCCCGGGATGATGCGCTTGAAGACGCGATTCTCCAGCTCGTCGAGACCCTCGTTGCCAAAGGGGACGTGCAGCACGCCGGGCAACATCGGCCCGAAGCCCGAGTGGTACTTCGCCTTGGACGCGGTCAGCGTGACCGAGCCGTAGCTGCGGCCGTGGAAGCCGCCCAGGAACGAGACCAGGTACTGGCGCCGCGTGGCGAAGCGGGCCAGCTTGATCGCGGCCTCGACCGCCTCGGTACCCGAGTTGCCGATGAAGGCGCGCGTCGGGCCGTCCATCGGCGCGATCTCGTCGAACTTGGCACAGAGCTCGGCGTAGATGGGCAGGTAGAAGTCGGACGCGCTGAAGTGGATCAGGTCTCGCGCCTGGCGCTCGATCGCCTCGGTGATGCGCGGGTGACCATAGCCAGTGGACGAGACGGCGATGCCCGCGGTGAAATCGAGGAAGACGTTGCCGTCGATGTCCTCGACCGCGGCGCCGCGGCCTCGTACCGGCACAATTGGATACGCGCGAGGCAGGCTCGGCGACGTGAACTGATGATCGAATGCGACGTGCCGGCGCGCCTTGGGTCCCGGCACCTCCATGCGCAGGTCGGGCACCACGCGGAAGTCGGGGGCAGTGCGCACGTCGGGGCGCTCAGCAATCTCGGTCACGATGGCTCCCTGCATAAAACTGATGCACAGTGCATGAAATGTCCAGTGAGTTTAGCAGCGTCGCAAAAGCCTCAGAGCGCGGGCAACCTGCGCATTATCCGTCCGATTTCCGAGCCCACCGCGGGCCTGGGCAAGCCTCCTTCGATGACGATCGGGATCCAGTCCAGTGAGACCACGCCGTCGGCTGTCAGCATCACATCCAGGATTGCGGAGTCGTTCGGCGCCCCGGCGAAACGCGCGAACATAAAGTTGCCCAGGCTGAAGGCGATCAGCGCGTTGCCGCGTTTGGCGTAGCCCTGGAGCACGTGCGGGTGATGGCCGAGGACCAGGGTCGCTCCGGCATCGATGGCCGCATTCGCGAATGCACGCTGGCTGGCCTTCGGGCGTCCGCTGTATTCCACCCCGCCGTGGACCATCACCACCACGAGATCGGCTTCGCCACGGACGCGCGCGACATCGCGTCGGACCCTCTCCGGAGAGCCGATCGCCAATCCGGCCCGATTGACGCCTGCCTCCCACTCACGCGTGCTGAACGAGGTGCGTGATGAGAACGGGAGAACGTAGCCCAGGAACGCGATGCGCAGGCCGTTCTCCTCGACGAACGCCGGCGCGTTCGCTGCGGCGGCGTCGCGGCCACCACCGGCGTGCTGGATACCGCGCTCGTCGAGCAGTCTGAGCGTGTCGCCGAATGCCTCCCTGCCGAAATCGAGCGCGTGATTGTTGGCCAGCGAGACGACGTCCACCCCGGCTGCGACGAGCGAATCAGCCGCCGCGAGCGGCGTTCGCAGATGGATGAGCTTGGACGGCCAGCGCGTGCCGCGGTTCGAGATGACGCACTCGAGGTTGGCCACCACGAGGTCGGCCTGATCGAAATATCGCTGCACGCGCACCCAGGGGGCGGCCGGACCCTTGCGCACGATCTTCCGACCGACCTGCCAGCCGAGCATTACATCGCCGACCGCCATCAGGCGGACCGATGGAGTCGCTGTGGGCGACGGCTCGTCCACCGTGGGTACGGACGGAGACGGAGACGGCTCTGAGCTGGGCGTTGCTGCCGGTGACGGCGTCGTGCTGGGCGGCGAGGCCGACGCCTGAGTCGCCGTGGGCGTCGGCGCCTGTGTCGGTGAAGGCGATGGCGACGGACTCTGCGTGGGAGCCGCTGCCCCGGACGTCGCACTCGCCTCGGCGGGCGATGGGTTGCCTTGAGCAGGCGTGGACGTACACGCGACCGCGAAGCACAGGAGCAACGCCAGTAACTCGGGCCCTGGGTGGGGTCTCAGCCCGGTCCGTGACCCCGGTGTCGTCACCAGACGCATTGCTTCCTCTTCTGCCCCTGATCAGGCGTGTCGTCGCTCCCGGCGACAGGCTCGCGCCCTCGTGTAGCCGCCTCGGACAAGCCCGCCTATCAAGTCGCTCCGAGGTTAATCACGATCGTGACGATCGTGGTGTCACGACGATCCTGAAGTCCAGGGCCTACGTGCGCCGCACCAGCACAAGCATATGTGCCGCGGACTAGTCGACGACCGTCTGCGACTGCTCGCGCATGAACTGCTGGACGTAGTAGGGGCCGCCGCCGGCCTTGCCCGTTGAGCCTGATGCCTTCCATCCGCCGAAAGGCTGGATGCCCGGCCACGCGCCGGTCGTCGCGCCGACGCGCCGGTTCACGTAGACCACGCCGGCCTCGATCGTGTCGAGGAAGAGCCGCACCTCGGCGGGGTCCTCGCTGAAGAACCCGGCCGTCAGGCCGTAGATGTTGTCGTTAGCCAGCGTCAGCGCCTCGTCGACCGAATCGACCGGCGCAACAGCGATGAACGGCACGAACAGCTCGTCGCGGAACAGGCGGTGGTTGGCTGGCAGGCCCGTCGCGACGGTCGGTCGAACGAACCAGCCACGTTCCAGCTCGGTGTCGATCAGCCGCTCGCCGCCCGTCGCAATTGCCCCGTCGTGGCGAGCTTCGGCGACGGCGATCTCATAGCGTGCCATGGCACCCTGGTTGATGATCGGCCCCAGCCAGTTCTCGCGTCGCAAAGGATCACCGATACGGATCTGCTCGGTCTTCTCGACCAGCAGCCGCACGAACTCGTCGTGAGCGGGGCGCTCGACGTAGCACCGACTGTTGGCCGAGCACTTCTGGCCACCAAAGCCGAACGCTGCGCGCACAACGCCCTCGGCCGCCTCTTCGAGGTCTGCCTTGCGGCTGACGATCGATGGGTTCTTGCCGCCCATCTCAACGATGACCGGCTTCGGGAAGTCCCGGGCGAACGACTTGTACAGCTCGAAGCCGACCTCGAAAGACCCGGTGAAGACGATCCCGTCCACGCCCGGGTTCTCCTGGAGCTCGGCTCCAACGGTCTCGCCCGGTCCGGCGACGTAGTTGAAGACACCCGGTGGGAGGCCGGCCTCGCTCAGGCATTCGTACAGCTTCATGCCCAGCAGCGGGGCATCGCTCGACGGCTTGAGCACGACCGTGTTGCCGGCAACGAGCGCGCCGCCGGCCGGGCCGCCTGACAGCGCCATCGGGAAGTTGAACGGGCTGATCACCGAAAACACGCCGTGCGGCTTGAGCACTGAGCGGGTGTGCACGGCAGCGTCACCGAGGTTGCCCATCGGGACGTCGAAGCCATCGTGCTCCTCCATCCGATCGCAGTAGTAGCGGATCAGGTCCGCGGTCTCCTCGACGTCGCCAAGGGCCTCGAGACGGTTCTTGCCGACCTCGTGGCACATGAGCGCGGCGTACTCCATCTGGCGCGCGCTGATCAGGTCAGCCGCCCGCCGCAGGATGGCGACACGCTCGCGCCACGGCGTTCTTGCCCAGCCCGGAGCGGCAGCGCGCGCCGCCGCGATCGCATCCCTGGCGTCCTGTCGCGTGCCCTTCGCGAACCAGGCGAGGACCCTCGACTCGTCGATCGGGGAGCGATCCTCGAATTCGCCCTCGCCGCGCCGGGCCTCGCCGTTGACGAAGTTCGGGTAGTGCTGGCCAAGCTCGGCGGCGGCCTTCTCGGCGCCGGCCTCGAACTGGTCGTGCAGCTCCTCGTTGTCGGCGCGAAGGGTTGCGTAGGTGACCTTCAGCCGCGGCCGCTCGATAGTGTCGGTCATTGGGGTGTCGTCTCCTTCAGCCCGGCTCGGCTAGGACGCGCCAGCACTCATGGAAAGTCTAAACCCGGGCCGGTTCGGAGCCCGCCACCGACTCACGACGCGGCGCACCTGGCGCTGGCGCGCGCCACCACTGCATTCCGCTCGATTGCACGCGTTTTCGTTCAGCCGGCGTCGCTGACGGCTCCACGTTGCCCCGAATCAGGCTTTTTCCAGTCAGCTGCACGTATTGGCGAACATTTGAGTGCTATCTGGGCGTACCGGGGTGCCGGTGGAACGATTCCTCGTTCAACTGAGCGGAACGGCCGCTCAGATGCCCCGCGCGCGGACTGCGGGACCGCGGCTGGCCACGTGCCGGCGGCGCTACGAAGCCTGCACGTCCCTGAAACAGTCGGAGCAGTACACGGGCTTGTCCTGGCGCGGCTTGAACGGCACCTGCGCGGCGTTGCCGCATTTTGAGCAGATCACCGCGAAGTACTCGCGCACCGGCCGGTAATCGCCGCGCTCGTAGCCGCGCGGGCCACCGATCTCGCGCACGTCATAGCCGGTCGACTCGCGCATTTGGCGGCGCGACGCGCGGCAACTCGGACAGCGCTTCGGGTCTGACGCGAAGCCCTTCTGAGCGTAGAACTCCTGGTCGGCCGCGGAATGGATGAACTCCACGCCACAGTCGGCGCAGCTGACGGTCCGATCTGTATATGACACCGACTGTGACCTCCCCTGGGCAGGCAAGAATTGTGCGAGTCATCAGCGTGCCCCCGCGGGAAACGGCATTACCCCAACAGGTAGCGCTTGGCGTCGGATAGAAGCCGGGCGCCGCGCGAACCCAGGTGCTCTGCCGAGGTCCCTGAAACTGGGGCGCACCGGTAACGGCACGAAGCGTAGCACCCAAGCGTGACACCGGACAAGGGAGCGCTCCGCAGCGATCGTCGTAGGCATTCCTTCCTATGTATGAGCCGCCTGTGTGACTGTCAGAATTGGCGTCGCGCACAAGCAACACTGCGCGCACCACCCCACGGAGGGATCTCAGCCCACCATGCCCCGGCTCCTGCACATGGCCGACGTTCACCTCGGCGCTCGGCACGATGACCTCGGTCCGGCCGCCGCCGCTCAACGTGAGCGGCAGTTCGCGGCGTTCCATCGTGCAGTCGAACTGGCCGTGTCTGAGACCGTCGACCTCGTCCTGATCTGCGGCGACCTGTTCGACTCGAACGGGCAGCCGCGGCGCTCTGTCGAGCGGGCCGCGACCGAGCTGTCGCGTCTCGTCGATCGCCACATTCCTGTTGTGATCATTCCTGGCACGCACGACTGCTACGAGCCGAGCTCCATCTACCGCGTGTTCGACCTCGCGGCGCTGGCCGGGGCGCAGCCCGGCTCGGATATGGTCACCGTGCTCACGGACAGCCGGCCGCGCGTCGATTTCCCGCAGTTGGATCTGACCGTCCGCGGCTTCGTTTTCCCGACCAAGCGCGCCCCGCAGAGCCCGCTCGCGGGCTTCCAGGCGTCGAAGGCCGAGAGGCCTGAGGGGTGGCAGGTGGGCATGATCCACGGCTCGCTGGCGGTGCCGGGCAAGTTCGACCAGGACGAGGTGATGTTCACCGAAGCAGAGGTGGCCGCGAGTGGTCTCGACTATCTCGCCCTCGGCCACTGGCATTCATTCCGTGCGGGCCAGGCCGGCAGCACGACCTGGGCCTACTCGGGCGCGCCCGAGCCCGTCGCGCTCGACCAGGACGGCGCCGGCCAGGTGCTGCTCGTCGAGCTCGAACGACGCGACGGCGCTGCCCAGGTAAGCGTCCAGCCCCAGCCCGTGGGGCGGACCACCTTCGAGAAGATCGAGCTCGACGCCGCGGCGATCGTCTCGCAGGCACACCTCGAGCGCACCCTCACCGAACGGGCCAATGCAGATGCCGTCCTCGACGTCCGGATCGTCGGCGTGAAGGCCGACGCGCTGGATTTGAACGTGGATGAGCTCGAGCGCCAGCTGGAGGGCAGCTTCCTGCGCCTGCGCGTGCGCGACTCATCGATCGCGTCGCTGCCCGATGCCCCGCTCGCTCCACCCGACACGATCCTGGGCGCCTTCGCGCGCGAGTTCGGGACGCGCATCGTGGATCACGAGTCGCGCGGCGACAACGAGCGGGCCGCAGAGCTGCGTGAGGCTCTCAGGCTGGGCATCCTGCTGCTCGACGACCCCCAACGCGTGACCCTGGCCTAGCCGATGAACATCACCAGGCTGAGTCTCGAGAACTTCAAGCGCCACGATGAGCTCGATGTCGAGCTCGTCCCGGGGCTGAACGTGGTGCGCGGGCCGAACGAGGCTGGCAAGACGACCATCCAGCGCGCAATTGAGATGGCGCTCTTCCGCAGACCGACCTCGTCGTCGCAGGACCTGGACGAGGCCAGGCCGTGGCGCGACTCCGAAGCAGACCCGGTGGTCGAGATCGAGTTCGAGGACGACGCCACACGCGGCTCGTTGCGCAAGACGTTCGCCGGGCAACGCGGCACCGTCGAGATGCACCTCGGCGACGAGACGCTGACTGACCCGACAGCAGTCGAGGCGCAGGTTGCGCGCCTCACCGGCCTGCCGTCGGAGAAGTTCTTCCGTGCGACGGCCAGCATCCACCACCAGGAACTGGGCGGCCTGACGCAGGACGAGAGCACCCTGCGCGACCGCTTGCAACAGTCGATGAGCGGGGCGGATCGGGGCACGCACGCGGCGCGTCGGAAGCTTGAAGAGGCGATCCGCCGCTACAGGACCGAAGGTGCCAAGAACCCGGGCTACCTGAAGGTGATGCGCGCCGACGTCGACCGACTGCGCGAGCAGCTCATGCAAGGCGAGGCCGCGCTCGCGCAGCTTGAGCGCGACCGCCGCGTCCTTGCCGAGGCACGAGCAGTGCTAACGACGCTCGATGGACAGCTCACCGAGCAACGCGAAGGCGTGGCGAAGGCAGAACGCGCCGCCTCGCTGGCCGTCAAGACGACGGACGCCACGCGGCGCTATGCCCTGTACAAGCGCGCCGCCGAGCTGCGCGACGAGATCGGCAAGCTGGAGGCCAGTCACCCGTCGACGATCTCACTCGCCTCGCTCCGATCGACCGTGGAACACCTGCGCAGCTTGGAGTTCAAGCTGTCCGAGATGCGCGCAGAGCTCGCCGCAGAGCCCGACCTGTCCGGCTATGACGTCTCGATGACTGTGCCGCGCTGGCGGCCATGGGCTGTGATCGGGGTTCTCCTGATGATCGGGGCGGCAGTCGGAGCGGGCGCCGGCGTTGCCCTGGCTTCGCTGCCTGTCGGGATCGGGCTGGGCATCGGGCTCGGGCTGGCCGCCGCATTCTGCCTCTGGCGTTCACTTCGCCTGCGCCGTCGCCTGAACGACATTCGGATGCAGAACGAGCTGCGCGAATCAGAGATCGCCCGCCGCCTTGCCGGCCGAACCGACCTTTCTGAGCGGGTTCGCCAGTCCGAGCAGGAGCGGGCGCAGGCCCTCTCATCGCTCGGCATGGCAGACCTTGCGCGGGGCGAGGTCACGCTTTCCGCCGAGACAGAACACGCTTCACAGATCGGCTCGCGCAAGGCCGAATATCGAGGTCTCCTCGGTGACGACCCGTCTGACGAGGACGTCGGTGTGCTGCGCGACGGAGCGGCAGCCGAAGCCGACGAGTGCCGCCACACACTGGCGGGCATGGGCGAGATCGGGCGCGAGCCAGAGAAGCACCTGGCAACGTTCCACCTCGCGGTCCAACGGCTCACGCCTCAACGCGAGGCGGCGCTACAAGCCGAGGCCCAGGCCGACGCGCGGGTTTCGGCCAACGAGGTCGACGCCGAGAAGGTCGCCGACGACGCCGAGAGCCTGGAAACGGCCGAGGAGTCGCTTGCCGCCGCCGAGCGCCGACTGCGTATCTACGAGGACGTGCTTGCCACGCTGAATGGTGCCGAGCGCGCAACGATGAAGAAGGCCGCGCGCTTCCTTGAGCAGCGGATGGCAAGGGACATCGAGCGCATCACGGGCGGTCGATACCGGCGGCTCCGCGTTGACGAGGCCACCCTGACGTTCACCGTCTTCTCCCCAGAGACCAACGATTGGCTCGATGTGCGCAGGCTGTCCCAGGGAACGCTCGACCAGCTCTATCTCTGCGCGCGCCTCGGGATCGTCCGCCAGGTGACGCAGCCGGCCAATCCGCCGCTCGTCCTGGATGACCCGTTCATCACCTTCGATGACGACCGCGCGCGTCGGGCGCTGGCCCTGTTGAAGGACATCGCCCGCGATCACCAGGTCATCTACCTGAGCACCTCGGACCGATATGACAGCCTTGCCGACAAGGTCGTCCAGCTTCCGGCACCCACCGAGCGTGACGAACCCGATGCCGTTGCTGAGGCCACTGGTCCCGCCGAGACCCTTTCGATGTGGTCCAACGCCACGCTGCCGCCAGCCGTGGCTCGGCCAGCGCGGGCGAGCGGCAATGGCAACGGCAACACCCATCCGGTTCTGACCGCACCGGCTGCGGCGCCGAAAGCCTCGGCCGACTCGGACGCTGACGTCGAGCTTGCACCACTCTGGCCCACGGAGGAGCACAAATAGGCCCAGGCGCGCTCTTCGGACTCGCCTCGGCTTTCTCCTGGGGAGCCGGCGACTTCTGCGGCGGATTGATCTCCCGGTACGCGACCGTGCTCGCGGGAGTGCTCGTCAGCCAGGGCATCGGCTTCGTCGCGACGACAGTGATCCTGGTGGTCGCGGCCGAACCCATCTCCTCCTCCGACGCGCTGCTTTGGGCATCCGTCGCGGGGATCTCCGGTGTCGGTGGCCTGTTTGCCTTCTACTTCGCTCTCGCCCGCGGCACCATGGGCATCGTCGCCCCTCTTGCCGCGTTGATAGGCGCCGGCGTTCCGGTCCTGCTGGCGATCGTCGGCGGCGAGGCAATCGCCCTGCCACGCATGCTAGGCATCGGTCTGGCCCTGCTCGCGGTGGTGCTCATCTCTCTCCCGGGCCGATCACGCGACGCCTCCGAGCGGCGAGCCGTGAAGCTCGATCTGGCCGAGCTGCCAATCGTCGTTCTGTCCGGGCTGGGGTTCGCCGGCTTCTTCATCGCCATTGATCGCGCGACCTCGACGGGCGCGATGTGGTGGCCGCTGACGGTCGTACGGGTGTTTGGCATAGCGATGGTCATCGGTGCGATCGGCTTCGCTGTTTGGCGCCGCGGCACGGGGTCGTGGACTCGACGTACTGCCGACGTACTCGGCGTGGATCGCTTCCGTGCATCCGGCCGCACGCTCATGGGCGCACTGCCGCTCTTCGTTGTGGCCGGCGCGGGCGACCTGGGCGGCAACACATTCTTCGTGCTGGCCCGCGGCGCGGACGCGTTCTCTGTCGCCGTCGTGCTCGCCTCTCTCTACCCGATCGTCACGACCGTTCTCGCCGCGATCCTGCTCCACGAGCGGCTGCGGCCGGTGCAGCTCGTCGGCGTCGCGCTCGCCGCGCTGAGCGTGCCGCTTCTTCGTTAGGCGAGGCACGAACGGTCGGAGGCATTTTTGGACGTCAAGTACACAATCTGCTGCCCGAACGGCGGATTTGTTGGCCTCGGAGAGCCATCTTTGGACGTCACGTCCAAAGTCCGCGCACTCGACCCCGTCAAAAGACGATTGCCAAGCCTGCCAAATGGTGGCTGAGGCCAGATCTGTGGACGTCAAGTGCAAAAATCGATCATCTGGCCCAGCATGGGCGCGATATGGCCCCTATGTGTTCTGGCCGCGCGTGCCGGTGACGCGCAGGACCTCCCAGCCGCCGCCTTCCGCCGCGCGGACGTCGTAGCGCGGCTGGTCGTACGTCGTGGGGCCCTGCGTCCGCTTTCCATCTGACATCCGGTAGCGCGATGCGTGCCACGGGCACTCGATGCAGCCGTCAATGAGTTTGCCCTCGGCCAGCGGCCCGCCGGCATGGGCGCACGTCGCGTTCAGCGCATGGACGGTCTTCCCGTTGCGCACCACCACGAGGCTCTGCGCGCCCGCCTTTGCGGCAGTGGGGACGCCCTCGGGGATCTCGGTCAGGTCGAGCTTGGTCCACTTGGGCTCGCCGAAGAAGCGCCACGCATGGCGATTGACCATGTTGCCGAGCGTGTAGACGAGCTCGCCGCCAACGAACGCTCCGGCAGTGACGATGCCGTAGCCGACGAATGACAACACGATGGGCACGAGGCGGTCCGCGGCAGGGTTCGACCAGCGCATCCAGAACGAGACCGCGTAAACGACCAGCGCGACGACCATCAAGGTCGCGTGGACCGTGGCCACCATGCGCGGCTCGTCGTCCGTGTCGGTGTAGTCGGCCGCGCCGGCGACGGCCGCGGCCAGCATCGCCAGGATCCCGAAGCCGATGGACGCGTCGGCTGCCAGGCGGAGATCGAACACGTCAAAGGCGATGGCGAGCGTGAAAGCGCCGATCGGGACGTCGGTCAGCGCGCCATGGACCGAGTGGCCCAGCCACTTGCCGTGCAGGAAGTCCTTGATCGGCCTGATCGGCCGGAAGGTGGCCCCCAGCCAGCGGACGTTGAAATCGCCGAGCGGCCTGGCCCAGCCCGCCTGGGCATACACCAGCCGCGAAAGCAGCCGACCGATCATCTGCGCACCTCCACAGAGGAGGGTACGCCCAGGCGGAGGGCGGAACAAAGCTGTCGTTCCCGCGCTGTGCGAGCATCCCGCTCGTGCCCAGGCTGAGCGAACCCGTGGCCAGCGAGCTTGCCGCGATCCCTTCCGTCAGCTTTGGCGAGGCCATGCGGACGTGGGCCTATGTCGCGCTGAACAGTTTTGGCGGCCCGGCCGGCCAGATCGCGGTGATGCACCGCGAGATAGTCGAACGACGCAAGTGGATCGACGAGTCCCGATTCCTGCACGCCCTGAACTACTGCATGCTCCTGCCCGGGCCGGAGGCACAGCAGTTGGCGACGTACATCGGCTGGCTGATGCACGGGATCCGCGGCGGGCTCGCCGCGGGGATCCTGTTCGTGCTCCCGGGCGTGATCGCGCTCATGGTCCTGTCGGTCATCTACGCCGGGTTCAGCGACGCGACCTTCGTGCAGGGACTGTTCTACGGGATCAAGCCGGCCGTCATCGCCGTGGTGGCAGCCGCGGTGGTGCGACTTGCGTCGCGTGCACTCATTACTCGCGCCCACGTGGCCATCGCGATAGCCGCCTTCGTCGCGATCTTCTTCTTCGACCTGCCCTTCCCGTTGATCATCTTGGCTGCGGCTGTGGCCGGACTGGTCATAGGGCGGCGCACGAAGGGTGCCGCTGAGGATGCGCCCACCGATCCAGGTCCCGCCAAACTCCCGAGCGCGCGCAGGTCGGGCGCAGCCTTACTCATTGGCGTGGCGGCCTGGCTCGCCCCGACAGTCATTCTCCTGGTTCTGCTCGGCCCGTCGAGCATCTTCACGCAGTTGGCGCTGTTCTTCTCGTTCGCGGCGGTCATCACGTTCGGCGGGGCGTACGCGATCCTGGCGTTCATCGCTCAACAGGCGGTCGACGTCTACGGCTGGGTAACCGCGCGCCAGATGGTGGATGGCCTGGGCCTGGCGGAGAGCACGCCCGGACCGCTGATCATGGTCGTCCAGTTCGTCGCATTTCTCGCGGCCTTTGCCGTACCGACGGGCCTCGATCCATTCCTGGCCGGTGCCGTGGCCGGGCTCGTGGTGACGTGGGTGACGTTCGTCCCCTCGTTTACGTTCATCTTTGCTGGGGCGCCATACGCCGAGTACATCCGCACCCGGCCCGGACCCGCAGCCGCGTTGAGCGGCATCAGCGCCGCCGTCACGGGCGTGATCGCCAACCTCGCCCTCTGGTTCGCGCTCCAAACGCTCTTCGCAGTGACTGGCGAGGAGCACTTCGGGCCGCTGCGGCTGCATACCGTCGACCTCGCCACGATCGACCTGATCGCGCTGGGTCTCGCCATCGCGAGCTACATCGCGTTGGCTCGGCTCAAGTGGCCGCTCCTGCGCACTCTCGCGGTCAGCGCTGGTGTGGGGCTCGTGTACTTCCTGTTGACCGCGCCGCGGCCCTAGGACGCTCCGACCCGCGCGGCGACGGCCTCGTCCAGCAGCCAGACGGCGTTAGGGAGGATCGCGGCCTGGGCGGGCCAGCGCGCAGGGTCGCGCTCCGCGCCCAGGATCCGGCCGAGGACCTCCTGTTTGCCGCTGCCGCTGGCCATGACGATTACCGCACCAGCCGCGGGCAGAACCCTCGTGGCGAGCGTCACTCGCGGCAGGTGTGGCTCGACGTGCTCGGGCGCCGGCGTGGCCACCACTATGGGAGCCGTGGGCGCGAGCGCGGGGCTGCCCGGAAAGACCGACAGCGTGTGGCCGTCTGGTCCGACACCAAGCAGGATCGCGTCGAACGCGGGAACTCCCGCGGCGTTCTTCGGCACGAGGCGCTCGATTTCGTCCGCGTACGCCTGGGCTGCCCAGTGCGTGTCATGGCCGTCGGCGATGGCCTCCTCAGTCGGGATCGGGTGGACCTTGTCCACGTCGACCGGCAGACCGGGAACGGCGCCCGCGAGCACGTCGACGGCCTCGGCGCCCGTGCCTGACTCGCCGGCGTGCGCGCCGATCGCCAGCAGGATGCGGTAGGCGAGGCCGGCATTCGACTCGGGGTGATCGCGCGGCACGAATCGCTCGTCGCCCCACCACAGGTGCACCTGGTGCCAGGGGATCGCGTGGCGCCACGGGTCCGCGGCGAGGACGCGGTAGAGAGGGATGGCCGACGATCCCCCAGTCAGAGCCAGGTGTGCCGAGCCATGCGCATCGAGCGCGGCGCGTAACGCCGCCACTGTTCGTGCGGCGGCCTCCCGGGCGACCGAATCCTCGTCGGCCAGCACGATGACCTCCGCATCGCCGACCCGCATGGTCACTAGCCGGAGGCGAAGCGGACGGCGCGGATCAGTGCGGCCTCGAAGATCTTGTCCATTCCCGGTCGCTCGAGCGCCTCGGCGATGAAAGGCGTCTCATCGAACGGCTCGAGCTGGCCCGCTCGACGCGTCACCTGGGCGCCGTTCCAGTCCGCCGTGGCGAGCAGGTGGTCGGCCTGGCGTGTTATGCGCGCCCGTGTCACGGAGCGCGGTCGATCGGCCTCGACATCGACACGAACTAGCGACCCGGCCGCGCGGTGGGAGCCGTCGAGCGTCGCCCGAACCGGCCGCAGCTCGACCTTGATCTCGCGCCGCCCACTCCGGAACGAGCCGGTCAGAAGCTCATCTTCTTCGTCGTGACGACGGGTGAGGGGCTGCTTGACCTCCCAGCCGAGGCGGGAAGCGAGCCAGCCGCAGTAGAAGGCGGCCTTCGAGATGCGCAGCGTCGATGTTGGGCGCGAGATGTCTATGCGCACGTGGCGGATGTGGTCAATCTCGCGCGTGAGCAGCGGGTGGTCGAACAGCCCGGCCAGCAGCTCGCGCCACAGCGTCAGTCGCAGCCAGCCGATGTCGGAGACCGTGATGCCATCCGATACCACCGTTGCCAGGCCGGCGAGCCGGGCGCCGCTGTCCTCGTGGAAGGACCCCGAGTCGACCAGCAGCCGGTCCGATATACCGACGACTTCGGTGAACTGCTTCGAACCGAAGGGCGGATCGTCGGGCCACCAGAGCACGACCGGCAGATCGTGGATCAGCAGTGGGGTCACGACTCGCGAGAGGTGCTGCGACAGCTCGCCGCCGGTCTTGACCAGGATCTGCTCGGTGCACGTCTCGGCGTCCGAGCGTTGCGAGAGCTTGCACTCGGCGTAGATGTGCGCGTCCATCGTCGAAGGCCCATCGAAGTCCGTGGGCGACACCACGATCGCGCGCGACGGATGGCGCTGGTGCAGCGCGTTTACCGCGGCGATGGCCCGCTCGGCCGTCTCCGGACGAGGAGCGACGACGACAAGCGTCAACACACTGGTGCGCATCCTGACCCTTAGCGCCCCGCCCGTGTCGAGGTGGCCGGAGAGACGGGGATCGCCAAGCGCACCGCTCAGCTCCTCTGCGGTCAGTTGGGTGCGCGTGGCGTGCTCCGCGGCAGTCGTCCAGACCTGGCCGAGCTGCTCCACACATTCGCCGATCGTGTGGGCGCGGACGTGCCAGCGCGTGGAGTCCTGTGTGATCGGCGCGCTGCTCGGCGGTGGCGTTTCGGTCGTCACCTCAGAGCCTTCGCCAGCGGCGGCCGTCGTGCTCGATCAGCTGGTCCGCGTTGTCAGGGCCCCAGCTTCCGGCCTCATAGAAGCAGATGTCGCTATCCGGGGTCCCCTTGCGGTCCCACTCGTCCCACTGCTGGATGATCGGGTTGACGATCGCCCAGGCCGCCTCGACCTCGTCGGCTCGTGTGAACAGCGAGGCGTCGCCGAGCATGGCGTCGAGAAGCAGCGTCTCGTAGGCTTCCGGTGCGTCGCGCGTGAAGGACAGGCCATACGTGAAGTCCATGTTGACGCTGCGCACGTCCAAGCCGAGCTCCGGCACCTTTGCCGCGAAGCGCAGCATGATCCCCTCGTCCGGCTGGATCCGCAGCGCAAGCAGGTTGGGCTCGGGCGGTGTTGACGTGCCGCCGAAGAGCATCAGCGGCGGCAACTTGAACTGGATCGCGATTTCGGTCGCGCGGCGCGCCATGCGCTTGCCGGTGCGCAGGTAGAAGGGGACATCGGCCCAGCGCCAGTTCTGGACCTCGAGCTTCAGTGCAACGAAGCTGTCCACCTTGGAATCGGGCGCGACCTCGTCCTCCTCGCGGTAGCCGGCCACGTGCTTGTCGCCCACCCAGCCGGCCTTGTACTGACCACGCACCACGCTCGCGCGAACGCGCGCCTCGGTCCAATCCGGATCGATCGCGCGCAGAACGCGGCCTTTCTCGTCGCGCAACGCGTCGGCCTCGAACGCGATGGGCGGCTCCATGGCCACCAGTGTCAGCAGTTGGAGCAGGTGGTTCTGGAGGATGTCGCGCGCGGCCCCGGCCTCCTCGTAAAACGCGCCGCGGCCCTCGACGCCGACGTCTTCCGCCACGGTGATCTGGACGTGGTCGACATAGCGTCGATTCCAGAGCGGTTCGAAGATGCCATTGCCGAACCGGAAGACCATCAGGTTGCGAACGGTCTCCTTGCCCAGGTAGTGATCGATGCGGTAGATCTGCGATTCGTCGAAAACCTTGACGAGGGCGTCGTTGAGCTTGACTGCCGATTCGAGGTCGTGGCCGAAAGGCTTCTCG
>CAYZEJ010000051.1:0-15472 GCA_964477545.1 uncultured Anaerolineaceae bacterium | reverse complement strand
GGCGCATCGAGGCGGCGGTCGGATAGATGTACGTGCCGCGGGCGATGTACTCCTTGAGAATGTCGTTCTGGACAGTGCCGCCCAGCTTGTCGCGCGGGATTCCCCGTTTGTCGGCGACGGCCACGTAGAACGCGACGAGGATCGCCGCCGTTGCGTTGATGGTCATCGACGTGGTCATCTCGCCCAGCGGCAGGTCCGCCAGGAGCGTCTCCATGTCCTCGATCGTACTGATCGGCACGCCGACGCGGCCGACCTCTCCCAACGCCGCTGCCGCGTCCGGGTCGTAACCCATCTGGGTAGGCAGGTCGAACGCGGTCGACAGGCCGGTCTGGCCCTGCGCCAGCAGGTACTTGAATCGAGCGTTCGTCTCGGCGGCGGTGGAAAAGCCAGCGTACTGGCGCATCGTCCAGAGGCGACCGCGGTACATGGACGGCTGGACGCCGCGCGTGAAGGGGAACTGCCCAGGAGCGCCCAGTTCTGTCTGCGGATCCCAGCCGGCCAGGTTGTCGGCCGTGTACAGCTCCGCGACCTCGATATCGCTGGTGGTGCGAAAGCGTCGCTCTTGTTCCTCGCTCATAGACAGGCTGAGTCTAAGGGCCTTTTGCGACGCGCTAGGCGATCGTGAGCAGCTCGTGCTCGCGCTCGACCCGATCTCCGATCTCCACAGCGATGCTGTCCACGGTGCCGGCCTGGGGGGCGCGGATCTCGTTCTCCATCTTCATCGCCTCGATCGCCAGCAGTCGCTGGCCGCGCTCAACAGCCTCGCCCTGAGCGACCCACAACCGGACTATTCGTCCTGGGATCTGGGCGCGCAGTATGACCCGGGCAGTTGCGTGATGCTGCGCGGCGGCGCGCGCGACACGATCGCGGAGTTCGGCGTGGCCGGCCGATTCCGTTGCGACCTCGAATAGCCAACCGTCCACGAACACTTCATACCTGTGCGTCCCCTCGGCTCGATCTGACGCTGAAACAGGCAGCGGGGTCACGTGCTCACCGCGCCGGTGCGGCTCGAATGCCGCGATATCCGTCGCGTCGGGCTGGATGACGAGGGGCACGGCGTCGATCGTCACCCGCGTCCGCGACGACTTCATGGCAGACGCTCGGTCGCTTCGCTGATGCCGGCCTGCCACCAGGCATCGTCACCGCGGCCGTTGCCACCGCGCGGCGCCCCGGCGGTCAGCCCGCGCGGTGCTGGGGCGGCCGACGCAATCGCTGCCAACTCCGCAGCGCGGAGAGCAGCCACCGAGACCAGCTCCGTCGGCTGCCAGAGCCGATCGACCAGGTCCGTTGAGAGGCCTGTTGAGTCGGCGAAGTCGGGCTGGCCCACCAGCCAGCGGTGGAACGGCAAGGTCGACTGGATGCCCCCGATCTCGAACTCGCCCAGCGCGCGATCCAGGCGAGCGAGAGCTCGCGGTCGGTTCTCGTCGACGACCAGGAGCTTGGCCACGAGTGGGTCGTAGTGCTCGGAGACGACGCTCCCCTCCTCCACCCCGGCGTCGAGGCGTACCCCGGGTCCCGAAGGCACGCGCCAATGGCTTATCCGACCCGGAGCAGGGGCAAAGTGGAGGGCCGGGTGCTCGGCGCTCAGCCTGACCTCGAACGCATGTCGATCCGGTGTTGCCGCCTTATTGGCCGCGGCCATCGCGCGCGGCGAGATGGGGTGGCCCGCCGCGATCCAGAGTTGCTCGTGGACGAGATCGACGTCGGCGACGAGCTCGGTGACCCCGTGCTCGACCTGGAGGCGGGCGTTGACCTCGAGGAACCAGAACTCACCATCTGGCGTGAGCAGGAACTCCGCCGTGGCCGCATTGCGCAATCCAACCGTCGAGGCGACGGTGACGGCCAACGCGTGGAGTTGTCGGCGCTGCTCCGTGGTGAGCCCCGGAGCGGGCGCTTCCTCGACGAGCTTCTGATGGCGCCGCTGGACCGAGCAGTCGCGCTCGCCCAGGGCGACCACGTGGCCGTGGTCGTCGCCGAGTAGCTGCACCTCCACGTGCCGCGCCCGCTCGACGAAGCGCTCGAGGTAGACCGACCCGTCGCCGAACGAAGCTGCGGCTTCGCGCGACGCCGAGGTGACCGCTTCGTCCAGTTGCTCGGGGCCGTCGACGCGACGCATTCCCCGGCCGCCGCCGCCAGCCGCGGCCTTGACGAGCAGCGGCCAGCCGATCCGTTGCGCCTCAGCTCGCACCTGGGCTGTCCCGTCCACCGTCGCGAGGTCGATCGGCTCGAATGTCCCCGGCACAACCGGCACGTCGGCTTCCGATGCCCGGCGGCGAGCGACAAGCTTGTCGCCCAACTGCACCAGCGTCTCGGGCGCGGGGCCAATGAAGACGATGCCGGCCGCAACGCACGCCTCCGCGAGCTCCGGTTGTTCCGACAGGAATCCATACCCCGGGTGGATGGCCTGCGCGCCGCTCGACTGCGCAGCTTCGACCACTCGGTCCACGCGCAGGTAGCTCTCGGTCGCCGGCGCCGGGCCGATGTGAACCGAGGTGTCGGCGGCCCGGCGGTGCAGGGCATCCGCATCTGCATCGCTGTACACGGCAACGGTCTCGATCCCCAGTTCGCGACACGCGCGGATGATCCTGATGGCGATCTCGCCCCGGTTCGCTATGAGCACCTTTTTGAATGGTCGCGCGGTGTCTTTGCGCAAAGACACCTCAGAGAGGAATGTTGCCGTGCTTGCGCGGGTGGTTGGCCTGCCGCTTGCCATCGAGCATCTGGAGCGCGGCGATGACGCGAGGGCGCGTCTCGGATGGGAGGATCACGTCGTCGATGTACCCGCGACCGGCGGCGATGTACGGGTTGGCGAAGCGCTCCTCGTATTCATGGGTCAGTCGCGCACGCTCGGCCTCGACATCGCTCGCCTCGGCCAGCTCGTCGCGGAAGATGATGTTGACGGCGCCCTCGACGCCCATTACGGCGATGCGTGCCGACGGCCACGCCAGGTTCACGTCGCCGCGGATATGCTTGCTGCTCATGACATCGTATGCGCCGCCGTATGCCTTGCGCGTGATCACGGTCACCTTGGGAACGGTCGCCTCGGCATACGCATACAGCAGTTTGGCGCCGTGGCGAATGATGCCGCCGTGTTCCTGGCCAACCCCCGGCAGAAACCCTGGCACGTCCACGAACGTCAGCAACGGAACGTTGAACGCGTCGCAGGTGCGCACGAAGCGGGCTGCCTTGTCGGACGCGTCGATGTCGAGGGCGCCGGCGAGGACCGCCGGCTGATGCGCCACGATGCCCACGCTTCGCCCGCCGACGTGCGCGAAGCCGACGATGATGTTCGCCGCCCACGCCGGCTGGATCTCGAAGAAGTCCCCATCGTCGATGACGCGCGTGATCACCTCGTGCATGTCGTACGGCTGCGATGGCTCACTCGGGATCACGTCGTCGAGCGCCGAGTCTCGCCGATCGGTCGGGTCGGACGTCTCGCGCAGATGCGGGCGAGTCAGGTTGTTCTGTGGCAGGTGATCGAGGATGCGCCGGCAGAACGCCATGGCCTCGGCCTCGTCGCGAGCCGCGAGGTGAGCGACGCCGCTGACTGATGTGTGAATCGACGCACCGCCGAGATGCTCGCGGTCCACATCTTCGTGTGTGACCGTTTTCACCACCTCGGGACCAGTGACGAACATGTAGCTCGTCCCTTCGACCATGATCGTGAAGTCCGTGATCGCCGGCGAGTAGACGGCGCCACCGGCACACGGCCCGAGCACCAGGGAAATCTGCGGCACGACACCAGATGCAAGAGTGTTGCGCAGGAAGATGTCGGCATACCCGCCGAGCGAGACGACTCCCTCCTGGATCCGTGCCCCGCCCGAATCATTGAGCCCGATGATCGGCGCGCCGACACTTACCGCGAGATCCATGATCTTGCAGATCTTCTCGGCGTGAGCCTCGGAGAGGGATCCGCCGAAAACGGTGAAGTCCTGGCTGAACACGAAGACCAGCCGGCCGTCGATCGTCCCGTGGCCGGCGACAACTCCGTCACCCAGATAGCGCTCGTTTTCCAATCCGAAGTCGGTGGCGCGGTGAGTGACGAAAGCGTCGAACTCGACAAAGGACTCCGCGTCGAGCAGCAAATCAAGCCGCTCGCGCGCGGTCAGCTTGCCGCGATCGTGCTGCTGGGTGATGCGTTCGTCTCCCCCGCCGAGGCGCGATTGTTCGCGCAACGAGAGTAGTCGCTCGACTTCTTCGCGCTTTGCCAACGCGCGCCTCCAGGATCCAGGACGAAGTTGATTGGTTGGGAATCGATCGGGACGGCCTATCGTAGCAACGCGCTCTCTCCGCAGACCGCCTCGCGGCGGCTGCTGCGCGCGCCATCCCGACCTCCGGCTGCCGGCCGGATGCCGTTTGTCCCTTGCGAGATGTCCACAGATTCGGTGAACAACTCACCCATCCTGTGGATAACCGGGCTGTGTGGCTCGACGCTTTCTTGCTAGATTGAGTCGCGCAGGAGGAGGCGCAGCCGTTGGCAAGAATCATCGCGATCGCGAATCAGAAAGGCGGCGTCGGTAAAACGACGACCGCGATCAATCTCGCCGGTTCGTTGGCCGAGCAGGGATTTCGCGTTCTGTGCGTCGACATGGATCCGCAGGCGAACCTCACTGTCGGGCTCGGAATCAACCTGCGCAACGTCGAGAACTCGATGGCCGAGGCGCTCATCGACCCGGGCGTGAAGCTCGACGAGATCATCCTGCCGACGCAGACCGCTGGGGTTGACGTCGCGCCCGCCACAATCGATCTGTCCGCTACCGAGACCGTGCTGTTCAGCGCAATCGGTCGCGAGCACGCCCTGCGCGAGGCACTCGAGGCGTCCGCCACGGACGACTACGACTACGTCCTGATCGATTGCCCGCCGACGCTCGGGCTGCTCACCCTCAACGCACTGGTCGCCGCTGAGGGGGTGATCATCCCGGTCCAGACGCAGTACTACGCCCTCAAGGGCTTCAGCGCGCTCACGAACGTGATCAACCAGATCAAGGCCAAGGGCCTCAACCCGCGCCTGCGCGTGCTCGGCCTGCTGCCGACGTTCTACGACTCGCGCACCCTGCTCGGCCGCGACATGCTCCAGGAGCTGCGCGATATGGGCGACCACCACATCTTCGAGAACATGATCAAGCAGACCGTCAAGCTCGGCGAGGCACCCCTCGTTGGCCGGCCGGTGACGTCCTACGCAGGGAACTCGGATGCCGCGCGCGCATATCGCGGGTTGGCACGGGAGGTGATCGAACTTGGCTAGACCGGATTTCCGCAGCACCGCCGCGCGACGGCTGGCCGAGGAGCGAGATCTCTCACCCGCCGTCTTGAGCCTCATATCGCCGGAAGGAAACGAGCGCCCACTGGGCGTCCGCAACATCCCCCTGGACCGGATCGTGCCCAATCCCGATCAGCCACGAATGACGTTCGACGAGGACGCGTTGGCCGAACTCGCCGCCTCGATCACCGAGCACGGCGTCCTGCAACCAATCCTCGTCCGCCCCACCGACGAGTTGCAGCGCTACCAGTTGGTCGCCGGCGAGCGACGCTGGCGCGCTGCACGGGTGGCGGGCCTGCGCGAGGTGCCGGCACTGATCGAGCGGTTCGACGACGACACAGCCCTCGAGATCGGGATCATCGAAAACCTCCAGCGCGAGGATCTGTCGCCGCTCGAGGAGGCGATGATCTACGACCGGATGACCCACGAGCACGGCTACAGCGTCCGGCGGCTCGCCCAGAAGCTGGGCAAGGACAAGGGCTACATCGAGAACAGGCTGCGCCTCGCCGGTGCCCCGACCGAGATCAAGCAGCTCGTGTCTTTGCGCAAAGACACCCTCTCCCACGCGTATGAGCTATTGAAGGTCGAGGACCCGAAGAAGCGCCGGCGGCTGGCCGAGCAGGTCGCGTCAGGCGAGTTGAGCCTGGTCAAGCTGCGCGAGAAGATCGAGGGCCGACCGCGGGTCGCCCGAGAGCCGGCCGCGGTCGAAGCAGCCGACGAGGCGGAGTCGGTCGCCCAGGAGATCGAGCCGACACCCGTCCGAAGACACGACGGGGCGCTTCGCGACGACGCGCTCATCGTCGCCAAGCAGATGCTGGCAGACGCGCTCGATCAACTGGCGATCGTTCTCGCCTCTGCGTCGGTGCTTGCGGAGATCCGCGATGTCGATCGCCAGAACCTGGCCAAGTACCTGACGATCGCGAAGCTCCGGCTCGAGAACGCTATCACGGTCGTCCGCAGCGGCAAGCCGCTCGAGCACTAGCCCGCGGTCGCGCCGCCCAAAAGCCACGCCACCGCAAGTACCGCGATCGATCCAGCCTGCGCGGTCCACCCGATCTCGCGCAAAAGGCGTTCGTCCTGGGCGGATGCGACCACACCCCCCAAGGCGAGCGAGCCAGCCACGCCCGACAGCAGCGGTACTGCGACTGGAGCACCCGCGGGGATCGTGATCCAAGCAAGGATGTGAATCACCGCAAGGGCCGTGGCCATGATAAAGGCGGACCTGCGGCGCCCCAGCACCACAGCCAGGGTCCGCAGGCCAGCCGCCGCGTCGGTCTCCAGGTCGATCAGCCCATTGGCGATCTGAAGCGCAGGTCCCGCCAGAGCAGCGACCGGTACGAGCACCTCCCACCGCGGCGGCAGGGCGCCGGTCGCCCCATACCAGGCATACAGCGGCAGGATCGGGAAAGCGACGGCGAAGCAGACCCAACCAAATGCCGTCGGCTTGAGCGCGACGTCGTATAGGAGGCCCGCGCCGATCATGGCTGCCGCCATGGCCAGCGGTACAAGGTCGGGTGGACTGACCAGTGCGGCGAGGACGAGCCCTCCCCCGCCGCTCAGTGCCGCGACGAACCACGCGGCTCGGCGTGAGATCCGGCCCGCGGGAATCGGCTTGTAGGGCTTGCTCTTCGCGTCTAGCTCCTCGTCATAGAGATCGTTGACCGTCCCGATGCAGAACTGGAGCCCAAGCATGGCCAAAGCCAGGTGCGCCGCGCGCTCGAACGACGCGCCAGCGAGCAGCGCGATGCCCAGAACGAGCAGCGCGTTGAGCGCCGAGGGAAACGGATGGACGAGGCGCAACAGCGCCGGCACGCCTATCACGCGAGGAACCGCGCAGCGCCAGGACAGCTAGAGGTAGACGATCTCGTGGAAGTTGTCGACGAGGTAGGCGATCAGCCGCTCGCGCGCGTCCGGCATGAGGGCGTGGGCCCCGGTGACGAAGTAGTAAAGAGAGATCGCCGGGACCATCATCTCGCCTGAGTCAGTCCGGCCTACCGCAGCGATCGGTCCACCGCCGCTCGTGTAGAGCCGTCGCAGACCCTGCTCGTCGGTGCCCATCGCCCGGCGCAGGCCCGCGAGGACCTCCAGCACGCCACGGCGGATCGAAACATCGCGCATGAGCTCCGCGGCCCATGCGTCGATCTGCGCGTCAGGCTGCTCGTGCAGCCTTTCGCGGTACTCCTGCGGGTTCGCAGACAGGCCGGTCGCGGTCAAAGACGCCCTCCGTGAAAGAGCGCCGATTATCGCACCGCGACCGGCGGCCGAGCCGAGCGCCGGCCCCAGCCAGCGCTCATCGGCAAAGAAAATTCAGACGGTGGCGGTGGGTCGGAAGACGCGCACCAGGGCGAGGATGATCAGCTCGATGACGAACCATCCAACCAAGGCCACGATTGCACCGACGTCGAGCGCTGTCGCGCCTGACTGCACCTCGTCGATGCGCAGGATGCCCCGGAAGGGAGCGACGAAGATCTCGCTCAGGTTGTAAATGCCCGCGACGATGTCATTGGACTGACGCGCTGCGAAGAGCAACAGCAGGATGCGCAGGCCGATCAATAGCTGGATCAGGCCGAATATGAAGATGATCCAGCGCCGAACGACGGCCAACGGGTTTGGTTCGACACGGCGCTCGTATACGCGGTCGTGAACGACGGTCTCTGCGGGTTCGGTGACCTCCACCTCGGTTCGGTAGGTCATTTCATCCTCCGTGTGCGCGGCCGGATGGCCGACCGAATACATGAAGCTTGACCAGGCCTTCGCCACATACGCCTCAAGCGTCGCGCGGAGACGCCTTACAGTCGTGTGCTAATGAGACACCCCTCGTAGTGGTGTCAGCCCGCGGGGCGCCGAGGGTTCGAAATCGCCCGATCAGACCTCGTCCGGGCAGGGCGAGCCGGCGCCCGGCACGAGGACGACCGCCAATAGGGACGCCTGGCCGTCGACGATGTCGTGGAAGACGGTGAGCTGGTTCGCAGCCAGGAGTACCGGCAGAACCTTGTCGAGGTCGGCGCCGCTGAAGGTCGCGCAACGTGCGCCTGCCTGACCGGGAAACTCGACGCCGAGGTCGAAGAAGGACTCGTCGAGCGGCCACGTCACCGGCTGTTGCTCCAGGCCGGGCTCCGGAGGCGCAGGTGGCGTCAGCAGCACGGCCACTCGTTCGGGGTTGTATTGGCCAGGCGCTCCAAGCTCAGCGCCAATCCATGGGTCCAGGAACGAGAGCTCCTGCCAGAACGCCGCGAAAGCCTCGGGAGTCCCAGGAGCGCATCGATTGGCGCACTGGACTGCCCGCTCCGGGTCTCCCACGAGCTCGTAGTCAACACCGTCGATGGTCAACAGGAGCTGCCCGACGCGGGCGCCTGGCATGGGGCCGCCCGTGAAGTCGGTTACGCCGTTGAGCAATCCCATCCGGCGCGCCTCCGCGATGATCGCGGCGATGCCCGCGTCGCTTATGGACCTGGCTATCGGCGTGATGAGCAATGGTCCTGGATAGATGGCGGGGACGGCGACGTTTCCGTCGATGACTGTGCCCTCGTCGATGGTCAGCATCGGCAGCCACGCAAACGTAGCCGGTGGTGGCAGCGCTTGGGCATACGAGGCGCGGAGGTAGAGGTCGGCCTCAGGGTTGGGGCTCGGGATCGGGGACGGGGACGGGGTTGGTAATGGATTCGGTGATGGCGAAGGACTGGGCGCCGCGCCGGCGCAGGCTGTTAGGAGGGCTGTCAGCAGGATCAGAGCGAATGTCTTGCGCATGTGCCCTCAACGCTGGGTAATGGCCACGAGTTCCGATCGGCCACAATCGAAGTATGCAAGCGTTGGACCTGCGCGGTGTGAAAGCAATGACGTTCGACTGCTACGGAACGCTCATCGACTGGGAGGCCGGCATCCTGGGCGCGCTTCGACGGGTAATCGGGCCAGACGCTGCGACCGATGATCAGCTGCTGGAGGAGTACGCCGGCCACGAGGCGGCAGCCGAGGCTGTCACGTGGAAGCCCTACCGACAGATACTCGCGACCTCGCTGACCGCGGTGTGTGAGACCCATGGATCTTCCCCGACGGCGGATCAGGCCGCCGTCTTCGGCGGATCCGTCGCCGACTGGCCAGCGTTTCCCGATTCGGTCGACGCCCTGGCGCGCCTACGTCAGGGGTTCGACCTGGGCGTCATCACGAATTGCGACGACGACCTCTTCGCGTACTCGAACGAGCGCCTCGGCGAGCCCTTTCGATGGATCGTGACCGCTGAGCAGGCACGTTCGTACAAGCCGAGCACACACAACTTCGAGGTCGCCTTCGACCGTATCGGGCTACCAAGGGAATCCATCGTCCACGTTGCCCAGAGCCTGTTCCACGACCACGTCCCGGCCAAGTCGCTCGGCTTGAAGACGGTGTGGATCAATCGACGCGCCGGGCAGCCCGGCCCCGGCGCCACGCCAGTAGCGCAGGCCCTCCCCGACCTCGAGTTGCCTGACATGGCGTCACTCGCGCGTCTCCTCGTTCCGTAAGATGGAACGGATGGTTCGGGCTAGTCGGGTCGCGTACGCGGTGCTGGCGTGGGCATTCGTTGTCGGGATGGTGGTGCAGGTGTTTCTGATCGGGCTCGGCCTCCTGAGCGGCCAGCCCTCGGGCACAGCTCTGCACCGTGACTTCGGCTGGTTGCTGCACCTGGTGCCCTTCCTGGTGCTGCTGTTCGCCGCCCTGTCTCGCGCAGGCAAAAGGCATTGGCAATGGGCACTCGCGCTCACGGTCGTCGTGTTCCTGGTGCCGATCTTCGTCGTCCTGCGCGACAGCATGCCTGTACTGGCCGCGCTCCACCCAGTGGCGGCCGTCGTCGCATTCCCGCTGGCGCTGGTCGTGGCGATGAACTCAGTGCGGGCGCTGCGCATGCCCGGCCCGGAGGCGCGCGCCGTCGCCGGATAGGGCAGATCGGACTAGTCCTGTCGGGCTAGGGAGGATCTCCCGCGGTACCCGTACCATCTGCGGCCCATGGCCACACTTGAAACCCGAATGGACAGCAAGCCAGCCACCGCGAGCAAGGTGACGAAGGACGAGCGCGCGCCCATCGTGGTCGCGAAGTACGGCGGTTCGAGCCTCGCGACTCCTGAGCACATCCGCGCGGTTGCGGACAGACTTGCCGCCGAGCACGCCGACGGAGCGCGCCGGGTGGTCGTGGTCTCGGCGATGGGCGACACGACCGACGATCTCCTGGCACTGGCCGCACATGTCAGTCCCCTGCCCGACCCGCGCGAGCTGGACCTGCTGCTTTCCACGGGCGAGCAGATCAGTGCGGCACTCCTCGTCATGGCCCTCCACGAACGCGGAGTCGAGGCGGTCAGCCTCACCGGGCCGCAGGCCGGCATCCACACTGACGGATTGCACGGCCGCGCACGGATCACCGGCGTTGAGCCTGAGCGGATCCAGCGCGAGCTCGACGCGGGACGCGTCGCGGTCGTGGCCGGCTTCCAGGGAGCCAGTGGCGCAGAGATCGCAACGCTCGGCAGGGGCGGTTCCGACACCAGCGCAGTCGCGCTGGCCATCGCGATGGGGGCGGTCCGGTGCGAGATCTTCACCGATGTCGACGGCGTCTTCAGCGCTGACCCGCGACTGGTGCCCGAGGCCAGGCAGCTGCCCGAGATCGGCTTCGAGGAGATGCTCGAACTCGCTCACCAGGGTGCGAAGGTGCTCCAGTCGCGATCAGTTGAATTGGCCTGGGTCCACGGCCTCGAGGTGGCGGTGCGCAAGACCGGCAGCGACGGGCCGGGAACGACGATCAAGGAGGTCGACATAATGGAGACGCGCCAGAAGGTGCGCGGCATCGCCACCGACGACGGCCTGGCCAAGGTGACCCTGGTCGAGCTCGGCGATCGACCGGGCATGGCGGCGTCCGTCTTTGCGCCGCTGGACGAGGCTGGCATCCCGGTGGATGGCATCGTCCAGAACATCGGTCGCGATGGCGCCGCGGACCTCTCTTTCATAGTTCCCGAGGCTGACCTCGCCCGTGCCGAGAGCCTGCTGCGGCGACTGTTGCCCGAGCTCGGGGCGCGCGACCTCACGGTCGCCGGCGGCCTCGCGAAGGTGAGCATCGTCGGCGCCGGCATCCACAGCGCGCCGGGCTACCCCGCGCGAATGTTTGCCGCGCTGGGCGAAGCGGGCGTGAACATCGAGATGATCATGACCTCGGACGTCCGCATCACGTGCGTTATATCCCGAGATCACCTGAAGGCCGCCGCCCAGGCGCTGCACAGGGCGTTCCAACTGGAGCAGGCGTGAGGGCCTTCGACGAGCGTCCGAGCGTGGCGGTCGTAGGCGCAACCGGCCTTGTCGGCCGCACCATGCTCCGGGTCTTGATCGAGCGCGGCTTTCCGGCGCGCGAAATCCGAGCACTGGCCAGTGCCCGCTCCGCCGGTAGTGAGATGACGGTGGAAGGTCGGTCCTTTCCCGTCGCCGAGGCCACGCCTGACGCGTTCGATAGCGTCGACATCTGTCTGTTCTCCGCAGGGGGTGATCTCTCGCGCGTCCTGGCACCGCTGGCGGTCGAGCGGGGGGCGGTCGTCATCGACAACTCGTCCGCGTGGCGCATGGAGCCTGACGTCCCGCTGGTCGTCAGCCAGGTGAACCCCGAGGATATCGACTGGCATCACGGGATAATCGCCAATCCCAACTGCTCGACCATGCAGCTCGCTCCCCTGCTCGCGGCTCTGCGCGACGCAGTCGGCCTGCGCCGGGTGATCGTGGACACCTATCAGTCGGTGTCGGGGACAGGGTCCGAGGCCATAGAGGAGATGGAGGGGCAGGTCCGCGCCCACGCCGCTGGCGAGACGCCGGTCGCCTCGGTCTACCCGCACCCCATCGCGTTCAACGCCCTGCCCGAGATCGACACGTTCATGGACAACGGCTACACCAAGGAGGAGTGGAAGGTCGTCGCCGAGTCGCGCAAGATCCTCCACCTGCCGGATCTCCCGGTGTCATGCACGGCCGTTCGCGTGCCGGTGTTCATCAGTCACTCCGAGGCCGTCCACGTGGAAACCGAAAGGCCGATCAGCCCGCACCAGGCGCGCGAGCTTTTCGCGGCGGTCCAGGGCGTCGAGGTGGTCGACGAGCCAGGAGCCCATCGCTACCCATTGGCAATGGATGCCGCCGGCCGGGACGAGATCTTCGTCGGCCGCGTACGCGCGGATGCCTCACTACCCGAAGGCCGCGGCGTGGCGTTCTGGGTCGTTGCAGACAACCTGCGCAAAGGCGCGGCGACGAACGCGGTAGAGCTGGCCGAGCTGCTGATCAGCCGCGCCGCCTAACGCGATAGGACCTCGGACCGGGCGCTCGGGGAGTATGGCTCCGGCGGTAGGATTCGAACCTACGACATGGCGGTTAACAGCCGCCCGCTCTACCACTGAGCTACGCCGGAACGCGTGCATCAACCGCTGATCGTGACCAGGGGACGGCGCCGATTATAGGCTGGGAGCCGTCCTGCAAGGCATACTCGCGTTGATGGTCCAGCCCGACAGACCGCAGCTCCCGGTAATCCGCGGCGAACGCGTATACCTGCGCGCATCGGAGCGGTCCGACGTTCCCACTTTTGTGCGCTGGTTCAACGATTCCGAGACGCTGTCATATCTCTCGATGCGCGCGCCGATGAGCGAGGCGGGCGAGGAGCAATGGTTCACGCAGATGCTGAAGCAGGAAGGCAAGGACGCCTACCACTTCGTCATGTGCCGGATCGAGGATGACAAGCCGATCGGAACCATCGGGCTCTTCCACGTCGACACGGTCAACGGCAGTGCCGGGATCGGTATCGGCATCGGGGAGAAGGCGCTGTGGGGTCAGGGCTATGGCACGGACGCAATGAACGCGCTGCTGGACTTCGGCTTCGGCCAGTTGCGCCTCGAGCGCATGTGGCTCGAGGTGGTCGATTTCAACGCACGCGCCCGGCGGTCATACGAGAAGTGCGGGTTCGTGCTCGAGGGCACGGAGCGGCGCGCGATGTTCAAGCGCGGGCAATTCCACGACGTTCACCTGATGTCGATCCTGCGCGATGAATGGGCAGCCCAGGATCGCAAGAGGATGTGGGACTACGAGACGCGATGACGGCGGGTGACTCAAGCGGCACCGGCACCGGCACCGGCACCGCACGGCGCCCTCGTTCGTGGCAGGAGATGCGCGAGCAGGAGATCCGTTGGCTGGTCGAGCGCACCGGCGAGGGTCTCGACACGTGGAACGAGCGCGTCCTCGCAAGCGGCATAACAGACGAGGCGGGCCTGCGTACGTGGCTGACCGAGAAGGGAGTGACCGGCTATCCGGCAATGCTGCTGGTGATGGAGGCCTTCGGCTACCCCGACTATCTCCAGGCGACGGCCGACGAGCTGATCGACGGTCAATATGCCGACCGACCCGAGCTGCGGCCCGTCCTCGACACGATCCTCCTTTGCTCCCGTCTGTGGGCCACGTGGAAGTGCAGGCGCGCAAGACGTACGTCGCGCTGATCACTCCCAAGAGGACGTTCGCGGCGGTGCAGCCTACCACCAAGAAGCGAGTGGACCTTGGGCTCCGACTGACAGCCGACCGGAAGCCTTCGGGCCGGTTGGAGCTGCGCCCAACTTCGGCCAGAGCTCGGTCACCCACAAGATCGGGCTGACATCAGCGGACGACATCGACCAGGAGGTCGAGGGTTGGCTGAAACGGGCCTACGAGGCCAACGTCTGAGCTAATCCTCGAGTTGTCGGGTAGGCCACCGGATCAGCGGGGCTTGCCCTCGCGCAGGACGGCGATCGACTTCTCGATTCGCCGCTGACGAGTCTCATCGGTCTTCGCGCCTGTGACCTGTGACACGTGGTAGCCCTTCATGCTGTTGGACAGCTTGTCGAAGGTTTCCCTGGCTTTCGGTTCGGCATCGAGGGCGGACTCCAGGTCGGCTGGAACGTCGACCGTCCTTGGCTGTGTGTCGAGCTCGATTTCGACCTCAACCTCGTCACCGCCACGCAGGCCTGAAGCCTCGCGGTGGTCGGCACTGAGCCCGACCATGTAGTTGCCGCTCACCGTGGCCACGGTGCTGCGGTAGGTGTAACCGTTGACAACCAGCTTGACCGGCGGCTTTTTCCCCGCGCCAAGCGCCTCGATCACCTCGTTCGGTATCTGGATGCCCGTCGCGGTCTTGTCGCCCTGCTGGATCGTGGTACGGAACTTCAAGGAGAGATCCTAAGGCCGGGGCGTCACAGCGTGATGATTGCGTTGCCTCCGGGATCCAGGCCGCGGCCGAGTCGCTCGAGTGCCAATCGGGCCGGTACGGGGAAGTCGGCGGCAAGCAGGTCGGCGAACTCGCGCCGGAACAGGCGAGCCTGGCGCGTATCCGGCAGAAGGAGGATCACGCCGTCCGCGGCTCCATCGCGTTGTTTCAGGGTGATGCGGCGAATCAGGGCCTGGCCGTCGACGGGGTTCAACTCCGCCTCCGTCCCGTAACGCCAGCCGTCGCCGCGGATCATTGCGTCCCATGCACGCTGATCGCCGGGGTTTGGCAAAGGCACCTCGACGCCCCACCCGAGGCTGCGATGCAACTTGCCATGGAAGCTCTCGAGCAAGCGCGCGTGACGGGCGTCGCGGATGGGACCGCCACCCGGATAAGCTCGAGCTGCAAGGTCGAGGCCCACGACCGCGCACAGTCGAGCGAGGTTGATAACTCCGACGCCAGGAACCATCGCACGCTCGATGCGGGAGACTTCCGAAACGGACAGTCGAGCCTCCGCGGCGATGCGTTGGAGGCTCAGGCCACGCGACCGACGTGCTAGCCGGATCTCGGTGCCAATGCGGCGAACCGCGTCAACACCAACCCTGTTGCCTCTGTCGACGGCCCGCTCTCTGGTAGCCATGGCGCCGATCGTGAGGACCGGTGCTCACCACGCACTTATCGCGGAATCCCCAACAGATTTGCATCACGTGGCACAAACCGCCGAACGCGAGGCCAGGAACCTCCACGTCGGGCGTGCGAGTCAGGCATCAGGGCCTGAACCGGTCCGTTCTTTGAGCGTGCTGCAACAAACGGCCCATCTAGGGTCGCGGGTCGCTCAGAAGCGCCGGTTACTGGTCGTTTGTGCCGTTTGGTGCAAACCGGCCGGCCCGCCTGCGTTTACTCGAGGTAGTCCTTGAGCTTGCGTGACCGTGACGGGTGGCGCAGCTTGCGCAACGCCTTCGCCTCGATCTGACGGATGCGCTCGCGGGTCACGTTGAACT
>CAYZEJ010000050.1:0-15718 GCA_964477545.1 uncultured Anaerolineaceae bacterium | reverse complement strand
TCTTCAATCCGGTCATGAGCGGTGGCGGCTCGAACGCCGCCAGCTATGAGCAAGGCGCCAGGACCGTCGCCTTCGCCGGTAACTTTTTCTCGCCCCAGTTTCTTGTGGACAACATGCTCGACGACTACGTCGGGAACCCGGACTCGAACCAGTGGTTCGCCGGCGCCTCGAGCCCATTCGCCAAGATCGACCTGGTCGGCGACGAGCCGGTTGTGATCGATCGGGTCCGCATCCAGAGTGCCCCCAGCTTCGGTGTCACGCAGTTCGAGATAGCCGTCTCGACGACGACGATCGACGACAGCGCTTTCACCCCGGTCCTCACCGCGTCGATCGCCGCGTCGGACACCATCCGCGAGTTCGTGCTGCCTACGCCTGCCCTGGCGAAGTTCGTCCGCTACCGACCGCTGAGCGGCGGCCCCAATTTCACGAAGCGGCTTCAGACCTGGACCGGACAGGTCGGGACCGGAACGATGGTGTCCTTCGGCAACCTCTCGACCGACGCGGACGACGACATCGTGTCCTACGAATGGGACTTCGGTGACGGCAGCCCGACCAGCAATGAGGAATCTCCCACCCACACGTTCCCCGGCGTCGGGGACTACACGGTGACACTGACCGTCACCGACGCGATCGGCAACACCGGGGTCTTCTTCGTCCTCCAGCGCATCCTCCCGCCGCCGCCGCCGCCGGACATCCTGCTGTTCGGACCGACCCTGGCGGCGGGCGCCACCAGCACGGAGTACGCCGAGGCGGTCAAACTGGGGTTGGTCCCGCGCATCGTCACCAATCCCGAGTGGCAGGCGCTGACCACGGCCGACTTCGCAGGCTACCGGGCGATTGTCTTCGGCGACAGCCGCTCGTCCGACCCATTCCTGATGAACCTGGCGGCCGCCAACGGCTCCACCTGGGGACTGGCCATCACCGGCAACATCATCGCCTTCGGAGGCGACGCGGCCGTACATGCCTCCAGGGGCGGGGCGGACATGATCAACCGCCTGATCCAGTTCGCGATCGAGCAACCTGGTAAGACCGGGGCGGTCGTCCTGCTGGGGCAGTACTACTACAATGTCGGCGCAAATACGCCGGTTGCCGTCCTCGATGTGATGCGCCCAGGCGAGTTCAGGATCCAGGGGGCAGGCTGCTTCGAGCCAGCGCGCTTCACCGCTTCCCACCCGGCCTTCGTCGGGCTGACGGACGCCAATCTCCTGGGCTGGGGCTGCGTGGTCCACGAGGTCTTCAACCTCTGGCCGAGCGACTTCGTGGTCATCACCGCCGCCGCAGGTTTCGGGACCTACGTCAACACCGATGGCACGGTCGGGCAGCCACACATCGTGGCGATCGGCACGAACATCACGCCGATCACCCGCATAACCCTCGCACCGGCAAGCGCAACGAACGACCCCGGTCAGTCACAGACGCTGATGGCGACCGTCAAGAGCGGCACGCTCCCGACGCCGAATGCGACCGTTGCTTTCACCGTCACGAGCGGCCCGCACACCGGCGTGTCCGGAACTGGCATCAGCAACGCCAGCGGCGTGGCCACCTTCAGCTATACCGGCAGCCAGGGCGGCACCGACGAGATCGTCGCGACCTTCGTCGACGCCGGCGTGACCCACACGTCGAATGTCGCCAGCGTGACGTGGTCCGAGCCGCCGCTCAGTGTCGATGCCGGCGACGACCTGGCGGCGATCGAAGGCGACGAGGTAAGCCTCGGTTCTGCCACATTCAGCGATAGCGGCCCGTCCGGCACCCACACGGCAACGATCGACTGGGACGACGGCACCGTCGAGAACGGGATCGTCACCGAGAGCCCCGGCACCGTGGCCGGCTCGCATAGCTACCAGGACGACGGCACCTTCACCGTCGAGGTCTGCGTGACCAACGCCGGGGGAACGAACGGCTGCGACACGCTGACCGTCACCGTCGGCAACGCACCGCCGGTCGTTTCAGCCGGCGCCGTGCCGGCTCTGACAGCAGGCGACACCGTCGCGCTGGACTTGGCCACCTTCACCGACGCCGGCACGCTCGATACCCACACCGCGACGATCGACTGGGGCGACGGCACGGTCGAGAGCGGCACGCTCAGCCAGGGCGCCGGCTCGGGCAGCGTCTCCGGCAGCCATGCCTATGCGGCGGGTGGCGACTACACCGTCACGATCACCGTGACCGACGACGATGATGACGGCGGCTCGGCCACGCTCGACGTTACCGTTGCGAACTCGAACGGTCCGCCAACGCTGACCGCGATCGGCGACCAGACGCTCGATGAGGGGACGACGCTCGATGTGGCCATCAGCGCGCTCGACCCGGATGGCGACGCGCTCGTCCTGTCCGCCAGCGGCCTGCCCGCCTTCGCCAGCTTCAGCGACCATGGCGACGGTAGCGGCACGCTCACTCTCACGCCGAGCTTCGACGACGCGGGTGCCTACCCCGGTATCACCATCAGCGCCTCCGACGGCGAGTTGTCAGATAGCGAGACGCTGACGATCACCGTCGTGGACGTCAACCGGCAGCCGACCGTGGACGCCGGCGGCCCTTACAGCGTCGATCAGGGCTCGAGCATCACACTCGCCGCCAGCGGCAGCGATCCCGACGGGGACGCGCTGGCCTACGCCTGGGACCTCGACGGCGACGGCATCTTCGAGACGGACGGTGAGAGTGCGACCTTCTCGGCGGCGCTCCTCGACGGGCCGGCATCGATCACCGTCAGCGTGCAAGTGACCGACGGGGAGCTGGCGGCAACCGACACGGCGCTCGTCGACGTGCTCAATGTCGCCCCGACCGTCCAAGCCGGCAACAACCTCGTCGCCAACGAAGGTGACGCTGTCGGTCTCGACCAGGCCGTCTTCTTCGACCCGGGCACGCTGGACGTGCATGAGGTCACGATCGACTGGGGTGACAACACCACACCCGACTCCTTCGTCCTCCCGACCGGCACGCGCGACATCGCCCGCTCGCATACCTATCTGGACGATGGCGACTACACCGTCGTCGTGACCGTCTGCGACGACGGCGGCGGCTGCGGCTTCGACGTCGCCGGTGTCGAGGTCCTCAACGTCCCGCCGGTTATCGACCCGATCGCGGACATCACCGTCAACGTCGGCCAGCCGTTCAGCGGCTCCGCGACCTTCAGCGATCCCGGCGTCGAGGATGGCTGGGAAATCTCGATCAACTACGACGACGGGACGGTCGAGCAGTTCGTGATCACCGCGGTCGAGCCGATCCCGTTCGGCCACAGCTATGCCGCCTCCGGCGACTACACCCTGCTGCTGTGCGTCCATGACGGCGGCGACCCCCAAGTCTGTGTGACGACGACCGTGCACGTCGTCAACAGCCCGCCCGTGGTAAGCGTCGACCAGCCCTCCGTCACGGTCGACGAAGGCCAGACCGCGACCCAGAGCGGCACCGTGAGCGACCCGGACGGTGACACGGTCACGCTGAGCGCCTCGGCTGGGACGGTCGTCGACAACGGCGACGGTACCTGGTCGTGGACGTTCGCCACCGCGGACGGCCCAAGCGACAGCCAGCCAGTAACGATCATCGCCGACGATGGGAACGGCGGCAGTGGCGAGACGGGCTTCGACCTCATCGTGCTCAACGAGGATCCGGCGAACAACGCCCCGGACGCGGTCGACGACACGCTGGCCACCGACGAAGACAGCCCCGGTTCGGTCGACGTGCTCGCCAACGATACCGATCCCGACGGCGACCCGCTCTCGGTCACCGGGTCGACCGACGGCACGGACGGCAGCGTCTCGTGCACGCCAGGCGGATCCTGCACCTACACGCCCGACCCGGGCTTCTCGGGCTCCGACTCGTTCACGTACACCGCCTCGGACGGCAACGAAGGCAGCGACACCGCGACGGTGTCCGTGACGGTCGAGGCGCCCGATGAACCGCCAGCGAACAACGATCCGGATGCGGCCGACGACGCGGTCACCGTCGACGAGGATTCAGGCGGCACCTCGATCGACGTGCTCGCCAACGACACGGATCCCGACGGCGACCCGCTGACCATCGCCTCGAACATCCAGCCGGCGGACGGCAGCGCGAGCTGCACCGAGTCCGGGTGTAGCTACACGCCCAACCCGGGTTTCTCCGGCACCGACACGTTCACCTACACCGTCTCGGACGGCAGGGGCGGCACGAATACGGCAACCGTGACCGTGACCGTGAAGCCGGTGGGCGACGACCCCGTTGTGGACGACCCCCAGCCGTCTCGAGTCGTATTCCTCCTCGACAAGTCGGGATCAATGGTGCGTCGCCGGGCCGAGGCGCTGAACGCCCACAACTCGATCCTGGCCGAGCTGCGCGCAGACCAGCCAGATGCGACGGCGAAGCTATCGCTGTTCTCGTCGTGCGGCGTCCAGCGGCGTTTCGTCAACAAGCCGATCCTTGCGGTTCCCGCCCTGACCGAGGCCCGCTACACGCCAAGGCGCGGGTGCAAGTCGCCGATCTACGACATTGTCGCGCGCCACATCAGGAACCAGCTTCGGGCGCATCCGGATCTGCAGCTGACGTTCGTCGTCATCACCGACGGACGCGACAACGCAAGCATTCGTTGGAGCAAACGGCGGCTGCTCGAGCTGATCGAGCGAAAGCGGTTAGCCGGCCATAGGTTCATCTTCCCAGTCAGATCGCTGACCGCCGCGGCCGCTGTTGCGGGCGACCAGTGACAACGCGCCGTCAAGAAAGCGGTCCAACGTTCTCGGCGGCCGACGGGCGGATAAAGAAGGGCACTGGCGCCCTCGTTGGCAACAACGTCTACAACACGACGGGCACGAACCAGACGAGCGAGGGTGCCGCTGCCCCCGGCAAGACGATCACCTTCACGATTTCCATCCAGAACGATGCGGTCGGCGAACACGACAGCTTCGCACTGGCGGTCGGCGAGTCAGCGAACTACGGCTACGGCGTGCGCTCGACTGCTGCCGCCGGATCGAGTGTCGCGAAGCGGGTCGATGGTGAGATGGAGCGCTGGTGGCGGCCGCGCCTGGCCTTTCGGAGATGATGCCGGCGTGACGGACCTCACTTAGGGCTAACATTCGGGCGCGGAACGCAGTCCGACACGCATTCCCGGCTGCGGAGGCGCGTCACCCGATCCTGTCGAGGCACCGGCGCGAGGAAACGGCCGACAGATGACCATGCCCGACCTCGTCGCGACTCGCGACGTCAACGCCCTGACCGAGTGGCTGGCCCAGGCCGACCCGCTCGAGATCGCCGAGGAGCTCGGCCGCCTGCCGGTGGCCGACCGGGCGATCCCGTTTCGCCTGCTCCCCAAAGACCGCGCGCTCGAGGTGTTCGAGGCGCTCGACCCGCTCCACCAGCAGGAGCTGCTCGAGGGGCTGCGCGATGCGTCAGTGCGCGAGCTCGTCGAGAACATGGACCCCGACGACCGGGCGCGGCTGATAGACGAGATGCCGGCAAAGATCGCCAAGCAGATGCTCGCCGGACTGTCGCAGCGCGAGCGGGCGCTGACCGCCACCCTGCTCGGCTATCCGGAGAACTCGGCCGGGCGCGTGATGTCGCCCGAGGTCGTCAACCTGAAGGCCAACCAGACAGTCGCGGACGCATTGGCACGGCTGCGCCGCATCGGCGGCTCAGCCGAGACGATCTACGCCCTGCCCGTGACGGACGACCAGCGCCGCGTCGTCGGCGCCCTGGGACTGCGCGACCTGGTGCTGGCGGATCCGGCCACCGAGATCGGCGAGCTGATGGACACCGACGTCTACACGGCGCGTGTAGACCAGGACCAGGAGGATGTCGCCCGGCTGATCCAGGAGGCGGACCTGCTGGCCCTGCCCGTCGTCGACACCGAGGGTCGCCTAGTCGGGATCGTCACTGTCGACGACGCGATGCGCATCCTCGAGGAGGAGCAGACCGAGGACGTGGCGCGCGCCGGTGGCGCCGAGCCGCTCGAGCACCCCTACCTGTCCGTCTCCGTCCTGGGCCTGGCGCGCAGTCGCGTGGTGTGGCTGATGGTGCTCATCGTGGCGGCGACGCTGACGGTCAGCGTTCTGGGCGCGTTCGAAAAAACGCTCCAGGACGTGGTCGTCCTCGCGCTCTTCATCCCATTCGTCATCGGGACCGGCGGCAACGCCGGGTCGCAGTCCGCCACGACTGTCACACGCGCCCTTGCCGTCGGTGAGCTACGAACGACCGACGTGGTTCTGGTGGTCCTGCGCGAGGCGCGCGTGGGCTTCCTGCTCGGAGCCATGCTTGCCGCCATTGCCTTCCTGCCCACCTACTTTTTCGTGGAAGACAAGCGCATCGCGTTCGTTGTCTCGCTGACGCTGCTCACGGTCTGCACGCTGGCCACGCTGGTCGGCTCGCTGCTGCCGCTCCTCGCGCGGCGCATCGGCTTCGACCCGGCGGTCATGAGCGCACCCTTCATCTCGACGCTGGTCGACGCCACGGGCCTCGTCGTCTACTTCCTGATCGCAAAGGCGCTCCTCGGGTTGCCATGACTGACCGAGCACGAGTGGTGAGCCTCCAGCACGTCGCGCTTCCGTTCCCGGGTACTTCGGAGTCGGCGGCAGAAGCGCGGCGCTTCTACGGCCAGGTGCTGGGAATGCCGGAGCTATCGGTTCCGACGCAGTTGGGCGACGGCGTCCTGTGGTTCGCGGCCGGCGACCAGGAGATCCACCTTTACGCCGAGCCTTCCGGTGTGGCGGTCAACGAGGAATCCACGCGCCACCCATGCTTCCAGGCGGACGATCTCAAGGCTGCCCGCGGGCACCTCACGGCGCTGGGCGTCGATACGATCGACGGCGTGCCAGATATTCCAGACCGGCCACGGTTCTTCGTCCGCGATCCGTTCGGGAACGCCCTCGAGTTCGTCCAGCTCGCGACTGACAGGTGACTGCCTGAACGCCGTCGCCGAGAAAGGCCCCCGCCCCGCCGTCTGTGGCCTCGTCGTCACGTGGCAGCCCGATGACGCGGTTCTCGCGCGGTTGATCGCCCTCCTCGACCAGGTCGACCGCCTCGTGGTCATCGATAATGGCTCGACCACGCCCGCCGCCGGTCGAATCGCCGCGTGGGCTGAAGCGGTCGGTGCCCGCTACCTCCGCAACGATCGGAACCTCGGTCTGTCCCAGCCGTACAACGTTGGAGCGCGCACGGCTCTCGCCGAAGGGTGCGACTGGTTGTGCATCATCGACCAGGACACCACCGTGTCGCGATCGCTGGTGGCCGATATGTTCGCAGCACGCGCCGCTCACCCGAAGCCGTCAGAAGTGGCCGTGATCGGTCCGATCACCACGCGGCAGACGAGCGAGCGGCGCTGCGCCGACGGCCTGTGGGCGCGCCGGCGACTGGTGATCTCGTCGGGCAGCCTGCTATCGCTGGCCGCGTGGCAGGAAGCCGGGCCGTTCCGCGAGGACTATTTCGTCGACATGGTCGAGGCGGAGTATTGCCTCAGGCTGGGCACCCTGGGGTATCGGGTCATCCTGGCCTGTCGGGCGACCATCGACCACCACATCGGGCATCCCACCGCACACTCGCTCCTCGGTCGGACGATCTCAACCTCGAACCACCCCGCCTGGCGCCTCTACTACATCACGCGCAACAGGTTCCACGTCTGGCGTTCGTATTGGCGCCACGCCCCGGCATTCGTGGCGTTCGACATCTACGGCCAGGTTCGTTCGACGATCTTCGTCGCTGCCTTCGAGAGCGGCAGGCGCGCGAAGCTGCGCGCGACGATGGCGGGCCTGCGTGACGGGCTTCTGGGACGAACCGGCGAGCGCGTCGCGCCTGTTTCCGGCCGGGTCACCACCGCGAGTCGCTAGCCACCCTTGCGACGAATGGCCTCTCCAACCCGTTGGCTGACTGGGGCAAGGCCGGCGTTCTCGGCATGCCGACGGAGGAACCCCTTCAGGCGGCGCGTGTGCGGGTCTCGGGCTCCCCAGCGGGTAGTGGCAATGACCGACTTGACGCCAAAACCGAGCATATTGGCCATGGACCAGATCCGGGCCTGCACGGCGCCATGGCGCTCGACGTACCAGCCATGGTCCGCCGCCGCGCGAATATCGTCGACATGGGCGCCGAAGGCCTGCGAGCCCGCCGCATTGCCACTGTGAATTACCTCCGCGGCGGGCTCGAGACAAACGCCCCAGCCGTCCTCGCGAAGACGCCAGCAAAGGTCCATATCCTCCGTGTACATGAATGTGCGCTCGCTGTACGGATGGTCTGGATCGGTCAACGCGGCGCGCCGCATCACGTGGACAGCGCCGATGGCCCAGTCGATGGCCGAGGCGCGATCGTGCGGCGCGTATCCCTCCAGCCAGAACCGAGCGCCGACAGGACCGCGGCGCAGCCGCATTGGTACGAGGCCCATCACAAGCGCGAGCCGAATCGACGAGAAGCGATGAACCGATGGCTGGAGCGTACCGTCGGGGTTGAGGAGTCGCGGCGCCACCAGCCCGAGCGACGGGTTCGCGGAGAGCGTCCGTACCAGGAGCGCGAGGGACCGGGGCAGGGCCACCGTGTCCGGATTGAGACAGATGAGGAAGGGTGCGTCAGCGCCCGCGAGTGCCTGGTTCATGGCGCGCGAATAGCCAACGTTGTCCCTGTTGACGATGACGCGCGCTCCGTGCGCTCGGGCGACCTCGGCGCTGCCGTCTGTGGAGGCGTTGTCGACGACAACCACCTCCGCCGCGAGCGAATCGAGGGCGGCCGGCAGGGCAGCGAGGCATCGATCGAGCAGCTCGGCCGTCTGCCACGACACGATGCCAACGCGCACATCCATCGGCGCGCGACGGTAGCAGAGCAATGATCCTCGACGCGGAGCGCGAGTTCTGGGATGCGCAGGCGGCGCGGGCGCCACTCACGACCGATACCGGAGAATTGCCCGCGCTCGACCAGTTCGGAAAGCACCTGCTGACAGCGGCCGGGTCGCTCATCGGAAAGGAGGTGCTCGAGCTTGGCTGCGGTGGCGGCGAACTGACCGCGCGACTCGTCGATGGCGGCGCTCGGGTCACTGCCGTGGACGCCTCGGCCGGCCAGGTCGCGTCGGCCGGCAGACTCCTCGCCCGACATCGGCGGGGAGCGGAGGTTCGCTTCCTGGAGGCGCCGGCCGAGGAGACCGGCCTGCCCAGCGCGAGCTTCGACGTGATCGTCGGAAAGTGGATCCTGCACCACCTCGACGTGCGCCGCGCGGTGCCTGAAGTGGCGCGTCTCCTCAAGCCAGGTGGGCGAGCAGTCTTCTATGAGAACCAGGACCGCAACCCCCTGCTCGCCGTGTCTAGGTCACGCCTCGCGGGACGTTTCGGCGTGGTTCGCATGGGTACGCCCACCGAGCGTCCGCTGGGCCGGCGCGACATTGCGCTCTTGCGACGTCATTTCGCCTCGGTGGAGCTGCACTACCCGGAGTTCTTCGCGTTCACCCTGCTGAGCTCGCGCGTCCTGCGCTACCGCGGGTACAGCGCGCTGACGGGCCTGGATCGGTTGATCTGGCGGCGGCTGCCCGCGCTCAGGCCTCTCTCATGGCACGTGCTGCTCGTGTGCATTCGACCGCGCCCATGACCGCCCAGGTTCTCCTGTACGAGTTGAACGAGGTCCCCTGGGAGATAGTCGACCTCTATCGCCAGCAGCGGCCAATGTCTGCGCTGGCCGCGCTTCTGCCGCGGGCAACCTCGCTGACGACCATCAGCGAGGAGCGACCGGTCGATCTCCAGCCCTGGCGAAGCTGGCCGACCCTCCATCGCTCGCTCTGGACGCGTGACCACAACTCCTGGGACCTCGGCCAGGACCCCGAGACCTTTCGCGGAGTGGACCTGTGGACCGTCGCGGCGCGCGCTGGGAGGCATGTCGGCGTTTTCGGCGCACTCCAATCGTGGCCCCCGCAAAGGTTCGCCGGGGGCTTCCACGTGCCCGACACGTTCGCTCGAACCCCTGCGACCCATCCGCCCTCGTTGCAGCGGTTCCAGGCCTTCAACCTCGCGATGACTGCCGAGAACCGATTCGCTGCCGGCACCAGCCTGCCGATTCGTCAGTTGCCGATCGTCGGCGCCGACATGCTTCGCCAGGGCCTTACGCCGATGTCTGCTTTCAGACTGGGCCGCCATCTCTTGGCGGAGCGGCTCGATCCGTCGCAGGTCTCAAAGCGCGCCGTCATGCAGGTCGTGCCGGGTTTCGACATCTTCTGGCGTCTGCATCGGCGCCACGCCCCCGACCTGTCGATCTTCTTCACCAACCACGTCGCCTCCATGCTCCATCGCTATTGGGCCGATGCCCTGCCGTTGGCGGGGGCGCCTCCAGGGCCGGGACAGCAGTCGATCCTCGCGGCGCTGGACATCTTCGATCGCCAGCTACGGCGGATGTTGCGCTGGCAGTTGGAGGCACGCGACCGGGTGCTGGTGATCGCATCGAGCATCGGCCAGGAGCGCGTCGAGAAGCTCGAGATGGGCAGCTCGTTCGTGGTCCAGGACGCGGCACGACTAGCGGCCACGCTGGGCGTTGCTGATGCCGTTGTCGGAGTAGGCATGTATCCAGCCCAGTCGCTGACCTTGACCAGCGCGGAGGCTGCTGTGCGCGCGCTGGAAATGCTGCGCGGCGTTGAGCATCCTGCCGGGCCGATGTTCCGCCAGTTCCGCCAGAACGGCCGCAGCGTCTCGTTCGAGGTGGACTACCTGTCAGATGCGGCGGCGCTTCCTCCGTCGGCCACGTTCGTGGGCGCCGATTCGACGCGCGTCGAGGTCGCCCTCGCCGACCTTGGAATCGAGGTGCGCACCCGCCCGAGCGGCGGAAACACCGGCGAGCACACGACGCGCGGCATCCTCATCTGTGCAGGCAAGGGTATCGCGGCCGATGACAGTCGTCGGGAGGTGAGCGTGCTCGACGTCGCGCCGTCGCTGCTGGCACTCCTGGAAGTCGCGCCCGACGCCTCGATGAAGGGCCGGCCCAGTCTCTTCGAGCCCGTTTCGCCAGACTAGCTGCGCTGAAGCGCCCACTCGTAAACGGCCCAATGCTCATCGGCTACGTCGGCCCAAGTTCTTCCTGCCACTCGCGCCGGGCCGGCAATGGCGAGCTCGTCGCGCCGCGCCATCGCTTCACGAATGCCGCGAGCGATGTCGGCCTCGTCGTATGGATCGACCAACACCGCCGCCCCGCCGGCAGCCTGGGGCATCGCCGACCTGTTGCTCGTTACGACAGGTGCGCCGAGAGCAAGCGCCTCGATCACGGGCAGGCCGTAGCCCTCGTAGATCGAGACGTAGCAGACGGTTGATGCACCGCGCATCAACGCGGCAACGTCCGCGGTGGACAGGTAACCCGTGACCTGGATGCGATCTACGTACGGGCTCGCCGCGATCCGACGCTCGATCGAGGCGCGGCGCCACCCGGGACTCCCAGCCAGGACGAGGCGGATGTTTGGGTCTGCGGCGGCGAGAATCTCGAACGCCCCAACGAGCCGGGCGACGTTCTTTCGCGGTTCGATGGTGCCGACGCTAAGCAGGTAAGCGCCGGACGTCAGCCCAAGACGTTCGAAGAGCTCCGGGCTGCTGGCCGCCTGCGCCATCGAATCCGACGCCGCGTGCTCGACCGCTACGACCCGCCGCGGCGAGACGCGCAGGCCCCGGATCAACTCCCGTCGAACCCAGTTGGAGGGCACGATGATGGCCCGTGCGCGGGCAATTGCGATGACCGTCATGGGCAGCGTAGCCAGCCGCTGTGCCGGGTGAAGCTGTGGGAAGCGCAGGAGCGACAGGTCGTGGACAGTGAGGACGAAGGGAAGCGAGGTTCGCACCGGTGCCGCGCCGTTCGTGTAATGGACCAGGTTGGCGCCGGAACGGTGCGCGTCGCCGTCCGCGTGGAGCTGGAGCCAGGCGTGGTAGTTGGGAGTGAACGAAGCTGGCAGCCCGGGGGCGTGAAACTTCACCGTCTGTACTTGTGTCGCGGCATCGGTCAATGTCGACGCTTCTTCGCGCAGGCCGATCAGCGTCAAGTCGCCAGTCGCGCGGCGCGCCAGGGCAGTAGCCAGGCTTCCGGCATAGATGCCCACTCCGGCCGGCGCGGCGCGCACCGGGGCGACGTCGAGAGCCAGGCGCAGCTGTCGGTCGCTCACACTCGCATCGTCGCAGATGGCTGCCCGTAGAATCGGCGGTCAATTGGCTGGAGAGACGCTGCCCATAGCCGCCGAGCTGCGGACCGTTCGCGGCCTGCCTGATGCCGCCCGCCCGCCGTTGTCAATCGTCGTTGGCACTACCGAGGGTTGGCCATACGTGCGGCGGGTCCTCGACGCATTCATAGCGGACGCCGAGGCGCTCGGCGTCGAGATTCTCTTCGTCGACGGAAGCGGGCGGCCGCCTCCTCCATCAGAAGAGGTCGGCGGACAGGTCCGCTGGCTCACGAGCAGCGCCGATAGCGTCTTCAAGCATTACGCCGAGGGGCTGCGCGAGGCGCGCGGCGAGGTCGTGGCAACGACCGAGGACCACGCCATTCCACGACCCGGCTGGTGCGCTGCCATCCTGCGCGCCCACGCCGAGCATCCCGAGGCGGCGGCGATCGGTGGCGCGATCGAGAACGGCTCAGGGCGCTCCCTGATCGACTGGGCCAGCTACTTCATCACCCAGGGTCCGCATATGGCGCCGCTCGGGGATCGCCAGGTGCCGATGACGACCAACGAGGCCAACGTCTCGTACAAGCGCTGGGCCGTGGCCGACCTCGATGACAACGACGGTCTCGGTTTCATGGCGATCCTGCACAACCGGCGCCTGGCCGAGCGAGGCGAGATCCTGCGTGTCGATGATCGGATGGTTGTCGATCACCTGGAGACCATCGGCCTGCGCGCGACATCGGTCATCCACTTCCACAACGGCCGGTCGATCGCGGGCTTTGTCCGTCGCACCGGCATGACGCCCGAACACTGGCTCCGCATGGCCGCTGCCCTCGTCCTGCCGGTCTACAGGACGGCGCGTGCCGTGCGCATCGGGATGGGCAAAGGTCGCCTGCGCGGCCGGCTGCTGGCCAGCGCGCCAATTGCCCTGTGGCTCGACCTGTGCGGCGGTGCGGGTCACCTGCTGGGGTACGCAATGGGTGAGGGCGACAGCCCGAGGCATCTCCGCTGACGGAGGGCTCAAGCAGGCCGGGACGACCGCCGCCAATCGACGATCGAGTCGCTCTCGCACACGACTTCTTCGTCCAGGACGGCGGCGCAGAACGCGTCGCGCTAGAGCTGGCGCGGCTGCTGCCGACAGCCCGTGTCTACACGAGCTTCTTCGACGCGACCACGTTCGGCGACAGGCTCGATCCAGCGCGCGTGCAGCCCTGGCCCCTCCAGAGGCCGCTCGGCGGGCGCCGTTTCCGCAGCCTGCTGCCCGTCTATCCACTGTACTTCTCGACGCTCGATCTGCGCCGGGCGCGGCTGGTCGTAAGCAGCTCGGTGGCCTTCGCCAAAGCGGTCCGCACTAGCCCGCATGCGCTCCACGTGAGCTACATACATACGCCGATGCGCTATGCATGGGGGCTCGATGATTACCTGCGGGGCTCGAGCTATCACCCCGTGGCACGCGTTGCGGCACGGCTCATCCGCCCCGGTCTGGCCGCATGGGATCGCATCACGGCACGCCGGCCGGATGTGCTCGTGGCGAACTCAGAAACGGTGCGCGCTCGCATTCGCCGTCTGTGGCGACGGGACGCACAGGTCATCCACCCGCCGGTGGACACCGGCGAGTTCCCGCTGTCCAATCGCGACGACGGTTTCCTGCTCGTTGCCTCGCGGCTGCTGGCATACCGCCGACTCGACCTGGCCGTCGAGGCCGCCACAACGCTCGGGCGCGACCTGATCGTGGTCGGAGACGGCCCTGAACGGGATCGCCTGCGATCAATCGCCGGGCCGTCGGTTCGCTTCCGCGGCCATCTGCCGCGCGCCGAATTGGTCGACCTGTTCAGCCGCTGCCACGCCTATTTGCTGCCGGGTGAGGAGGACTTCGGCATTGCACCTGTGGAAGCGATGTCGTGCGGCAAGCCGGTAGTCGCCCTGGGCAGGGGCGGCGCGACCGAGACCGTCGTCGATGGCGTCACCGGCGTGTTGTTCAGCGACGACACGGCCGGTTCCATGGCCGAAGCGATCGAACGGCTCGACTCGCTTGCGATCGACCGCAATGCGATTCGGGAGCATGCGCAGAAGTTTGACCGACAGGTCTTCCTTGGCGCGTGCCAGGCCCTCTTGGCCAGCCAAGGTGTGGCTCAGGAGCTATACGCGCCGTCGGTTCCCTGATCAGGCATCGATCTCGTGATACGACATGTCTCCGCGTATGAGCTGCCACGCGCGCCGCACCTGGTCGCGTTCGAAGGCCAGGAGCAGCCCCCCGAACAACGCCACGAAGGCGATCCCGGAGACGAAGAGTCCGGCAAACCCACCCGTTGTGGGGTCAGCCACTGCCGCCGCCACCGCCGTGTTTATCAGTGCGGCAGCCACCGCCGCGATGGCCGCCAGGCCGTAGATGCGCAACATCCGCGACCACGGGAACGCGACCTCGCGACGGGCGGCGTAGACGTAGCCCAACAGCTGCACGAACGCATAGATGGCGAAGGCAGCGCCGCCGCCGGGCACGCCAAACATGATCAATGACACCGGCAACGCGATCGCCAGGAAGCCGATCGTGGCCGCCGACCAGTAGAACATCGACCGTCCCCGCCCGGCAGCGAAGGCGAGTCCGCGCACGAAATTTCCGGGCACCAGCGCGAAGGTCGCCAGGGAGATGAGCTGGAAGACCTCGACCGCCGGTCGCCACCGCTCGGAAAAGACGAGCGGAATCAGGCTTGGGGCGACGGCGATCGTCCAGGCAAGCAGGCCGGAGATCATCAACGCCGTTGATTCGAGCGTCACGGTCAGGGCCCTATTGAGGCGCGCCTGATCTCCCTGGAGCCTGCTGAAAGCCGGAAATGCCACTCGGCCGATGACCTCGTCGACGCTCCCCGCCAGCCGCCCAAGGCGAAAACCGAAGTTCAGATAGCCGATCGCCGCAAGGCCGCCGGCAAGCCCGCCGAACACCGGAATGAGCGCTTCGCGGGCGCTGATCAACAGGCCGGTGCCCTGAAAAGGCAAGCCGAAGCCGATCATTCGCCGGGCCACCTTACGGTCGAACGACAGCCGCAGGCGACCCCGCCAGACAAGGTTGACGAGGATGGTGCCGGCCAGGGTGTGGGCGACGGCGGCCAGGATGAACGACCAGGCGCCGGCGCCGGACAGCGCCAGGATGATGGACGCGATGAGGTAGACGAGGGTTTGCACCACCTCGATCGCCGCGAGAGGCCCGAAGCGAAGTACGCGTGACATCATCGCCCCGGGCAGCGCCCGGATCGCGACCAGCGGCAGGATCAGCGCGGCAACGCGGATCATCCAGTCGACGTCCGCCGGTAGCGAGGGAGACACCTGGCGGGCGAGCGGCGCCAGCAGCCATATGACCGCCGTCAAGGCAAGCGCGGCGGCGAGCTGGAGTGTGAAGACGGTCGCCTGCTCGGTCTCGGTCGGCCTCTCGCGCTGCTGGATGAGCGCAGGCCCCAGGCCGAATTCGGCGAGTGGCCCGACGAGGTTGACCAGGAATGTGACGACGGCGAAGGTGCCGAAGTCCTCGGGCAGCAGGATGCGCCCGAGAATCGCCGTACCGATGAGCGCGAGGATGCGAATGATCGCCGTGCGCAGGATCAGCTGCATGACAGCTGTCCGGCCGCTGCGGCCGATTGCCACGACCTCCCGGCCGGGCTCCACAGGGAGGTC
>CAYZEJ010000049.1:0-15827 GCA_964477545.1 uncultured Anaerolineaceae bacterium | reverse complement strand
CGATCGACGCCAAGGGGCGGGTGGCCGTCCCTGCGCGATTTCGGGCCGAGCTCGCAGCGGGAGCATTCGTGAGCCGCTGGATCGACTCCTGCCTCGCAATCTTCCCGCGAGCGGAGTGGGACAGGTTCGCCAACCGTGTGGCCGAGCTGCCCGTCTCCGACGCTGGAGCCCGTGTCTTTTCGCGTTTCGTCTTCTCGGGGGCGTTCGAGTTCCTCCTCGACGCGCAGGGCCGCTTGGTCCTCCCCACGGCCCTGCGCGATTTCGCAGACCTGACGAGCGAGGCGATGGTGGTTGGGTCGCGCGATCACATCGAGCTGTGGGAGCCCGGCAAGTGGGCTGCCTACAGCGCCGAGATGAACTCGGCCGATGCGCTCGCTGCGCGAATCACCGACCTGGGCATCTAGCGCACCAAATGAGCCTCCAGGGCACGCAAGGACCGATGCCGACGGCAGTGGAAATGAAGGAAGGGCACCTGCCCGTGATGGTGGAAGAGGTTTTGGAGTCTCTTGCACCCGCTCCGGGCAGCTTCCAGATAGATGCAACCGTCGGTGGCGGAGGGCACTCCGTGCGAGTCCTGGAGGCCAGTAACCCTGATGGCCGCTTGCTCGGCCTTGACGCCGATCGAGCGGCCATCGCCATGACCGCGAAGCGACTCGAGCGATTTGGCGAGCGGGTCACCCTGCGCCAGACGAACTTCGAGAACCTCGCCGACGCAGCCGCCGAAACGGGCTTCGTGCCGGCGGACGGCGTCCTGTTCGACCTTGGCCTCAGCTCGAACCAGCTGGCCGACGCCGACCGCGCCTTCAGCTTCCGCGCGGAAGGGCCGCTCGACATGCGCTTCGACACAAGCCGCGGAGTGCCGGCCAGCAGCCTTATCGCTGAGTTGGACGAACAACAACTGACGACTCTCTTCAGGCAGTACGGCGAGGAGCCGCACGCCCGCCGGATTGCACGGGCGATCGTCGCCGCACGCGACTACGAGCCCATCGAGACGGGCATCCAGCTGGCGGATGTCGTGGCCAGAGCCGCGCCCGCCCCGTTGCGTGGTCGCCGCCGCGTCCATCCCGCCACGCGCGTCTTCCAGGCGCTACGGATCGCGGTCAACCGCGAGCTCGAGACACTCCCCAAGGCACTCGAGGCGGCCGTCAACGTGCTGGGCGAGGGCGGCCGCCTTGCAGTCATCAGCTACCACTCGCTTGAAGACCGAATCGTCAAGCGTTTCATCGCAGCCGAGCGTCGCGGCTGCACCTGTCCGCCGGAGCTTCCGGTGTGCGTCTGCGGTCGATCGCCACGCCTGGCCCTGGTTGGACCACAGCCGCGGCGCCCGACCGCCGCGGAGATCGAGCGCAACCCCAGGTCGCGCAGCGCCCTGTTGCGCGCGGCAAGGAGGCTCGCCGCGTGAGCAGGCGACATAGCTCGTCGCGGCGGCGCAACTACGGCCGGCGCCAGCACGAGATCCGCGAGCGGCGGCCGACTGACAGCGCACGCGCGGATTGGCCTGGCCTGGACGCAACCAGAGACTGGCATCGGATCGAACATGACGAAGACCAACCTTCGCCACGCGCCGGCGACGGCTTCGGAGCAACTACGCCATGACGGTCTTGCAGGGCGCGCGTCCTATGGTCGCCGGTGGCCTGGGAATCAACCCTCGCGTTCAGCAGCGCGTGGGAGCACGCCCGTTGGCCAACAGCAACAGGCGTCGCATCGCCAGTCCCGCTCGTGCTCGCCGTCGCTCCCAGCCGTTCGGAGCCGTCATCGCGGTCGTCCTCGTCGCGCTGGTGGTCGGCCTGATCTACGTGGCCCAGACGATCCAGCTCGCGGCCACGAACTATGAGATCGACGGTCTGATCGCGGAACGCGACGACCTGGCCCGCCAGGTCCAGACGCTCGAAACGAGCGTGCTGCGCTGGGGAACGGAGGCAACCGTCCTCGAGCGTGCTCAGCGGATCGGGCTGAATCAGCTCGAAACCAGGATTCGATTGCCAGCCCGCTGACCGATGCTCGGTCGGACAGACAGCCGAGCCAGGCTGATACTCCTGCTTTGCCTGATGGGTCTCTTCGCCGGTGCTCTGGGGCTTCGCCTCGCCTACTGGCAGATCGGCCAGGGCGACGACCTGAGAGCGCTGGCAAGCGTACAGCTCGCCAGGCCGGGCGATACCCAGGCCAGGCGAGGCGAGATCGTCGATAGCGACGGCACCGTGCTGGCCACCACCGCCTATCGCGATCGATTGGCCGCGTATCCGGATCTCCTGACTGCTGAGGAGCGACCCCGTGTGGCACGCCGCCTGGGGGACATCCTCGGATTGGAGGGACGCCAGCTCGACGAGCTGGTCGGGATCTTCGAGAGCGCCGTCCCGTACGCGATCGTCTCTCGACGGCTGAGTGTGGAGCAGAGCGACCGAATTCGCGAGGGTCTCCTCAGTGGGCAGCTCGCGGCGCTCGACCTCGAGCCGCAGCCAGTCCGGTTCTATCCGAACAACGGCGGCTCGCCGGACACGACATTGGCCAGCCAGCTCATCGGCTTCGTCACCGACGACGGGGAGGGCCGCTACGGGATCGAGCAGTATGGCCAGGACCTGCTGGCCGGCGCTGACGCTGCGACGGCCGATCTTGGTGCCGGCGCTCCGCCGCTTCCCCAGATCGGCGGCCAAGTGCGGCTGACGATCGACGCCAGCCTTCAGCTCCGTCTCGAGAAGGAGCTTTACGCGGCCTGGGTCGCGGATCGGGCTCCGCGCGTGACCGGGCTGGTGATGGACCCATACACGGGGGCGATCCTCGCCTGGGCATCGGTGCCGGGTTACGACGCGAACGAGTACGCCCGAACAGCCGAGAAGGCGCCCGAGCTATTCACCGATCCCGTTGTGAGCCAGGTGTACGAGCCTGGGTCAGTCATGAAGATGCTCACGGCCGCAGCTGCGCTCGAGGAGGGCGTGGTCACGCTCGACACGCCAGTCGCGGACGGCAAGGTTCTGCGCATCGGCTCGAACGAGGTGCGCAACGGCGACCTCGGGAGCATCGGCGTCGCGCCGTTCGAGGACATCATTGCCCGGTCGCGCAACGTCGGCGTGGGTCGCGTGGCATTGACGCTCGGCGCAACGACTGACGAGGGCGCATCCGTCCTGTATGACATGTGGCAACGATTGGGCATCGGGCGACCCACAGGCATCGAGCTGGGCAATGAGTCCGCGGGCATCGTGGCCGATCCGTCGCTTGACCCGTGGCAGGAGATCGATCTTGTTAACCGATCGTTCGGCCAGGGCGTGGCCGTGACGCCGCTCCAGTTGGCAACGAGCTTCAGCGCCATGGTGAACGGCGGCCGCCTGCCCGTGCCGCATCTCATTGCCGCGTTGGGCGACGACGAGCTGACCATGCCCGAGATGCAGCAGGTCATGGAAACGGCGTTGTCCGACCAACTGCGTGGCCTGATGGTCCATGTCGTCGAAGCGGGGCCGCACTACGCCGCCGAGACACTGATCCCGGGCTATGTCGTCGGCGGCAAGACCGGCACGGCGCAGATCTGGGACCAACGCGCCGGCGCGTGGATGGAAGACACGTACAACCACACGTTCGTCGGATTCGTTGGCGCCGAGCGCCCCGAGGCAGTCATCCTCGTTCGCATCCACGACACCGAGCCGCACGTCAAGCGCAACTGGGGCATGACGCTCGAGATGTCCTCGAACGAGCTGTTCCGGCGCGTGGCGCTCGACACGATCGCGGCACTCGAGATCCCGCCGCTCGGGGACTCGCCCACGACTGCGCCAAGCGACGCGGGCGAGCTATGAACGACCCCATGCGAGAATTCCAGCCCTTGTCCGATCCGGTCCGTGACACCGCCACGAGCGTCGCCTTCGATGCAGCGTCCCTGGCGCAAGCCGTCTCCGGCAAAGTGGTGCGCGAGGGAAGACGTGCGATTCGAGGCGGCGCCGTCGACTCCCGCCGAGTCGAGCCGGGCAACGCCTTCTTCGCGCTTCCCGGCGAACGCACCGACGGCCACCGGTTCCTGGTTGATGCCGCGCAACGTGGTGCGGCCGCGCTCGTTGTCACGGCGGATGTGCCCGACGAGGAGGCGACACGCCTGCGTGCCTCAGGCGGCCCATCGATCATCGCCGTCGGCGATGCGACCGTAGCACTCCAGCAGGCCGCTGCCGAATGGCGCAACCGGTTCGAGCCCCTGGTCGTGGGTATCACAGGGTCGCTCGCCAAGACTTCGACCAAGGAGCAGATCGCGGAAGTCCTTTCGGAGCGCTGGAACGTCCTGCGCAACGAAGCGAACGAGAACAACGAGATCGGCCTGCCACTGACGCTGCTCCGCCTCGGTCCGGAGCATGAAGTAGCCGTGCTCGAAATGGGCATGTACCAGCCCGGCGATATCTCACTGCTCGCTGCGCTGGCACGGCCGAAGATCGGAGTCGTTACTGCGGTTCGCGCCACGCATCTCTCTCGCGCCGGGTCGATCGACGAGATCGAACGCGGAAAGCGCGAGCTGGTTGAAGCCCTGCCGTCTGGGGGCAGCGCGATCCTCAATGCCGACGATCCGCGCGTCGCACGGATGGCAATCCATGTTGCTGAGAACGTTCGCGTGATCACATACGGCTTCGACGTCGGCGCCGACGTAAGGGCTGAACATGTCACGTCGCGCGGATTCGACGGGATGCTGTTCGAGCTGCGAGCGGGCGGCGATGCTGTCGACGTCACCCTCCCCGCACTGGGCCGACACAGCGTCCACAACGCGCTGGCGGCTGCCGCAGTCGGCCTGGCAGCACGCTTGGATCTCGAAACAATCGCTCGTGGACTTGCGCGGCCGTGGCATGCGCCGCACCGATCGACGATTGTCGATTTCGGGCCGATCAAGGTCCTCGACGACAGCTACAACGCCAGCCCTGATTCGATGATCGCCGCCCTCGACCTGCTGGCCAGCCTGCCCGGTCGCCACGTGGCCATCCTGGGCGAGATGCTCGAGCTCGGCAGCGCTGCTGGAGCCGATCACCGTCGCGTTGGCGAGCACGCCGGGTGGGTCGCTGACATATTCATAGCCACTGGCCCACTTGCGTCCGACTACGCGGCCGCTGCGGAAGTGAGCCGAGCGGAGGTCCTGGTGGGCGAGCGCGACGACATCGACGAAGTGTTCGAGTTCCGCGCAGGCGACGTTGTCTTGATCAAGGGCTCGCGGGGCGCGCGGATGGAGGACTGGTTGCCGGTCCTCGAAGGTGTCGCGCAAAGGTTGCGGGAACCCGTGGCGTGAACGTCGCCGCGCCGCTCGTACAGGCCATCCTCCTCGCCTTCGCGCTCGTCGTGATCCTCATGCCGCCGTTCATCCTGGTGTTGCGCCGTGTCGGTTTCGGCAAGCGCATCAGGACCGAGGGCCCCGGCTCGCACATGGTGAAGGAGGGCACCCCCTCGATGGGCGGCGTGCTCATGATCGCCGTGGTTACCGGCTCGGCACTCCTGTTCCACTTCATCGCCGGTGGTGATTTCCTCGGTCCGCAGACCATCGCGCCGATCCTCACGCTCGTCGTTGTTGGCATCCTCGGTGCCGCGGACGACTATCTCAACTCGACGACCGGCGAAGGCATTCGCATCCGCCAGAAGCTGCTCTGGCAGGTGGTAGTCGCCGGTGCGATCGCGTTCCAGATCCAGAGCACTTATGCGATCACGGCCGTAACGGTGCCGTTCGTGGGCGACGTCGCGATAGCTCCCTGGGCGTACGTGATCTTTGCCGCGTTCGCGATCGTGGCCACCACCAACGGCGTCAACTTCACCGATGGGCTCGACGGCCTCGCCGGAGGCACCTTGATCTTCGCCTTCGTCGCCTATCTGATCATCGCTCTCCTGGCCGGCCAGCAGAACCTGGCGATCCTGTGTGCGCTGTTGATCGGTGCCCTCCTCGGCTTCCTCTGGTTCAACGTCCACCCGGCGCAGGTGTTCATGGGCGATTCGGGGGCGCTCGCGATGGGGGCAACCCTGGCTGTAATCGGCCTGATCACCGGCCAGATCCTGCTGCTGCCCTTGATCGGCATCATCTTCGTGCTGGAGGTTGGTTCGGACATCCTCCAGATCGCGAGCTTCAAGCTCACCGGCCGACGCATCTTCCGCATGGCGCCGCTGCATCACCATTTCGAGCTCGCCGGCTGGGACGAAGAGAAGATCACGATGCGCTTCTGGATCGTCGGCGTGCTCGCCGCACTTCTCGGCGTGACGTTCTTCTTCTCGACGTACGTGCCGACGCCGTGACCGTGATGGCCGAAGCGCCCACAGCGATGGATCTGAACCGACTGACGCTCGACTCGTTCCGCGGCCAGCCAGTGGCGGTCCTGGGGTTGGCCCGGAGTGGAGTCGCGCTGGCCCGCTTCCTGACCGACCGCGGGGCGCACGTCACCATCTATGACGCCCGCCCAAGATCCGAGCTCACGACACAGATCGAGCAGCTGGAGGGCCGGCCTGTCAGGCTCCTCCTGGGGCCGGACGTCGACCCTGCCGTCGCGCTTGCAGATCAGGCGTTGATCGCCACGTCGCCCTCGATCAATAGCCGTTATCCGACGACGGAGCCACGCATGCGGGCAGCGCTGGCCGAGCTCGAAACGGCTGGCCGCGTCCCGGTCGTCAGCGAGATCGACCTGTTCCTGCGGCTGTGCCCCGCTACGACCGTGGGAGTGACGGGCACCAAGGGCAAGACGACGACCAGTACGCTCATGGCGGCTGTAATGGGACGAGGCGCCGCGCCGGTGATCCTGGGCGGGAACATCGGCGTCCCGCTCGTCGAGCGCCTCCCCGAGCTCACGCCGGAGCATCTGGTCGTCGTCGAGCTGTCCGAGCTCCAACTGCCGACGATCTCGCGCGGCACCGACGTGGCGGTCTACACGCACGTGACGAGCGACCACCTGGACCGCCACGGGACACTCGAGGCGTACCGCGCAGCCAAGCGACGACTGGCGGAGCTCGCCCCTGCCGACGGCCGCCTGGTGCTGAACGAGGAGGACCCGGTCAGTTCCGCATTCGCGGCGAGCAGCGCGGCGCCGGCCGTCTACTACAACCGAGCAGAGCCGCCGGCGGGTGGCGTGGGTGTGCGCGACGGCTGGATCGTCGCGGACAACGTTGAGCGACTGCACTCGGTTGGCGGAGGATCCGCCCCGACTGGTGGAGGCGGCCGCGTCATGCCTCTCGGCGAGGTTCTCGTCCCCGGGGCGCATAACACGAGTAACGTCCTTGCGGCCGTGGCCGTTGGCCTGATTGTCGGCATCGCGCCGGACGCCATCCGGAATGCCGTCGGCGCGTTCACCGGTGTCGAGCACCGCCTCGAAGGCGTGGCCACGATCGACGGCGTCACCTTCGTCAACGACTCGCAGGGCACTCAGCCGGATGCGGTTATGGCAGCGTTGCGCAGCTTCGCTCCGCCAATCGTGCTGATCGCAGGCGGGCGCACCAAGAACGTGCCGCTCGACGAGCTGGCCGTCGTCGTGGAGGATCGCGCCGCGGCAGCCGTCCTGATAGGCGAGACGGCCGATCAGATGGCGGAGCTGTTCTCGGGCGCCGGGCTCGCACGCGTCGAACGCGCATCGGATCTGGACGCGGCCGTGAGACAGGCGTTTGCGATCGCCCGCGAATTGCGCCCAGCCAACGGGATGGCGACTGTGCTGCTCAGCCCAGCCGCAACGAGCTTCGACATGTTTGCCGACTACGCCGCTCGCGGCCGGGCTTTCAAGGATGCCGTCGCACGGATCGCAGCGGAGAATGGCAGATGACAGCGACGAGGACAACGGGTTCCGCCGCTGTAAAGACGCTCCGAGGCATCCAGCGCGAGCGCCACGAGCCCGATTACCTCCTCCTGGTCAGCATCGTCGCGCTGGCGTCGATCGGGATCCTGATGGTCTACTCGAGCTCGGGCGTCAGCTCTCTGCTCCAGCGCGACGACCCGTTTGCGGTCGTCGGGCCGCAGGCGTTCTGGGCGGTGCTCGGTGCGGTGGTCATGGTCGTCTTCATGCGCCTTGACTACCGATACCTGCGTCTCGTGTCGATCCCGGCCTTCGTGTGCGCGATGGTGCTCCTGGTCGTCGTGCTGCTACCGCCAATGGGTCCGCTGCGGCCGATCGAAGTCGGTGGCTCCTCCCGTTGGCTCCAGGTAGGCCCGCTGCCCGCGATGCATCCTGCCGAGTTCGCCAAGCTGGCCCTGGTCATTTACCTGGCCCACTGGCTGACGCGCAAGGGATCGCGCGCCAGCTCGCTTTTCGACGGTCTCGTGCCATTCCTCTTGATCACCGGGCCGTTGCTGCTCCTCGTCCTGCTCGAGCCGGATCTGGGCACCATGGGCGTGCTGACTCTGTCCGCCTTCACGATGTTCTTCGTCGCCGGGGGCAGCCTGTGGCAGCTCGCCCTGATTACCCCGCTCGGGGCCGCGGCCGTGGCGTATGCCGTGACGAACAGCACCTACCAGATGCAGCGTATCCAGGCGTTCCTGGACCCCTGGGCAGACCCGCAGGGGATCGGCTTCCATACCGTGCAGGGACTGCTCGCGCTTGGGACAGGGGGAGTGCTAGGGATCGGCCTGGGCGAGAGCCGCCAGCCAGGAGCACTGCACCTGCCAGCAGCACAGAACGACTTCGTGTTCGCTGTGGTGGCGCAGGAGCTCGGGCTCGTCGGTGGGCTCGCGGTCATCGGTTTCTATCTGCTATTCGCGTACCGGGGCGTTCGGGTCGCGCTCGGTGCTCCCGATACATTCGGCGCGCTGTTGGCGACAGGCATCACGGCTTGGCTGACTCTTCAGGCGTTCATCAACATTGGCGTCGTCGTCGTGCTGCTGCCAATTACCGGCATCACGTTGCCGTTCGTCTCGGCCGGCGGGTCGTCGCTTCTAGTCTCGTTCGCCGCCGTCGGTATCCTGCTTTCGATCTCACGCGAGACCGTTGCCCGAGGAACCTGGAACGATGCGGATCCTGATCGCCGCCGGTGGAACCGGCGGGCACGTGTACCCGGCGCTGGCCGTCGCGCGGTCCCTGCGCGAGCGGGTGCCTGACGCCGAGTTCCGCTGGCTGGGTGGGCGGCGCGGCCTCGAATCGACCATCGTTCCAGCCGAGGGCTTCCAGTACGACAGCCTTCTGCTGCGCTCTCTGCGCACGGTCGACGTCTCACCGCACACCGTCCTTGACCCACTCCGGCTCACGGCATCCGTGCCCCAGGTGGCGGCGGTCCTCGCGCGCTGGCGGCCGAGCGTGATTTTCACCACCGGCGGCTACGTCGCGATCCCCGTCGTCACGGCCGCAGCCAGCATGCGCGTGCCGAGCCTCATGTGGGAGGGCAACCTGGTGCCCGGGCGGAGCGTGCGCGCGACCGCACGCCTTGCCCGTGCCCTCGCCGTGAGCTTTGCCGAGACCTGCGCGGCCCTGCCCGGGCGGTGCTACGTGACGGGGACGCCGATACGCTCGTTTGCGGGCCGCGATCGAGCGCAGGCGCGGACGGCACTCAGAATCGCGCCCGATGTGCCGGTGCTCTTCGTTTTCGGCGGCTCCCAGGCCGTGCGCCGGCTCAACCGCGCCGTGGCCGAGTCACTCACCCAGCTAGTAAGCAAGGTTCACGTGCTTCACATGACCGGTGAAGCGGGCTATGCCGACGCGCTCAAGCGGCGCGAGAAGCTGCCCACCGAGCAGCGCGCGCGGTACCGCCCGTACGCGTTCCTGCGCTCGGAGATGACAGATGCGCTGATCGCCGCGGATCTGCTCGTCGGGCGCGCCGGTTCGTCAACACTGGCGGAGGCCAGTGCGCTCGGCCTGCCGATGGTCGTTGTTCCCTACCCACATGCGTCCGCGCACCAGATGGCCAACGCTCGCGCGCTGGCTGAGGCAGGGGCCGTGCGCATCGTTCCCGACGATGAGTTCGACGCCGCGGCACTGATCGAAGCAGCGCGACTCCTCGAGGACCGGGCAACGCTGGACGAGATGTGCGCAGCGGCTCGAGGATTCGGCCGGCCTGGCGCGGCGGCTGCGGTCGCGGAGCTGGTCCTGGCACTCGCCGAGCGCACCGCGTTGCCCAGCGCGACTGCCATAGAACGAATGTCGCGGCAGGCCGCTTGACGCAAGCGAGGACCGCAGTCACAGGGGCACTTAGCGAGTCTGATCTGACGCGCCTCGGGACGGATATCCAGCGCCGTATCGGCGTCAAGACCTCCCGCCACGAGCCACTCAGCCGATTCACCACCATGCGCGTCGGCGGCCCCGCCGACCTGTTCGCCGAGATTCACAACCTGTTCGAGCTGCGCGCGATCGTCCGTTTCGCACGCTCGCGCGGTCTGCCTCACTTCATCCTCGGCCGCGGCTCGGACCTCGTGATCAGCGATGCCGGCGTGCGCGGCCTGGTCATCCACAACCGAGCCCAGCAGGTGCGCTTTGAGGGCACTCGATTGACAGCCGACTCGGGCCTGCCGATGGCGCGGGCGGCGACCATCTGCCGCGCCGAGGGTCTGTCCGGGCTCGAGTTCGGGCTGGCCATCCCGGGCTCCGTCGGTGGCGCTGTGTGGGCAAATGCAGGCGCGCACGAGTCCGACATACGCGCGGTCCTTGCGGAAGCAGCCGTTCTGCGTGGCGACGGAACGGAAGCGACGCTCGATGCGGACGGGCTTGGCCTCGCCTACCGCGACAGCGTGCTCAAGCACGCGCCGGCCTCGTTGCCGGACGTCGTCACGTGGGCTTCCTTCGATCTGACGCCCGCCGATTCTGACGAGATCGGGCGCCGCCTGGACGAGATCCGGAAATGGCGCCAGGCGCATCAGCCGCTGGGCATGCCGTCCGCCGGGAGCGTCTTCCGCAACCCGTCGGAGACACAGTCGGCCGGAGCGTTGATCGATGGCCTGGGCCTCAAGGGAACGCGGATCGGCGGCGCCGTCGTCAGCGAGAAGCACGCCAACTTCATCGTCAACGATCAGAACGGGACGGCTTCTGACGTGCGCCGTCTGGGCGAGCTGGTCGTTGAGCGTGTCCGTCGCGAAACGGGTTTCGGACTCGTCTTCGAGATCATGTTCGCTGGAGATTGGTCGGGCTGGGAATCGGAGGCGTGATCCCGACCTCCGTCGCTGTCCTCCTCGGCGGCCCATCGGCCGAGCACGATGTCTCGCTCGTTTCGGGCCGTGCCATCGCGGCGTCGCTCATCGAGCGCGGCCACAGGGTGGAGGGCTGGCTGATCGGTCTGGATGGGAGCTGGTGGCAGCTTCCGCCAGGCGCGATGGATCGTGATCTTGCGCCGACCGTATACGACGACCCGGCTTCGCTCGGGGCGACAGGGCCGCACGAGGCGGCGGCGGCGCTTGTCATCCTCACGGATCAGTCGCCGAAGTCGGTCGTGTTCATCGCGCTGCACGGGCCCTTCGGGGAGGACGGCACCGTGCAGGCGCTGTGCGAGTCGGCCGGGCTGGTCTACACGGGCGCTGGAGTAGCGGCCTCCGCGATCGGCATGGACAAGGTGCTGTTCAAGCGGATCACGAGCGCGCTGGGCATGCCGGTCGTGCCTTGGATAGAACTCTCGGCGGCCGATTGGAAGCGGGATCCGGCCGCGCTGCAAGGGCGCATCGCGGACTTCGCGATTTCGTTACCGGACCAGCGAGTCGTGGTCAAGCCCACGCGCCTCGGTTCGTCTGTGGGAATCTCAATCGTCCACAAACCAGGCGACCCGGAGCACACGGGTAGCGCCGTCGCCGAGGCCCTGAGCTACGGCGACTCGGTCCTGGTCGAGGCCTATCTCGACCATGCGCGCGAGCTCGAGATGAGCGTCGTCGGCAACTCCGCGCTCGACCTGGAGAGTTTTGGACCGGGCGAGATCTTTCCCGGCCACGAGTTCTACGACTACACGGCGAAATACAGCGACGGCGTGTCGCGCACGACCGATCGACCCGAGGTCGACCCGGGGCTGCACGCCCGGATCCACGACATCGCGCGCCGCGCCTACCTGGCCATCGGAGCCGAAGGATTTGCGCGGGTCGACTTCCTCGTGGACAAGGCTGGCGCCCTTTACCTCAACGAGATCAACACGATCCCGGGCTTCACTCCTATCAGCCTCTTCCCCGTACTGTGCGCGGCCGGCGGTTACGACTTCGGAGCCATCTCCGAGAAGATCGTCGAGCTGGCGCTCGCCCGCGCAGCCGACCGCCCGGCACGAACGCTGACTCGCGCCGACTTGCCCTAGGTGCGGCTGCCTACGCGCCAGCCCATCGCGGGCGGGCGCAGCCGCAGAGTCACATCGCGTGACCGCGTCGTACCGTCGCTGCTCAACCGCTGGCGTGTCCTGGGCGCGCTCCTGGCCGTCTCCGCGGCGGCGCTGCTCGGCTGGCTCGTGACCAGCCACCGGTTCGATTTGGACCCAGGCCGCGTCGAGGTCACCAGCCTGGTCTACACGCCGCCCGATGCCATCCGCGAAGCCATCACGCTACCGGCAAATGCCACGCCCAACGTGTTTCGCATCGACACGGACCGCATGGAGCGCGCGCTGGCCTCGCTTCCGGCCGTGGCCGGCGCCGACGTTTTCGTGACGCTGCCGGATCGACTCGTGATAACGGTGATCGAGCGCACTCCGACATTCGTTCTGGCCACGTTACGCGGCGCGTTCGTTGTCGACGTGGACGGCTACATCCTCGACGAGCTGCCGGTGGAGGACGCCACGGGGCTGGGGCTGCCCGTGGTCACCGACCTGCGCGAGGATTTCGCTCCTGACGCCGACATCGGTGGCCGCCTGGACGAGATCTCGCTCGATGCCGACCTGCGTTTGGCCGCGATCACGCCGGCCATGATCGGCACTCGCTTTGGCTCCCTGGCGGTGTCAGCCGACGACGCGGATGGCTTCGTGCTGACGGCGGAGCCCGATGGTTGGCGAGCGATCTTCGGCCACTACACGCCGAACTTGCGACCAATCGACATCATCGACCGCCAGGTGCAGTGCCTGCGCGCAGCTTTGTCGGCGGGCGAGGACGACCTGGCCGTCATCTACCTCGCGCCCCTGGACGAGCGCTGCGGTACCTACCTGCCGCGCGCGACCCCGTCCGACGCACCAATGGGGTCGCCGTCCGAGTCGGCGTCTCCGTCTTGAGTCGCCTTCGCAGCCGGCCTTCGACCGCTGCTGGGCGTTCGGTACGAGCCTCCGCCTGCGGCGGGTGCTCGCACCCCCCTTGCGCCGCCGCCACTTAGGCGAGAATGTCGCAAGCAACGACCGCAGCCCGCCAGAAAGGCGGGACGAGGTCGCTGTGCGCGCAGCCGGCGCCGTACAAGTGACGGCTGGAAGTCAGCGGAACGCTGGGGACCAGCCGCTTCACGTGTAGCCGGCCCGCAGGCCGGCGAAGGAAAGACGCTCGGCGGAGGAAAGTCTTAGGCAGTGGAACGGGAAGCGGTACTCGTCGCCCTCGACGTAGGGACGAGCAAGGTCGTTGCGCTCATCGGCGAAGTCACGCGCGAAACGGGCGTGACGGTTATCGGCAAGGGCTCGCTTGCATCGTCCGGGCTGAAGAAGGGCGTCGTCATCAACATCGACCAGACGGTCGGTTCCATCCGTGCGGCGCGCGAAGCCGCGGAACGACTGTCCGGCTACCGGATCGAATCGGCCATCGTCGCCGTTGGCGGGAACCACGTGGAGAGCCAGAACTCGCGCGGCGCGGTTGCCGTGAGCGGGGCACGGCGCGAGGTGACTCGCGAGGACGTCGAGCGGGCCACCGAGGTGGCTCGGGCGGTGACTATCCCGTCGAATCGCGAGGTGCTGCACGTGTTGCCGCGCGGGTTTGTGGTCGACGGGCAAGAGGGTGTCAAGGATCCGCTCGGCATGAGCGCCATTCGGCTCGAGGTCGAGACCCACATCGTTCACGCCGCCGCCACCGCTGTGCAGAACCTGACCAAGTGCGTCCAGCGCGCGGATATCCGTATCGACGAGCTCGTCGCATCGTCGCTGGCATCAGGGGACGCGGTGCTGACAGAAACCGAGCGCGAGCTCGGCGTCGCGGTCGCCGACTTCGGTGCGGGCACCATCGACCTGGCCCTGTTCATGGACGGCTCGCCTTTCCACACCGCGGTCCTGCCGCTCGGTGGCAACAACGTCACCAATGACATCGCCATCGGCCTCAAGACGAGTCTGACCTCGGCCGAGGAGCTGAAGATCAACCAGGGCACCGCGGACCCTGCGTCAGTCGGCAAGAACGAGCAGGTCGACATCAAGGGCATCGGCGAGGGCGACGCTTGGACCGCCTCGCGCCACGAGCTCGCGGAGATCATCGAGGCGCGCATGCGCGAGGTGTTCGAGAAGATCGGTGCCGAGATCGAACGCTCTGGTTACGCCGGGATGTTGCCAGCGGGCGTCGTCATGACCGGTGGCGCCTCTCAGTTGGCAGGTGCCGCCCGATTGGGGCGGGAGGTCCTCCAAGCGCCCGTTCGAGTCGCCGGTCCGTCGGGCGTGGCGGGACTGACTGACCACCTGCTCACACCCGAGTTCAGCACCTCGCTCGGCCTCCTGATATGGGGCGCACGTTCGGTCCAGGGTTACGAGGCTTCACGCTACGAATCCGGACCTACGCCGGGGATGCTGAATCGAATGCGGGAGTGGGCCAGGGGATTGTTCCCGTAGGCGGTGCCCCTGACGGGATCCGGGGATAAGGGTGAAGCAGCAGCGGATCGAGGTCGCGACGGGCAGCCGACGCGGGCTGTTTGATATCACGGCAGAATGCGCCAAGTTCACAGCCGGCGAGGGCGATGGCCTGCTCAATGTCTTCGTGCCGCACGCCACCGCGGGCGTGGTGATCATGGAGCTCGGCGCCGGCTCGGACGACGATCTGATGACGACCCTCGACGCGATGCTTCCCCGCGACGATCGCTGGCGTCACGCCCACGGCTCGCGCGGTCACGGCGCAGATCACGTCCTACCGCTGCTCATGGCGCCATCCGTGGTGGTGCCAGTGGTCAACGGTGAACTGCGTCTCGGGACCTGGCAGTCGATCGCCCTGCTCGACCCGAATCCGGACAACTCGACCCGCCACGTGGTGCTGAGCTTCATCGGCGGTTAGGCCGACATGGCCTGTTGACGGTCGCCTCGGCTGTCCACAACTCCTCCACAATCGCGCGAGAAACTGCTATCGAATCGGACCTCGCAGGACCAAAGTCGCCGCCTCGCTTCCGGGTCGCCGGTCTATACTTCGCCTAATCCGAATCGGTTTCCCGGCGGTTGCGCCCTCGCCGGCCCGGTGGCTGGTTTTAGACGCTTGGTGGAGGGGTTTGGTCATGCCGTTGCGGTCGGACTCGGAGAACTTCGCACTCATCCGGGTCATCGGTGTAGGCGGCGGCGGGAGCAACGCCGTCAACCGCATGATCCGTGCCGAGTTGATGGGCGTGGAGTTCATCTCAGTCAACACTGACGCGCAAGCGCTGCTTCAGTCCGACGCGCCGCACAAGATCCGCATCGGCGACAAGATCACGCGCGGCCTGGGCGCCGGCGGCGACCCCGGCATCGGCCAGCGGGCAGCCGAAGAAGACGCCGAGAAGATCTTCGAGGCGCTCAAGGATTCGGACATGGTCTTCATCACCGCGGGCATGGGCGGCGGCACCGGATCCGGTGCGGCGCCGGTCATCGCCGAGGTGGCGCGTGACCTTGGTGCGCTGACGATCGGCGTCGTTACCAAGCCGTTCGGCTTCGAGGGCGCCCGGCGCCGCCTCAACGCCGAAAAGGGCACGGAGCTGCTTCGCGACAAGGTCGACACGCTGATCATCATCCCCAACGATCGCTTGAAGGACGTCGTGCAGAAGGAGACGTCGATCCTCGACGCCTTCCGGGTCGTCGACGACGTTCTGCGCCAGGGCGTCCAGGGGATCACCGACCTGATC
>CAYZEJ010000048.1:0-15892 GCA_964477545.1 uncultured Anaerolineaceae bacterium | reverse complement strand
GAGCGCGCGCGCGACGCCGATGCGCTGGCGCTGCCCGCCGCTGAACTCGTGCGGGTAGCGGTTCACGTAGATTGGGTCGAGACCGACCATCTCGAGCAGCTCGGCCACCCGCTCGCGCTTGGCACGGCCGCGCTTCAGGTTGTGGGTCTCGATAGGCTCGCTGATGATCGAGCTGACCGTCATGCGCGGATCGAGCGAGCTGTATGGGTCCTGGAAGATGATCTGCATCCTCCGGCGAAGCCGCCGCAGCTCGTTCTTGTCAACAGTGGCAAGGTCGACGCCGTCGAACATGACCTTGCCGGCGGTCGGCTCGCGCAAACGGATTACCGCGCGGCCCGTGGTGCTCTTGCCGCAGCCCGACTCCCCGACCAGCCCGAGCGTCTCGCCGCGCCGGACTTCGAAGCTTATGTCGTCGACCGCCTTGACGGAGCCGATCGTGCGCTGAAAAAAGCCCGACGTGATGGGGAAGTAGACCTTCAGGTTCTCGACGTCGACCAGATTCGCGCCCTTGCCCGACGCCGGCGCGGTGGCCGCGCTCAGCGGCGCTGCCTCTTGCATCGGCGGGGCGCTCACGTGGGAATCCACCCGTCAGGTTCCGTGCCGTGGCAGCGCGCGAGGTGACCGTCCGAGCGCGGCGTGAGGCTCGGCTCGTGTTCGCGGCAGACGTCGCGCGTGTACGAGCAGCGTGGGTTGAACCGGCACGCGTCGGGCAGATTGATCAGCAGCGGCGGAAGGCCCTCGATCGTCCGCAGCCGTCCCCCGCGCAGGTCATCGAGGCGCGGCAACGAATCCAGCAGGCCCCACGTGTAGGGCATCTGCGGGTTGTCGAACATTTGATCGACAGTGCCCGTCTCGACAATCCGGCCGGCGTACATCACGTTGATCCGGTCGCACATGCCGGCGGCGATTCCGAGGTCGTGGGTGATCAGCAGGACGGCCGTCTTGAACTCCTGCGACAAGCGGCGAATCAGTTCGAGGATCTGCGCCTGGATCGTGACGTCGAGCGCGGTGGTCGGCTCGTCGGCGAGCAGTAGCTTCGGATCGCAGGCCAGCGCGATGGCGATCATCACCCTCTGGCGCATGCCGCCCGAGAACTGGAACGGGTAGTCGCTCAGGCGGTCCTTCGGCCGCGGGATGCCGACCTTCGACAGGAGCTCGACAACGCGGTCGTTGGCGGCGCGCGCAGAGAGACCCAAGTGCTGCCTGATCGATTCGGAGATCTGGTACCCGATCGTGAGAGTCGGGTTCAGGCTACTGAGGGGGTCCTGGAAGATGAAGCCGATGTCCTTGCCGCGCAGCCGGCGCATCTCGTCCTTCGACACCTTTAGTAGGTCAACGCCTTCGAAGTTGACTTCCCCGGAGACGATCTTGCCTGGCGGGGTGGGGACGAGCCGGGTGAGCGACAGGGCGGTGACCGACTTCCCGCAGCCGGATTCGCCGACGAGACCGAGCGTCTCGCCGTAGCCCAGCTCGAAGCTCACATCGTCGACGGCATGGACGACACCATCTGGGGTATAGAAATGGGTCGAGAGGTTGCGCACCTCGAGCAGGTTCTCCGCCTTGGCGCGCTTGACCTCGCGTTCCTGTGTCTCGAGTGCGAACTGCCCTTCGAGGCTGATCTCGGCGGTCGCGTCGCCGCTGACGGCGGCCTGGTTCGTCGTGGGTCCCAACCTACTGCTTGCCCTTCAGCTTCGGGTCGAGGGCGTCACGCAGCCCGTCGCCCAGGAACGTGAACGCGACCAGTGCGGTCGCGATCGCGATGGCCGGGAAGAGCACGAGGTGCGGGTCCGTACGTATCCAGCGGATGCCCTCGTTGATCAGGCTGCCCCAGGACGCACGGGGCGCCTGCACGCCGATGCCGATGTAGGCCAGAGTCGCCTCGGCCAGGATCGCGCCCGGCACTCCGAGCGTGATCGCGACGATGACCGGCCCGATGGAGTTTGGCAGCAGGTGCTTCGTGATGATCGTCCGGTCGCGCACGCCGAGCGCGCGGGCGGCCTCGACGAACTCCATCTCCTTGAGCGACAGCAGCTGCCCGCGGACGAGCCGGGCAACGGTCACCCAGGACGTCAGGCCGATCGCCACAAACACGAGTAACAGGCCGCTGAAGACTTTGCCGAACACCGTTTCGCGGAAGGCGATCGACAGCAGGATGATGAGCAGCAGGTCGGGGAACGCGTAGGTAATGTCGGTGATCCGCATCAGCAGGTTGTCGGTCCGGCCGCCGAACCAGCCCGCGAGAGCCCCGACCGGGATGCCGATCGTCAGCACCACGATCTGGACGACGATCGCAACGCTCATGCTGATCTGCGCACCGTCGAGCAGGCGGCTGAACAGGTCGCGTCCGAGCTCATCCGTGCCGAGGAAGTGCCCGGTTTCCCATCCGAGCTGCGAGAACGCCTTGACCGGACCGAACCCGTTCGCGATGATCGCGTCATGGTCCTGTACCTGGTACTGCCAGGGCGCGAGCATCGGCCCAAGGACCGCCAGCGAGAACAGCCCGATGACGATCACGAGGCCGACCATGGCCAGCTTGTTCTTGCGCAGGCGCCCGAACGCGTCGCGCCAGACGCCCGAGCTGCGCCGCGGAACTACGCTGCCGCCGGCAGCCAGGGTCCCCTGAGTCGTTGCCATCTCTGCCTCGGCTAGCTGTAGCGGATGCGCGGGTCGATGTACGCGTAGCCGACGTCGACCAGGAGGTTGAAGAACGCGACGCTGAACGCGTAGAGCATCGTTGTCGCCATGATCATCGTGTAGTCACGACCTCCGATCGCGGCGACGTATGCGTCACCGATCCCGGGCACGCCGAAGAAGTTCTCGATGATGAACGACCCGGTCACTAGGAATGCCAGGATCGGCCCGAGGATGGTGACCACCGGGATCAGGGCGTTCCTGATCATGTGCCGGACGACCACCGCCCGCTCGCGGATGCCCTTGCTGTGCGCCGTCCGTACGTAGTCCTTGCGCGTCACCTCGAGCATTGCCGCCCTGGTGTACCGAGCTATCTGGGCAATCGGATAGCCCGCGAGGGCAATGGTCGGCAACACCCAAGTCTTCCAGTCGACCCACCTGTTCGAGGTCGCCGGGAACCAGTTCAACGCGACTGCGAACACCACCACAAGCACGATCGCCAAGACAAAGCTCGGCGTCGATATGCCGACCACCGAAATGCCGGTGGCCACGTAGTCGGGCAGTCGGTTATGGCCGAGCGCGGCGAAGATGCCGAGGGGTATGCCCAGGGCGACTGCCAGGACGAACGCCATCAGGCCGAGATGAATGGTGGTTGGCAGGCCGTCGGCGAGCATGTCGTTGACAGTGCGGTTGACGTAGCGATACGAGGGCCCGAAATCGCCCCTGACGAAGTCGGTGACCCAGTCGATGTACTGCTCGTGCACCGGCTTGTCGAGCCCGAACTTCGCCTGGATCCGGGCGATGATCGACGGCGGAAGCTCCTTCTCGCGGTCCCACGGACCGCCCGGCGCCAGGTGCATCAGGCTGAACGTGATGACCGAGACGACGAAGAGCACCGGAATCATCCACAGGATCCGGCGGAGCACGTAGCTGGCCATGCCGCGGGCCTCCAATGAGGGCTAGGAGTCGCGATTGTAACGAGTGGGCCGGCCTTTCGGCCGGCCCACTCAGGTCGAGTCGCCCGTGGGGCGAACTATGCCCAGTTCAGAACGTTTTGGCTAGGGCCGCGCGTCCGTGATCTGGATTGTTTCGAAGAATTGGTCGCCCGGGTTCGTGTGATCCGAGTTCGTGAAGTTCACGTTCTGGACCCACGGCTTCATCAGGTACGTCGCGACGGGGAAGAACAGCGGCAACGCAGCTACATCGTCTACCAGCATGCGCTGGGCGTCGATGTACTTCTGCGTCTGCGCGTCGATATCGATGGTCTGGGCGGCGTCGTCCAGGAGCGCATCCATAGCGGGGTTGCAGTAGTTGCCGTCGTTGTTGCCGCCACCGCAGCGGAACAGGTCGTTCAGCTGGTTGTGGGCGTGCGGGAAGTCGGCGCCCCAGCCGTTGCGCGCGATGTCGTACGCGCCCGAACCGCGGTCCCGAAGCAGAGTCGAGAAGTCGACACCGACCTGCAGGGGGTCCTGAAGGCCGAGCGTGGTGCGCCACGCCTCCGCGAGGAACGCGATGTACGGCAGGTGGCCGGCATTGGTGTTGTAGATCAACTGGAGCTGACCGAGGTCAGCGCCTGTAATTGTTGGGTTACCTTCGGCGTCGACGCTGCCATCGGAGTTGGTGACCCCGAGCTCATCGAGCGCGAGGGCCAAAGCCGCCTGTGCGGCAGCCGGATCGTACGGATAGGGCGTTGTGGCGTTGCTGTTGTACTCCTCGTCGAAGCCGGGGATGCCGGGCATGACGATGGTGTTGGCGACGGTGCCCAGACCGCCGCGCAGGAAGTCGATCATTTGCTGCTTGTCGATGGACTGAGCCAGCGCGATGCGGAAGTTCTTGTTCGACGTTGGGCCGAGGCCTGACGCCGTGTTCGGGTTCACCGGGCAGATGTCCGGATCGGCTTCGCCGGTGTCGCCGGGTAGACCGCACAGTGCGATGTTGTAGTAGGTGATCGACAGGGCCTCAAGCTGGAGAGCTTCCTCGCTCAGGACCGGGTCATCAAGGATGCGCCGGACCTGCGGGCCGGGCACGCTGACCATGTCGAAAGAGCCCTGCTCATAGGCAGCGAGAGCCGCATCCGGATCGCCGCCGATGTTCAGCTCGATCGTGTTGGTCGGAAGGTCGCCGCCATACCAGTTCGGGTTGGCCTCCAGGATGATCTGAGAGTTGTGATCCCAGGACCTCATCTGGTAGGGGCCTGAGCCAACGTAGCCAGCGGCCTCGTCGAACGCACCGGCGGCGACGAAGTCCTCCTGGAGCGGCACCCACAGCCACATCGCCATGACGCTCAGGAAGAACGTCGCCGGCTGGACGAGGTCAACCTGGAGCGTGTGGTCGTCGACAGCGGTCACGCCGACCGCATCGACGGCGGCCGGGATGTCACCCGGATCCGCTTCGGCGCCGCAGTAGGCGAAGACCTCGGTGCCGGCGATGAAGCAAGCCATGTAGCCGTAGTCATACGCGTTCGTAGGATCGGCCAGGCGCTTGAAGCTGCGGACGTAATCCGCCGCAACGATCGGCGAGCCGTCGCTGAAGACGGCATCCTGGCGAAGGATGAACGTGAATGAGGTGAAGTCCGCGTTGTTCGTCACCGACTCGGCACCGGCCGGAACAGGCTCGAGTTCCTGGTTCCAGTACATCAGGCCGCGGTGGACCGAGTTGAGCACTGTGATCGAGACCGTGTCAGAGGCCGCGTTCGGGTCGAGAGTGGGCGGGTCCTCAGACGACAGGTACAGGCGCACTGTCTGGTCGTCATCCAGTCCACCGCCGGGTGGCGGGGTATCGACAGGCGGCTCCGGAGTTACCGGCGGCTCGGGGGTTACTGGTGGGGGGGTATCGCCGGGTCCCAGTGTTACTACCGGGGCCGGGGTTACAGCGGGTCCGCTGGCCGTGGGTGCTGCCGTCGGCGCGCCGCCGGTACATGCCACGGTCAGGAACATAAGCGAAGCCAGCAATGCTGAGCTGCGCCGAGTCCGTAGACTCATCAGCGTCGTTCCTCCTCTGTGCGAATCTGAGCGGCCGTATGGCGCCCTTAGATCGCTCTGTTCCCCGTCGGCGTCGCGTCGCGCGCGTGCGCGAACGTCTCCCACGCCGTGGGGCGGGCGAATTATAGGTGCGCCGCCAAACCGGGTGTCAACAAGTTGCGGCTTCTTAAGGTGTCCCACTCGGGCTGAACGAGCGTGGCGCACGCTGGTTTACTGCGGGCAGACGGACTCCGCGCCGGTCATCGGCCGCCAATGGAGGTCCGGATGGCGCGCCGCGGTCGCCTCGTCCAGCCGGCGCACGGGCGACGCGTGCGGCGCCGTGGTCACGACCTCCGGATTGTTGCGCGCCTCCTGAGCGATCGCGATCAACGCGTCCGCGAACGCGTCGAGAGTCTCGACTGACTCGGTTTCGGTGGGCTCGACCAGCATTCCCTCCTCCACGATCAGCGGGAAGTAGATCGTCGGCGGGTGGTAGCCGTAGTCGATCAGGCGCTTGGCGATATCGAGCATGCGCACGCCGGTTTCGGCACGGATGTTCTGGGCGCTGGCCACGAACTCATGCTTGGAAACCTGCGCGTAAGGCATCTCGTAGGTGTCGGCCAGCCGATGCCGGAGGTAGTTCGCCGCGAGTACCGCGTCCTCGCTGACCTCCTCGAGCCCGCTGCCGCCATGCGCCAATAAGTAGGCATACGCGCGCACGAGCACGCCCACGCTGCCCTGATACGACCTGACCCGGCCGATTGACGATGGTCGTTCATTCATGCGCTCCAGCCGGAACGTCGCGCGGCCTTCGTCGCGCAGCACTCGCGGCCAGGGCAGGAACGGCACGAGCTTGTCGTTCACCGCCACCGGACCGGCCCCCGGGCCGCCGCCACCGTGCGGCGTCGAGAACGTCTTGTGCGTGTTGAAGTGCATCACGTCGAAGCCGGCCTGGCCGGGCTTGAACTTGCCCAGGATCGCATTCATGTTCGCGCCGTCCATGTAGGCCAGCGCCCCTGCCGCGTGGACCGCCTCGAGAACCTCGCCGATCCCCTTCTCGAACAGGCCGAGAGTCGAGGGATTGGTCAGCATCACGGCCGCGGTGCGCGGACTGAGCGCGGCGCGCAATGCGGCCAGGTCAACCTGGCCGAACGAATCCGAGGGAATGGTCACGGTCTTGAAGCCCGACATCGAGGCCGTCGCCGGGTTCGTCCCATGCGACGAGTCAGGAACGATCACCTCGAGCCGCTCCGTGTCGCCACGCGATTGGTGATAGGCCCGGATCATCAGGATCCCAGTGAGCTCCCCGTGAGCGCCCGCGGCCGGCTGGAGGGTGGCCGCGCTCATGCCGCTGATCTCGACCAACCAGCGCTCCAGCTCCCACATGAGCTCGAGCGTGCCCTGGGCGAGAGCGTCGGGCGCGAGCGGGTGCAGGGCCGCGAAACCCGGCAGACGCGCCGCCCATTCGTTGATCTTGGGGTTGTATTTCATCGTGCATGAGCCGAGCGGGTAGAAGCCCGTATCGACCGCGAAGTTGAGCTGCGACAGGTTCACGAAGTGGCGGATCACCTCCGGCTCGTTCAGCTCCGGCAGTCCGAGCGGCCGCGCACGGCGGGCCGCCGCGGGAATACGGTCGAGCGCGTCGGCCGGCGGATGAGGCACCTTCGTGCTGCTCCGGCCCGGGCGGGACAGCTCTGCGAGCGTTGGCTGGAGCGACGGGCCCACTGCCAGGTGCGGACCGAGCTCGGCCCGCGGGTTGCTGGCTCCGCCCTGCGCGATCTCATCAGGCTGGCCTGCCTCGGCCACGGCCGGGTCGTCAGGCCGGGTAACGGCCGGGCCAACCGCCGTCACGCGAGCACCTCGCGCAGCCCTTCGGCGAACCGCTCCATTTCCGACGAGGTGGTCAGCTCTGTGGCACACACGAGCAACGCGTCGCGCAGAACGGCGTCGTCCGGATACCAGTCGGCCAGCGGCAGACCAGCGAGGATGTCGCGCTCCAATAGCGCGGCGTGCACTCGCGGCGCATCGGGGACGTGCACCGCGAATTCGTTCAGGTACGTGCCGTCAGCGTGGACCCGGGCGGCACCGGCTCCTGCGAGGGCTACCTCAAGCTCTCGTGCCCTGGCGGCGCCCAATGCGGCGACGTCGCGCAACCCGTGCGGGCCCAGCGTCGCCACGTAGACCGTGGCCGCCAGCGCGCACAGCGCCTGGTTGGTGCAGATGTTGCTCGCGGCCTTGTCGCGCCTGATGTCCTGCTCGCGCGCGCGAAGCGTCATCACGTACGCGCGCTTGCCTTCGATGTCGGTCGTACGGCCGACCAATCGCCCGGGCACCTGGCGCACGAGGTCCGACTTGGCGGCCAGGAGGCCGAGGTACGGGCCGCCGTACTGGAGCGCGATGCCGAGGGGCTGGCCCTCCCCAACCGCGATGTCCGCCTCGTACTCCCCGGGCGGGGCCAGGACCGCGAGCGAGACCGGCTCGACGACCGCCACGAACAGCGCCCCGGCCGCGTGTGCCAGCCGCGCCGCTTCGGCCATCGGCTCGAGGATGCCGAACGCGTTCGGCTGCCCGATCAGGACGCCGGCGACAGGCCGGTCGGCATCCGCCAGCTCGCGCTCTAGAGCTCCCAGGTCGGTCGTCCCGTCGGCCAGTGTGGACAACTCGTCGAGGGTCAGTCGGCCGCCTTCGAAGTAGGTCGCGGTGGTGTCCAGGAAGTGGCGGTGGATCGCGCGGCTGACCAGGACTCGCTCGCGCCGAGTGGCACGGACGGTCATCAGCGCCGCTTCTGCCGTAGCGGCGCCGCCGTCGTAGTGCGACGCCGACACGACGTCGAGGCCGGTCAGCTCGGCAATGAGTGACTGGTACTCGTAGATCGTCTGGAGCGTGCCCTGGCTGATCTCCGGCTGGTACGGCGTGTAAGAGGTATAGAACTCGCCCCTGCTCAGGATCTGGTCGACGGTCGGTGGGATGTGATGGCGATACGCGCCCGCGCCGAGGAAGCTCGCCAGGCCGACTCGGTTGCGTGCCGAAAGCGTTTCCAGCCTGCGGGCCATCGTGAGCTCGTCCTCAGGCGGTGGCAGGTCGAGGCCATGGGCTCGAACCTCGGCTGGAATATCTGCAAACAGGGCATCGATCGATTCGATGTTCAGCGCAGTCAACATGCGCTGGCGGTCGGCGGAGGTATGCGGCCCGTAAGTCACGCGATCAGTCTTCCCTGGTTCAGCCGTGAACTGCTCAGCCGGCCTCGATGAGCGTTCGGTACGCCCCCGCATCGAGGTTGCGCTCGCTCGGAGCGGTTGCGACGTCAGGCTCGGACAGGCGGATCCTGATCATCCACCCATCACCGTATGGATCGTCGTTGACCAGCTCGGGCTTGTCAGCCAACTGGGCGTTCACGGCAATCACCTCGCCGGCGGCCGGGCTGTACAGGTCGGAAGCGGTCTTGACCGATTCGATGACGCCGAAGGACTGGGCCGACTGGAGCGCCATGCCCGGAGCTGGAAGCTCAACGAAGACCACGTCACCGAGCTCTGTGGCGGCGTACTCGGTGATGCCCACCACGGCTTCGTCGCCTTCGACGCGCAACCACTCATGATCGGGCGTGTAACGAAGGTCTTCCGGAACCTGCACGCTGCGTTCTCCTCCCGCCGCCCTATTGCGCGGCGCGCTTGTAGAAGGGTAGCGGCACGACCTCCGCCTCGACTCGGGAGCCGCGGATGGCGACCTCGACCATGGTACCGATACCCGCGTCGGCAGGAGGGAGGTAACCCATCGCGATGGGCACGCCCAGGGTGGGCGATGGCGCGCCGCTGGTCACGACGCCAGCAGTCTCTTCCTCGGCTGGCATGTGCAGCGGGTAGCCGTGCCGGGCGATCCCGCGGCCGCGAACCGTCATGCCCACCAGCTGTTTCTGCGGGCCGGAGTCGGCGACCTGTTGGAGCGCCTGGCGGCCGATGAAGTCGGTCGCCTTGTCGAACTTCACGACGCGGCCGAGTCCCGCCTCGAACGGGTTGGTTTGAAGGTCGAGCTCGTTGCCGTACAGCGGCATGCCAGCCTCGAGTCGCAGCGTGTCGCGGGCGCCGAGACCGCACGCCATGATGCCCATCCGCTCACCTTCGGCGAGGAGACGATCCCAGACCGGCAGCGCGGCATCCCACTCCACGAACAACTCGAACCCATCCTCCCCCGTGTAGCCCGTGCGCGCCACGAATCCCGGCTCGCCTACCGCGTGGCCTTCGGCGATGGAGTAATAGCGTAGGCCGGCCAGCTCGACATCGGTCAGGGGCTGAAGTAGCTCGGCTGCGCGCGGGCCCTGGACGGCGACGAGTGAGGTGCGCAGCGAGGCGTCGTCCATCGCTGCGTCGTGGCCGTCCAGCCGCTCCCGCAGCGCGGCAGCGACCGCTTCGCGATTCGAGGCATTGGGCACGACCATGAAGCGCTCGTCGGCGACGCGATAGACGATCAGGTCGTCGATGATCCCCCCGTCCGCGGCACAGATCATGCTGTAGTGCGCCCTGCCCGGCGCGAGCCGGCCGGGGTCACTGACGAGTGCCGCTGCAAGACCTGCGGCCGCGCCCGGGCCGCTGACCCAGACCTCGCCCATGTGCGACAGGTCGAACAGGCCGACACGCTCGCGCACAGCACGATGCTCGTCGAGGATGCTGGAGTACTGGACCGGCATCTCCCAGCCGGCGAAGTCGATCAATCGTCCACCGAGAGCGCGATGCCGCTCCACCAGGGCGGTTCGCTGGATCCCGTCGCCGGTTGCCGAGGGGGATGCCACGGTCGGGTCAGCCGTCATCCTTCGACACCGGCTACAGACAGTGCGGTTTCCATCACCTGCCGCTCGGTGGGATAGCTGAGCAGGCTGCGCGCCTCGTTGATGGGAACCCAGCGGACCTCGTCGAACTCGCGATCGTGCTGGTCAAGGCTGCCGCCCACTGCCTCCATCAGGAAGAAGTGGACGGTCTTATGGATGCGCGTGCCCGACTGGGTGAAGAAGTACTCGATCGCCCCAACAGGGGCCGAGATGCGCACCTCCAGGCCAGTCTCTTCCTCGACCTCGCGCAGGGCGGTCTGCTCGACGGTTTCCGCATCTGACGGCGTTCCCTTGGGCAGTGTCCAGCTCGAGCCGTCACGTTCGCGGCGACGCATGCCGAGGCATATCTCGAGGCCACCGTCGGTGTGCCGGATGACGACCCCGCCACACGATGTTGCGCGGGCAGTGGGCGCCCGGCGGGATCGGTCTTGTCGACCTTGCCTGTTCAGCCGCGCCACGGAGCCGCGCTGCGCGGGCGCGTCCGGTGCGGAACGCTGTATGGCGCCGACGACCAGGTGATCGAGTCTGCGCGACGCATTGCGCGGGGACCGGATCCGAGCAGCGCCGGACTCCGCAGCTCTGTTCGCGTTCCCATGTGGCCACGCGCGGCGCTGCGGATCGCGATCAACGGGGTCGTGGCAAGGGAGTCGGCCGGTGCCTGCGCCAGCCGGGTCGGCGTGGTCCGTCGCAGCCCGAGATGTGGCGCGCGCGGGTGATCCAGCGGCGCTGCGAAACGGGTCGTGGGACGGTCGCCCCGGATGGCGGCCTGGCGATTGCGCATCGCTTCGAATGGTAGCGGCTAGCGTTTTGGCCGCAACGGCCGCGGATCAGGCTCCGTCGAGGAGGCGCTCGATCTCGGCCGCGCGGTCCTCGGTGAACTCGCCGCGGCGGCGCGCGATGGCGACCTCGCGTCGGGCCACTTCGACGTACAGCGGGACAGCCTTTGGCGCGTGCCGCGCGAGTGCCTCCAGGTGTCCGCGCAAGGTCCCTACGTCGCCGCGCAACAGCGGTCCCGTGAGGGCGGCGTCGATGCCCAGTCGTTCCGCGTTGGCCAGCGCCTGGCGCGCCAGCGGCGCGTAGACGGCCACCGCGGTGCGCTCGTCCAGCCCTGCGACCTGGGCAACAGACGCGATGGCATCCAACAGGCCGATCAGCCCTCCGGCGGCCATCATCGCGGCGGCGTGGTAGGCAGTCTTGCCACCCTCGGGCAGCGTCACCGGCCGCGCGCCGATGGACTCGGCCAGCTCGGCGAGCAGCGGCAGCAATGTCTCGTCACCCTCGACGGCGACGGTCGACCCGGCCAGGTCCACGAGCGCCTGGTCATGCTCGGCGAACGCGACGAGCGGGTGGAAGCCGCCTGCGCTGGTGCCGGCCGCCAATGCCGGCGCGAGCACCGAAGCAGGCAGGGCGCCGCTGGTATGGACCAGCGCCTGGCCGCTGTACAGGTGGAGCGTGCCGGCGACTTGGGCGATCGCGTCGTCGGGCACAGTCAGGAAGATCAGCTCCGCCTCGTCCAGCACGGCCTGCGGCTCGGCGAACGCACGCGCTCCGGGCACGAGTTGCACGAATCGGGCACGGCGCTGCTCGTCGCGACTGGCGACCGCGGTGACATGCCAGCCCGCGCGCACGAACGCCACAGCAAGCGCATCGCCGACGCGCCCAGCCCCCACGAAGGCGATGCTCGGCCGGCCGTCCTCGGCGGCGTGCGAGCGGCTGTCGTCGTGCGAATTGCTGTCGTCGTGCGAATTGCTGTCGTCGTGCGAATGGGCCGCGCCCGGGGCGCCCTCGGTGTCATGCATCGGCTCATTGTCGGGAATTGGCGAGGCGTATACTTCGAGAGTCGAACAAGCGCGACCCGCGGCGGGCACTCCCGTCAGGTGCCGCTCAGCCCCGCCGTCGTTGCGGGACAGAGGAGGCCTGACGCCGATGAACCGCCCATCCCCTATCCCTGACCCGTTTTCGGCGCGCGCTGCGCTGAATGTCGGGGATCGCTCGTACAACTATTACCGGCTCGATCGGAGCGGCCTGGCCGATCTGGCGCGCGCGCCCATGACGGTCAAGATCCTCATGGAGAACGTGCTCCGAAACGCGGGTCGTGGGGTCGTGCGCGAGGAAGAGGCGCGCGCCCTGGCGACGTGGAAGCCGCGAGCCGCCATCGAGGCCGAGGTGCCTTTCATGCCTGCACGCGTCCTGCTCCAGGACTTCACGGGCGTCCCCGCCGTGATTGACCTGGCAGCCATGCGCGACGCAATGGCAGCCATCGGCGGTGACCCGGCGAGGATCGAACCACTGGTGCCCGCCGACCTGGTGATCGACCACTCAGTGCAGGTCGACCGATACCGGACGCCGGACTCCTTCGCCTTCAATGTCGACCGCGAGTACGAACGCAACACCGAGCGCTACAAGTTGCTGCGCTGGGCTCAGTCCGCGTTCAACGGCCTGCGTGTCGTTCCCCCGGGCACGGGCATCGTCCACCAGGTCAACCTCGAGTACCTCGCCCAGGTCGTCGTCGCCCGCGAGGACGACGATGGAACCACCGTCGCCTTCCCTGACACGCTGGTGGGCACTGACTCACACACAACGATGGTCAACGGCCTGGGCGTGCTCGGCTATGGCGTCGGCGGGATCGAGGCAGAGGCGGTCCTGCTGGGCCAGCCCTTGTACATCCCCATGCCGCGCGTGGTCGGCGTTCGGCTCCTGGGTGATCTGCCTAAGGGGAGCACAGCCACCGATCTCGTGCTGGTCATCAGCCACATGCTGCGTGCCCATGGCGTGGTGGGCTCGTTCGTGGAGTTCGCCGGCGACGGGCTGGCCTCCCTGGCGCTTGCCGACCGAGCCACGATCTCGAACATGTCGCCCGAGTACGGCGCGACCGCGGCGCTTTTCCCAATCGACAACGAGACGCTGGCATACCTGCGCCAGACCGGTCGCGAGGAGTCGCTGGTCCAGCTCGTCGAGCGCTACGCCAAGGAGAACGCGCTGTGGCGCGAGCCGGGGCGCGGACCGGAGTTCGACGAAGCGCTCGAACTGGACCTTTCCACCGTCGCGCCCACGGTTGCCGGTCCGCGGCGCCCGCAGGACAAGGTGAGCCTGCCCGAGCTGCGCGACAACTTCCGAGATTCCTACCCCCAGGTGGCCGAGCGCAAGCCGGTCGTCGTCGAGGCAGGCGGCCAGTCGGTGACCATCGACCACGGCGCCGTGGCGATCGCTGCCATCACCAGCTGCACGAACACCAGCAACCCAACTGTGATGGTCGGTGCGGGCCTGCTGGCAAGGAACGCGATTGCCCGTGGGCTCACGGTGGGCGCGACGGTCAAGACGAGCATGGCACCCGGGTCCCGGGCCGTGACCGAGTATCTGACCCGAGCCGAGTTGCTGGACCCGCTCGAGCAGCTTGGCTTCGGCATCGTCGGCTACGGCTGCACCACATGCATCGGCAACAGCGGGCCGCTCGACGCTCCCGTTGCGGAGGCGATCGAGCACAACGACCTCGTGGTCACGGCCGTTCTTTCGGGCAACCGCAACTTCGAGGGCCGCATCCATCCCCTCGCGCGGGCGAGCTACCTGGCATCGCCGCCGCTGGTAGTGGCGTTCGCGCTCGCCGGTACGGTCGAGATCGACCTCCTGTCCGAGCCGCTCGGGCACGATGGCGCGGGTCAGCCCGTGTTCCTGGCCGACATCTGGCCAAGCGCCGACGAGGTCAAGGAAACCATCGCGTCGGCGGTCTCGCCCGACATCTTCCAGCGCATCTACGGAAAGGTGTTCGACGGCGACGAGCGTTGGCGAGAGCTACCCGTGCCCATCGGCAGCCACCGATACGCATGGGATCCGGCGTCGACATACGTGGCGCGACCGCCATTCCTCGACGGCATCGGCATGGAGCCCGCGCCGATCACCGACATCGTCGGGGCGCGTGCCCTGGCAGTGTTCGGTGACTCGGTGACGACGGACCACATCTCCCCCGCCGGTTCGATTCCTGCCTGGAGTCCGGCTGGGCTGTGGCTCCAGGAACGCGGTGTGCCGCCGCTCGAATTCAACAGTTATGGGGCTCGGCGCGGCAACCACGAGGTGCTGGTGCGCGGCACCTTCGGGAACATCCGCCTGCGCAACGCCATGGTCGAGAGGGAGGGCCCTTATACGGCCCACCAGCCGTCCGGCGAAGAGATGTTCATCTACGACGCGGCGATGAGATACCGCCACGAAGGGGTGCCGCTGATCGTTATCGCCGGGCGTGAATATGGCGGCGGGTCGTCACGCGACTGGGCGGCCAAGGGTCCCGTGCTGCTGGGCATCCGTGCCGTATTGGCCGAGACGTATGAGCGCATCCATCGCACCAACCTCGTCGGCATGGGCATCCTGCCGCTCCAGTTCCTGCCAGGCCAGAACGCCGCTTCACTCGGGCTGACCGGACACGAGGAGTTCGATGTGGCCGGTCTATCGGACGGCCTGGCCCAGGGACAGAAGGTCAAGCTCCACGTTCGAGACGGGTCGAAGGAGCGCATGATCGAGGTCATCAGCCGCCTCGATGGGCCGGTTGAGCTCGATTACTACCGCCAGGGCGGAATCCTGCCGGCTGTCCTGCGACGGCTGGCGACCGAGCCCACAGCCTGAAGCGGGCTCCGCAAGCCGGCAATGGCCGCAAACGGCTGGTTGGCTCGAGGTCGAGTGATCTATGGGTCGAATGGGATCTCCGTCGCGCTCCTCTTCCTGGCCAACCTCCTGCCGCTGGCGGGTGTCCTCTTCATGGGCTGGAACGTGGCCACGATCCTGGTCGCCTACTGGTTGGAGAACGGCATCGTCGGCATCCTGAACGTGCCCAAGATGGCACTCGCCGCACGCGCAGGAGGGGCCGAGGTGGCGAAACACCTCCCGGTACGGACGCTCTTCTTCGCCGTCCACTACGGGATCTTCTGGATCGTCCACGGCGTGTTCGTGCTCGTATTGACCGGCACTGTCGTCATCGGCGTCCTGGATCCAGTTGGCTTCGCCCTGGGGGATCCGGCTATATTGCTCATCGCTGCGGGGCTGCTTCTGAGCCACCTGGCCAGCTTCTTGCTCAACTACGTGGGCCGGCGTGAGTACGAGCGCATCTCCCTGGACACCCTCCAACTCCAGCCCTACGGACGGGTGGTCGTTCTCCACATGACCGTGCTGCTGGGCGGTTTCGCCGTGCTGTCGCTGGGTCAGCCCGTCGCGCTGATCGTGCTGCTCGTGGCGTTCAAGACGGTCGTCGACCTGGCCTTCCACCTCTGGGAGCACCGTCGCGCGGCATCTGCGAGCACGGTTTAAGCCGCGCCAGGATCAGCGCCCGGGGCAGTCGTCGTAGGTGGCGCTCAACGCCCGACCGTTGACGTACAGCGACGGCTCCGCACGCTCACGCCTCCGGCTCGCACTCTTGATCGACGCCGTCAATCATGCGCGCCGCGTGAAGGATGGCGGATGGTGGGCGATACTGGATTCGAACCAGTGACCCCGCGGATGT
>CAYZEJ010000047.1:0-16089 GCA_964477545.1 uncultured Anaerolineaceae bacterium | reverse complement strand
AGAAGTTCGTCACGATCGGGACGGTCTGCTCCTACCCCAAGTTCACGCCGGTGCCGTTCAGGGAGGACGACCTCTGGAACGGCTACCCGGAAGAGACAAACGCTCCCTACGGATTGGCAAAGAAGATGTTGCTGGTCCAGGGCCAAGCCTACCGTCAGCAGTACGGGCTCAACGTGATCCACCTGGTGCCAGTGAACCTCTACGGACCTGGCGACAACTTCGACCCCGCGAGTTCCCATGTGATTCCCGCGCTCATCAGGAAGTGCGTCGATGCGCGCGAGTCGGGTGCCGATCACATCGACGTGTGGGGCACTGGATCCGCCTCGAGGGAGTTCCTCTATGTGGATGACGCAGCGGAGGCCATCGTCCTGGCCGCCGAGCGCTACGACGGCGCAGAGCCGGTCAACCTGGGCGTGGGGCAGGAGATCACGATACGCGAGCTCGTCGAGCTTATCGCTGGACTGACGAAGTTCACCGGCGAGATCCGCTGGGATGCGAGCAAGCCCGACGGCCAACCCCGACGGGCCCTTGACATATCCCGGGCCCGCGAGCGCTTCGGATTCGTGGCCGGGATGGCGTGGGAGGATGGATTGCGGCGCACAGTCGAGTGGTACGAAACGGCACAACGGACCGCCCTGTGACCGAGTTGGTTCCATTTCCCGGCATGGCCAGAACCGACCATGGGCCCGTCACCGGCGGTGAGGTCGGTCGGGTCGGACACGGCTGGTCTCAAGCCTCCGGGCCAGGTTCGCCAACCACCACATCACCGTGGAACTCGGGGTGCGCATGGCCTCCACTCGAGCAACGATGTCTCTTCGCGGAGTTCGTCCGGATCATGCCCGACGGTGATCCCAGCGAGGCGGTCATCGGGGTGTCTGTCATAGCCCTTGGAGTCCCGGAGTGACTGATGGTGAGTGACCTCGCAGGACGGGCAATCGAAAAGGTCACAAGTGTCCTTCCGCCCAGAATTGCCGCACGCATCGATCTGCTTCGTCCGGGCCTTGCGAAGGGGTTTGGTCCGTTCAATGGTCAGGAGCATCGCCAGGCGCTCCTCGGATCAGTATTGAACTTGTACCCGTTCGATCTCGTCATTGAGGCCGGGACCTACCGAGGAACCACAACCGAGCGTATTCGAACGCTGACAAGCGCACCAATCATCACAATCGAGATCTCCAAACGCTACTTCGAATACGCACGGAAACGACTGTCCGGGCTCCCTGACATTCGAGTGATCCATGGGGATTCTCCAGCGGAGATAAGGCGCGTCGCAGCATGGCCCACGCACGATAGACAGGCGAAGGTCTTCGCGTATCTCGACGCGCATTGGGGTCTGAGCCTCCCCACGAGGTGGGAAATCCTCGAGCTCCTCTCCGGTTGGGACACCGTCTGCCTCGTTATTGACGACTTCAAGGTCCCGAGCGACCCCGGCTATGGGTACGACGACTACGGACCCGGTCTGGTTCTTGACATTGCGCTGCTGTCCGGTCTACCTCTCGCAGGTGTATCCCTGTTCTTTCCGCGAATCCCATCCGCTGAAGAGACCGGGAACCGCCGCGGCTGGGTGGTGCTCGGCCGCGGGCCAGAACTCGTCGACCTGCTTTCCAAGACCGCCGGGCTGGAGCTAGCAGATCGGTGGGAAGGCGCCGCGGTTGCTTCCGTTGGGGAACCGGATTGATGCGTGCCCCGGTGCACGAGCTGGTCGGGCGCTTCGCGCTCTGGCCCGCCATTGATCGAGATGCGGCCGCACCAGACTGCTGGGCCAGCCGTATTCGGTCGCAGGGTTGAGCTATTTCTCCGCTTCGCCGCGCCGCGTCTACGTCCTGGGCAGTTCGATCAGCATGGTGGTGCGACCGCAGGGGGGCGGTGAGACGTATCCACGTGTCCTCGAAGAGATCTTGAATGCCTCTGACAAAAGCCCCTGGCTGGTGGAGAACCGCAGCCGCATCGCGGGCACGATCGACGACGTTCCGGGGCTCCTCCAGGAGATCCTGTGCGCCAGACCTGAGATCGTCGTTCTCCATCACGGATTCACCGAGGCACTCCTACGCCCTCACTCTCGGCGCATATGGTTCTGGACATACCTGCGCGCCCCCGGCAGGCATCCCTACTCAAACGCACTTCGGACCTTGGGTCGGTGGTATTCGGGGGCGCGACGACGCGTGGGGTGGATGGGACAGTGGGTACCGCCGGCGCGCTTCGAGCGCCGGCTAGCCGAGACCGTCGCCTACATCCGGTCGGAGACTCAAGCCCGCGTGATCGTAATCGAGGCAAACCCGTGGAATGAGCTTGTCGAGCGCTTCAATCCCGGATCGAGAGCGCATCTCGATCGGTACAACGCCATCCTTCGACAGGCGGCGTCCCGGGAGGGCGCCGAAATGCTTGGCCTCGATGTGTTGACGCAACGCGACCCGGGGCATCGGCCCGCGCGAGACTGGATTCCGGATGGGACGCACTTCAACGCGCAAGGCCATCGACTGCTCGCGGGCGCACTCGCCGAAGTTATTCTGTCATCCCGACCGCCCAACATCACGACTAGTACCAAGGGATGACAAAGCCGGGAGCGCCGGCAGAATCGGTTCGCCCGAGAAGGCCCACTCGCGCCCCGATTGCGGGCGATGAATGATCAAAACGTATCTCGGGCATCTCGAGTCACGATGTTGACCGCGCCGAAGGCTGACTGGGCCCGGGTAAGGGATATCGGCTGATGGCGGGTCCGCTGACAACTGGGCGACGGAAGCTGAGGTCGTGGCTCACCTCCTCCGGAATCGCGGGAGATACCGAGGCCCACCGATCGTCGGAACGAAATCATCGGGTATTCGCGAGCGCAGTCGCCGCTCTCGCACTGCGTGCATCGTCGTTCGTGCTGGTGTTGGTGACCGTACCACTGACGCTCGGTTACCTCGGCCCGACCCGCTTCGGACTGTGGATGACGCTCGCATCGGTCGTGGCCCTCCTCGGTTCGACCGATCTCGGTATCGGTAACGGCGTGCTCAACAACGTCGCCCACGCCTTCGGGCAGGGTGACGGGGCGGCGGCCCGCCGGTACCTGGCGTCTGGATTGGTGGCCATGGCCGCACTCGGGGCAGCTTTCGGCGCCCTCTTCGTCGTGGCCTATCCGATTATCCCGTGGGCCAAGCTATACAACGTTGCAGGGGATCCGACAGCTGTGTCCGAGGCGGGACCCGCTACTGCGGCCTTCGTCGCAACCTTTCTCGTAGGTCTACCCCTTGGCTTGGTGGGCCAAGTCCGATCCGCGTTTCAAGAGGGTTTCGTACAGAGTGCCTTCGCCGGGCTCGGGAACCTGACCACGCTCGTACTACTCGTGCTAGCGATCGGGGCGCAAGCGAGCCTGCCGGTTCTCGTTCTAGCGATGACGGCGGGACCGATCATGGCGGCCATCGCCAACCTGGTGGTATTGCTCAGGATCCAGCGGCCATGGCTGGTGCCGAGGCGATCGGATGTGACTATCGAAGCGCTGCGGTCCGTCGTTGGCCTCGGCCTGTCGTTCATGGCGGTGCAGATCGCATACGCGGTTGCATTCTCGTCGGACCGCCTAGTCGTAGCCCAGGTCGTTGGTCCGGTTGCCGTCGCCGACTACTCCGTCGTGTATCGGCTGTTCTCGTTGCCGGCCGGGTTGGCCGTGATCGCGCTGCTGCCCCTCTGGCCAGCATACCGCGAGGCGATCTCGCGGTCCGACATCAGGTGGGTGCGTCGGACGCTTTGGCGATCGCTCCTCGTCATCATCGTTGCGACGGTCCCCTTGGCCGTCGTCCTATCGGTCGTGGGCCCTGCCCTCGTCAGTTTGTGGACACAAGGGGGCCTGACTCCCGCCTACGGCCTCTATCCGGCTCTCGGCGCCTTCACCGTGGTCTTCGCCGTGGCGACCGTCTTCTGGATGCTCCTGAATGCAGCTCAGGCGATGCTGTTCCAAGTCACCACAATGGTCCTCATGGCGACGCTGAACATCGCGGCCAGCATCTTCCTGGCTTCACGGATCGGCGTCGCCGGCGTTGCACTTGGATCGGTGCTCGGTCTGGTCGGGGTGCTGCTCGTGCCCACGGCTCTATATATCCCTCGACTGCTTCGCCGGCTCGAACACGACCACTCCCCGGACGCATGAGGCCGTAACGTGGTACCTACGCACGACGGACGAAAGAAGAATCTGGTGGTCCACCCTGCCCAGACAACTCAATCCGCACCGCGATGAGCCGAACCGTGACGGGCATCTCGAACATCGATCGCTTGCACGCCGCGGACCCGGCAGCCCGGTCGTTGCCAGTCAGTCTCAGCGCCTTGGACGTCTGGGCGTTCGTGCTGCCGGCAGTCTCGTTCATCGAGATCACGGTCGTCGGCCGGCTGATCGTCACCGAGATCCTGTTGTTCGCGATGCTTCCGTGGCTGTGGGGCGCACGGGATCGCCTGCCGCTGCCGCGATGGTTCGTGATGCTGTGGGCGGGCTGGCTCCTCGCGCAGATCGTCACGGACATCGTGGTAGGGAGCGCGTTCGAGGACTACGCTCGCGGATGGGCGGCCATCGTCTTCACCTTCACGAACTTCGCGGCGATCCTGGTCCTCGCATCCACGCCAAGGCGGGCCCGCCTATTTGCCTTGGGGATGGCGGTTGGCGGCATTCTCGGGTATCTCTTCGTCCCAAATGTGTATGCCGCGTTCGACCCGTGGAAGTGGGCGTTCGCGCTGCCGGTGGGACTTGCCCTCGCGGCTGGCCTGTCGGGCACGGTGGGTGCCAAACTGCCCTGGCTGACGGTCGCGGCCTTCGCTGCGTTCGGCGCCCTGAACCTTTTCTTCGGGTTCCGGAGTCTCGGCGGTGTGAGCCTGGTGACTGCCGGCTACCTCGCCATCAGTTCCGTCGCGGGTCGCCGGCAGACAACCGCCAACCGCTCCGTGCTGCGGGCTGGGGTGGGGTTGGCGATCCTCGCTGTGGCGATGGTGGGGATGCTCCAACTCTACGACGCCGCCGCGTCTGCGGGTCTCCTAGGATCCGACGCCCAGGCGAAGTACGAAACGCAGTCCGGGACGCTTGGCGTCCTGGTGGGCGGTCGATCGGAGGGGCTCGCGGCCACCCAGGCGATCATCGACTCGCCGATCCTGGGTCACGGATCGTGGGCCAAGGACTTCACCTACGTCGACTTGCTCGCAGAGCGGCAGAGCTCCCTGGGCTACGAGATCGGGGCCGGATACTCCGACGTGGGCCTGATTCCGGCGCACTCGTACCTGATGGGGTCGTGGGTCTGGGCTGGCTTCCTGGGCGGCGTGTTTTGGCTCGCGATCCTGGGGATCGCCGTCTGGCTGCTGGCGAACCTGTACTCGTTTCGCGTGGAGTTGGCGCCGCTCATCGTGTTCTCTACCATGCTGCTGCTCTGGAGCATCGCGTTCTCCCCCTATGGGTTTAGTGCACGGATCGCCGCTCCCTACGGGATCGCGCTCTGTCTCCTGGGCCTGCGCATCGTGACGGGCGACGCTGGCGTCCGTGACGCGCCCAGCACGTTAGCCGGCACTCCGACTCGAGCCTCCGTCGCCAGCAGGCCGTCCTCGAGCCTCGCCGCCGCGGCGGCCGCCCCAACCGGTGGCGGTCCGCGGTGATCTCGATCGTCACGATCTCCATGAACCAGGGCCGGTTCCTACCCACCGCGGTCAACTCCGTGCTGTCGCAACGCGATGTCGAGTTCGAGTATGTCATCGTGGATGCCGGCTCGACCGATGGCAGTCGCGAGTACCTGGCGACCTTGAGGGATTCTCGCGTGACGTTCGTGCTCGAGCCTGATCAGGGCCCCGCGGACGGGCTGAACAAGGGCGTCCGGTCCACGAGCGGGACCGTGGTCGGCTATCTGAACGCGGATGACCTGTACCTCGCGGGCGCGCTCCGCGGAGTCGACGACGTCTTCTGTCGGCAACCATGGGTCGACGTACTGTACGGGGATGGCTGGATCATCGACGGCGAAGGCCGGGTCGTGCGGCACTTCGAATCAACGCCGTGGGGGCTGCGGCAGTACCTTTTCGGGGGCGTGACCGTCGTGCAGCAGTCCACGTTCTTCCGGCGCGCCGCCTTCGACCGCACAGCCGGCTTCAACACACACAACGTGACCTGCTGGGACGGCGAGCTGCTGGTGGACCTGGCGCTCGCCGGCGCGCGGTTCCGCCACGTGCGCGCTGATTGGTCGGCGTTCAGACTTCACAATGGGGGTATCTCCGGGTCTGGTCGGCTTGAGGCGCGGTATCAGGAAGATCGGCACCGCTTCGTAGCGAGGACGATCGGCCGCGGGCCGAGCACTATCGACCCTGTTCTCAGGCTCTCGGCGCGAGGCGCCAAGCTACTCCGCTCACCTGGTTACGCTCTCCGCAGGCTGAGGTCCCGGTCGGCCGCCGGGAACCGGATCGAGCACGGGCTCGGCGGGTATGTGGTCCGTTCGGACCCGCCAAGAACATGAGGGTCGCCGTCCTCTGGACCCGCTTGAGTGGCTATCTCAACGCCTGTCTTCGCGAGCTCTCGGGGAGGCCGGGTGTCGAGCTGCTCGTAGCCCACGAGGCTGTTCGCCAGGATGCGCCGTTCGATGACAGCCAGTTCTCCTGGATGTCGGCAAGGATCGAGTACGCTGCCCGGCCCGACCGCGACGCCATCCTCGAGCAGACACGACGTTTCGCACCGGATGTGCTACTCGTCTCCTCCTGGCACATCCGAGAGTTCCGCTACGTGCTCCAGCGTCTGCGGCCGCGACCGCTCAGGGTCCTGTGTATGGACAACCAGTGGCGCGGCACATGGAAGCAGCGCCTCGGCCTCGTCGGCTCGCCCTGGTACGTTCGCCGCTTGTACGAGGTCGCGTTCCTCCCGGGCGAGCGCCAAGCGTGCTTCGCGCGCCGCCTTGGGTTCGCGGACGACCGGATCTGGCAGGGTCTTTACTCTCCGGACGCGCTTTCAGAACGGATAACAGTGCCGGGTACTCCGCCGCGCAGCTTCGGCTATCTGGGACGGCTCTCTCCCGAAAAGGGGATTCAGGACCTGCTCGACGCATACGAGATCTACCGGGCGTCTGCGTCTAGTCCGTGGAATCTCCGCATCGCTGGCGCGGGGTCGCTCAGTTCGGAACTGGATCGCCATGAGACCGTGGTGCAGTCCGGCTTCGTACAGCCAGCAGAGTTGGGCGCTTGGATGATGGCGATCGGGTGTCTCGTTGTCTCGAGCCGGTTCGAGCCGTGGGGCGTCGTGATTTCGGAAGGCGCCGCGGCGGGACTCCCGATCATCGCGACCGACGCCTGCGGCGCCGTGCCCCACCTCGTCCACGATTTCGCGAACGGGCGTGTCGCACGAACTGGGAACGCTGGATCGATCGCCGAGTGCATGGTGTATGTCGCGGGCCTGTCAGATGACGAGCGCTTGGCGATGGGGCGGGTGAGCCGCGGGCTGGCGAGTCCCTACACGCCCGCCCGATGGGCCGATACCGTTCTGGCTCGCTCGACCGAGTTGCTCGCGGATCGCGTCGCGTGATGAAAGTGCTGCGCGTCATCGATTGCCTGGACCCGCGCGTGGGCGGCCCAGCCGTGTCCGCCCTCAACAGCGCGATCTCCGCCGCGCGAGCGGGCGTCAGGTGCGATATCGCTGTGGTGGTACGACCCGGAGACAGCGAAGCGCCATGGTGGCACGCAGCTGTGCAGCGATGCCGCATCGGTCCCTGGATGTCGTCGGCTCTTGGCGACGACCTGGCGGCACAGATACACGAGCCGCCAGAACCGCTCCGGCCAGTCTTCGGTATTGAGGCGGTTGAGGATGTCTGGGCTGCGTTCCGAGCTTCCGGCGAACACTGGCTTCGGCCATGGTCACTGTTCGCGCTCTTCACGTGGTGGGCATCGGCCGAAGCAGCGACGCCGTCGTCTCGGTGACCGACGTCCGAAAACGCTCCGTGCGCCCTCTCTCCGTCCTGCACGTCATCGGCTCCATCGCACCCCGCTACGGCGGCCCAAGTGCGGCGATTGGGGGGATGGCCCGGTCACTGGCGATGCGAGGACATCGCGTGCAGGTGATCACGACCAATATGGACGGGCCCCACGAGCTCGATGTCCCACTAGGCGAGCCCATGCAAGTAGACGGCTACGCCATCACGTACTGGCCTGTGCAGTGGCCCAGGTCCTACATATTCTCGCTGCCCTTGGCCAGAGACGTTCTTCGGCAGGCGAGTCAGGTCGATGTCATTCACGTCCACAGCCTCTTCCTGTTTCACGGATTTGTTGCGAGGATTGCTGCCCGCCGAGCTGGCACGCCGTACCTGGTCCGTCCTCATGGAACGCTCGATCCGTACCACCGGTCGCGTCACCGCCTCAGAAAGGCCGCCTACTGGCGGCTCATTGAACAGGGCAACCTCAACGGCGCGGCCGCGGTGCACTTCACCTCGGAGAAGGAGCGGGAGCACGCTCAGCGGCTGGGTCTGCGCGCACCAGCCGTCGTCGTGCCTCTGGGCGTCTCGGCCCCTGTGATCAGCGCGATGGAGGCTGAGCGCCTGGTGGCCGACGCATGGCCTCAGTCCGCCGGCAAGCCCTTGGTGACCTTCCTGGGGCGGCTGACGGCCAAGAAGGGGGTTCCGCTCGTGCTCGAGGCGTTCGCCAGAATCCGCGCGAATGGTGCATATCTCGTTGTCGCCGGGCCCGACAACGAGGGCCTCCTCGCCGGATACCGTGAGCAGGCGTCCGTACTCGGAATATTGGATCGCGTGAGCTTCCCGGGCGCGGTGGCTGGGCCACTCAAGGAGGCCCTTCTCACCCGTTCGTCCACGTTCGTCCTTCCCTCCGCCGACGAGAACATGGGGGTTGCTGTCCTTGAGGCTATGGCGCATGCGGTTCCAGTCGTTGTGACCCCCGGTGTCGCACTTCACCAAGAAGTAGATGCGGCCGGCTGTGGGCTCGTCGTGCACCCCGACCGGGACAGCCTGGCTAATGCGATCCAGTCGATCATCACTCAGCCAAGTCTCGCCCGGGCGATGGGCCAAGCGGGGGCCGATCTCGTCCGGCGTTGCTACTCCTGGGACGTGGTCGGTCGCAAGCTGGAGTCTGTCTACACCGATGTTCTTGCACGGACGGGTTCCCGATGATGGGGTCGGCTCCCGCAACGGAGCCGATGCCTTGGGTCGTTACTTGCCCTCTGTGCCATCAGCCCACCACCCCTGTACCTTCTGGGCACGACTGCCCTCTGTGCCATCGGCACTACCCCATCGTGGATGGGATACCGGTTCTGCTCGCTGACCTCGGATTGTCGGAGCATGACGAGCTTGAGCATCACCGTGGAGGCGACCAACCGGATCGCAAGCTCGACGGGCACAAGGCAGCTCAGGCAGATCACTTCGATCAATCCGTGGCGGAGGAATTCGAGATCACCCGCCCACACGGGTCGCCGCGTCTCTATCGTTTCCTGCTGAAGGAGAAGTTCCGGCGAGCGACGGCTCCCATCCAGTCGCAGCTCGACGGAGCCTCAGTCCTGACCGTATGCGGTGGATCGGGCATAGATGCTGAGTTCCTCGCGCGGGAGGGCGCTCGCGTCGTTGCCAGTGATATCTCCCTCGGTGCTGCTCGCCGGACGCGCGAGCGGGCACGGCGCTACGGGCTCGACATCACCCCGATCGTCGCGGATGTCGAGCGACTCCCGTTTGCCAACGGCATCTTCGATCTCGTCTTTGTCCATGATGGGCTCCATCACCTGGAGCGGCCGGAGCTGGGTCTCGCGGAGATGGCCCGCGTGGCGCGCCAATGGGTGTCAGTTACAGAGCCGGCGCGAGCGACCATCACGGCGGTAGCCGTGCGGGCCGGGCTAGCGCTTGATCGTGAGGTGGCTGGGAACGTGGTTGCGCGCCTGGGCACCAGCGAAGTGGTGGACGTCCTTCAGTCCGCGGGATTCCGGCCACTCGTGGCAAAAAGGTACGCGATGTACTACAAGCATGAACCGGGAGCGGCTTTCCGTGCTCTCAGTCGCTGGCCGATCTTCCCCCTTGTGCGGGCCGGTTGGCAGATCGGCAACAAGCTCATCGGATGGGCGGGAAACAAGATGGTAGTCGTCGCCGAACGAGAGCCCCCGGTGAAAGCAGGGGGACCGCCAGGAGCATGAGTGTGGCCGCAGCATCCACAAGCCGGGTTCCCCTCACGGTTCTTCTCCCGGTCCTCAACGAGGAGCAGAACCTTCCAGCGGCGCTACAGAGCGTGCGTTGGGCGGATGAACTCGTCGTGGTCGATTCGCACAGCACCGATCGGACCTCGGCAATTGCCGAGGCGCACGGGGCGGCGGTGGTCCAGTTCAACTATGACGGGGCTGGCCCCAAGAAGAAGGGCTGGGCGCTGCAGAACGTGGCGTTCAGGAATGAGTGGGTGCTGATCCTCGATGCCGATGAGCGAGTTAACGAAGAGCTTCGAGGAGAAATCGAACAGGCAATCACGACGGGGACCGCCGACGGCTATTGCCTGGACCGCGAGTTCGTCTTCATGGGCCGGTCGCTGCGCTGCTTCCGTCCGAACTGGAACGTGCGGCTGTTCCGACACCGCGCGGGCAGGATGGAGGACATGGGGCTCACGAACCTGCCCGGTACTGGCGACAATGAGATCCACGAGCACGTGCGAGTCGACGGCGAACTCGGCTTCCTGAAGAAGCCGCTTCTGCATGATGACTATCGCGGAATCAGTCCCTGGATCGATCGCCACAACCGGTATGCAACGTGGGAGGCGCACCTCTATATGAAGTTTCAGGGCGAACCGATCGGCATTTCGCCGATGCAGTTCCTGCGCCTGGATCCTTTCCACCGAAAGCGCGTCCTTCGTCGTGTGTGGGCTCGTCTCCCGTTCCGGCCGTTCCTGCGGTTCGTCGTCTGGTACTTCTTCCGGCTGGGGATCCTCGACGGTCGGCAAGGCTATGTGTTCTGCTTGCTGATGGCGTGGTACGAGTTGCTTGTCGGGCTCAAGATCGACGAACTCAAGAAGGCACAAAGGGCGACTTCTGCCGCGTCGTAAACCGTCCGAGTCGCCACCTTACGGTGGCGCAGGCAGTTCAAACTCGATCTGGAATCGCGCCATGAATGCGAGCAAGGGAGTCCTTCGATGACCACAGGAGATCTGCGATGACCCGCTCCGTCGTGACCGGAGGCGCCGGGTTCCTGGGCTCACACCTGTGCGAGCGCCTGCTCGGAGAGGGCCACGAGGTCATCTGCCTCGACAACCTCGACACGGGCTCGCTGCAGAACATCGAACACCTCCGCGACGAGCACTTCGAGTTCCGCAATGTGGACGTCACGGCGTTCATCGACGTGCCGGGACCCGTCGACTACGTCTTCCACCTCGCCAGCCCGGCCAGCCCCATCGACTACCTGCGCCTGCCACTGCAGACGCTCAGGGTGGGCAGCTACGGCACGCACAACGCCCTTGGCCTGGCAAAGTTCAAGCGGGCGCGCTTCCTCGTCTCGTCGACGAGCGAGGTTTACGGCGACCCGCTGGTGAACCCGCAGCCCGAGACCTACTGGGGCAACGTCAATCCCATCGGCCCGCGCGGCGTGTACGACGAGGCCAAGCGCTATGCCGAGGCCCTGGTGATGGCGTATCACCGTCAGCAGGGCGTCGATACGGCGATCGCGCGCATCTTCAACACCTATGGCCCACGCATGCGGCCCATGGACGGTCGCGCGATCCCCACCTTCCTGCGCCAGGCGATGGCCGACAAGCCGATCACGGTATTCGGCGACGGCACCCAGACGCGATCGTTCTGCTACGTCGACGACCTCATCGACGGCCTGGTGAAACTTGCATTGAGCCGCGAACACATGCCGGTCAACATCGGGAACCCCGTCGAGATGACGCTTGTTGATCTCGCCCAGGCGATCATCGATGTCGTCGGTTCGCGGAGTGAGATCGTCTACGAGGCTCTGCCGATCGACGACCCGAAGGTTCGACAGCCTGACATCTCCAAGGCGAGGCACGTGCTCGGCTGGGAACCCAAGGTGGGCCTTCGAGAAGGGCTGGAGCGCCTCTGGGCGTTCGAACTACAGAACCGTCCGCACTCGCTGACGGGCCTGGCCTACGAGGACACGGCGGATGGCACGCCCGCGGCGGAAGGGGCCGCCGGAGACTGATGGACCGGCCTGCGTTCAGAGCTTCACTTGGCCCGTCGCTGGATCCTTGCAACAAGATGGTCGTTGTTGCCGAGCGCCATGAATCGAGGGATTAAGCAGAACGTTCCAAGTTCCTGCTACGGACCGGCGCGTCTCGCAGAAGGTGGCGCCTTGGGTCCAACGCGACAGCCATGAATGGCATTCCGGGACCGGCAGCCCGACTGGCGGGAGATTTCGGGTCCCGGATCTCGTATCCGAGGTCCTCGAGAAGCCGACGCACCTCTTCCTGCCTATGCGAGCACTCGAGCAGGATGATCGGCATGTGCGCTTGCAGTGTTCCTATTCCGCCTTGGAGGACTCGAAGCTCGGCGCCTTCGACATCGATCTTGATCAAGTGCGGCACGCCGAGTCGATCGCTTTCTGCATCGATCGTCGACGTGACGACCTCGATAATGCCCGACTCGCCTGCATGATCTGGCGCACCGACCGATGGCTGTCGTGACGCCACCAGGAAGCCCGTCGAACCGCTGATCAGGTCACGCTTGAAGGTGACCTTTCCTTGGTCGCCGGCCAGTGCGATCGGATGGACCTGCACACGGTCTGGCCCGCTTAGCCGAAGCGTTCTTCGGAGGAGGGCGACGTAGTCTGGGTCCGGCTCGAACGCCTCGATCCGCAGCGCAGGCAGGCCGGCGCGGAGGCTGAAGGTGAAGAGACCGTAGTTGGCCCCCACATCCCAGAACACCTGAGCTTTGTTGGCACGCGCCAAGCAGATGAGAAGATCTCGAAGCTCGCGCTCTTCGGCCCTGCCCAGCGACAGGACCGTGCCCAGGTTCCTTCCGAGCCGAACAGCGACAGGGTGTGGAACACCATCGACACGGGTCAGCCAAGGACGGTCGATCCGCGCGATGATCCATCTTGCCGGCGGGAATGCCCGCAGGTGATGCAGGGGGTGGAATCGTCTGCGAACGCGCTCCAATGAGGACGCGAGCAGTCTGCTCACTTCGCCTCGTGGTCGTCTGTCCAGGCCCCGCCCACTCCGTCGCCGATCCGTTCCACGACGTACCCCATCGACCGCAGCTGGGCGTACTGCAGCAGGCGCCTTCCGTCGATGATCAGCGGCCGTCGCATCGTTGCGTGCGCCGCGGCCCAGTCCAGGTCGCGGTAGACCGGCCACTCGGTGGCGATCACCGCTGCGTCCGCGCCCCGGAGCGCCTCCTCCACGGTGGGCACGACCACCAGATCGGGGAGGACCCGTCGGGCGTTCTCGCCGGCGGCGGGATCGTGGGCCCGCAGGTCCGCGCCCTCGTCCAGGAGGCGAGCCGCCAGCCGCAGGGCAGGTGACGAGCGGACATCGTCGGTGTTCGCCTTGAACGCCAGGCCCAGGAGCGCGATCCGCTTGCCCGCGAGCCCACCGACCGCTTCGGCGATCCGTCGGGCGAAGCGCCGCTGGTGGTCCGCGTTCGCGTCGGAGATCGCGCTGGCGAGATGCATCGGAAGGCCGCGGTCCAGACCCGAGCTGGAGAGTGTCCGGACCTCCTTGGGCAGGCAGCTCCCGCCGAAGCCATAGCTGGGGCGCATGTACGTGTGGCCGATCCGGGGATCGTGCCCGATCCCCTCGAGCACCGGCCCGACGTCCACGCCCAGGTCCTCGGCGAGCCCGGCCACCTCGTTTGCGAACGTCAGTCGCAGGGCGAGGAAGACGTTCGAGGCGTTCTTCACCAGGCTCGCCTCCTCGGCCCGCATGACGAGAAGCGGCGTCCCGGGCTTGGCCAGCGCGCCCGTCACCAGCGCGAGCGCGTCTGGGTCAGCGCGCTTGCCGAATGTCCCGACGACGACCCGAGTGGGTTTCCGGATGTCCTCGAGTGCGCTTCCCTGGCGCAGGAACTCCGGCGCGACGAAGAGACGCTCAGGTGCCACACCGGGCCGGTCCGCGAGGCGTGCCGCCGCCCCGACCGGCAGGGTGCTCCGGATGACGCACGCGGCCCCTGCCGCGATAGCCGGGATCGCCTGCTCCAGGGCCCGTGCGACATGCGACACATCCGCGTAGCCCGCGTCGTCGATCGGTGTCCCGACACACACGACGACGAGGTCCAGCCCGTCTTCGGGCAGCTCCGCGCTCGGCACGATCCGGCCGGCGGCATGCTGCGTTGCGTATGCCTCGGGCAGCCCCGGCTCGTGGAACGGGATGCCGCCGTCCGCCAGCGCCGCGAGGCGGCCAGGGTCTCGTTCGACGAGCACTACTTTTCGGCCCTGCTCCGCAAGGCCGACCGCGGTGGCGATCCCGACGTACCCGGCGCCAACGACCGCCGTCTTCAACGTGACGCCTGCCATGGACGCGAGGGTACCGGACGGGTCGCGTCGGCGCCGCACGGCGCGCCTCTGCGCCGTTCGTGTTGGACCAGACGTGGCCGCCGAGCCTTCTACCGACCCGTGCGGACCAACACGGCCGGGATCGTCCGCAGGAGGATCCTGAAGTCCAGTGCCAGAGACCAATCGTCTATGTAGGCAAGGTCGCGCTCCACCCAGCGATCGAACTCGGGTTCGTCGCGCGCCTCCACCTGCCAGAGGCCGGTGATCCCGGGCCTCATGCTCAGCCGCCGCCGGTGCCAGATGTCGTACTCCGCCACCTCGCCCGGGAGCGGTGGGCGCGGGCCCACCAGGCTCATCTCCCCCCTGAGGACGTTCCAGAGCTGGGGCAGCTCGTCCAGGCTCGTCCGACGGAGGAAGGATCCGAGTGGCGTGATGCGGGGGTCCCTGTGTGCCTTGAAGGCGGGTCCCTGGCGCGTGTTGAGATGGGCGACTTCAGCCAGGCGCGCTTCCGCCCCGGGGACCATCGTCCGGAACTTGTGGATCGTGAAGGGGCGACCATGAAGGCCCACCCGGGTCTGACGGAACAGGACCGGTGAGCCGTCGCGGACGCGGATGGCAAGTGCCGTGCCCAGGAGCAGCGGGCTGAGAACCACCAGCCCGACGACAGCACCAGCGATATCGATCAGCCGCTTCACGACGAGACCCAGCTCGCGCTGCTCGTCATGGACCAGGGAGCGCACGAGGAAGCCCTCGAACTGCTCCTGCTGGGCGGTCGGCAGCAGCCCCTCGGTCGGGTCGAGCGGGATCCGTACGGTCTTGCCTTCATCGGAGGCAAGCCGGGTGACCGGGTCCAGCCAGCGTGCGGCGGTCGGCGGCAGGCAGACCGCGACCTCGTCGACGGTTTTGGAGTGGAAGATCGCCTCGATCTCCTCCAGGGTACCCAGGATCGGCCGGGAGACCAGGCGCTCCGGTTCGCCGGGCACGGCCAGGTGCCCGATGACCCGCATCCCGATAGCTTTGTAGCCCTCGACCCGGTCAGCGAAGTCCTGCGCGAGCGTCCCCGTCCCCGCGATGACCATGTAGCGCGCGTTGTAGCCCCTGCGGCGGAGGGTCCCGAAAAGGTAGCGGAGGCCGGCTCGGCCGGCCAGCGTGACCATGGGCTGGGTGGTGAACAGGAGGACCAGGAAGAGCCGGCTCACTTCTTCTTGGCGGAGGACGTACAGCGTCGACAACGTGACCACCAGTACCAGGAGCGTCGCCCTGGCGATGTCGAGCGCCTCGGTCAACAGGCGCCAGCGGACTCGCAACTGGTAGAGGCCCTGGTGCCAGAGCGCGGCGACCCACACGAACCCGAAGACGACGGCTACCAGGCCGAAGTCGATCCCGAGTCGGCGCCAGACCTCGGTCGATTCGCCGTCGCCGAAGCGCAGGAGCGAGACGAACAGGAAGACCAGCACCGCGCTGACGCCGTCGGCGAGCATGAGGGCGAGCCTGAGCGCCATCAGATGCCGTCTGATCATTCGCGTCGCGGTTCCCCTTCAGGGCTTCTCAACCGTACGACGAGGGGAGTGGCCTCATGCGCCCAAGTGCGCCCTCTGCTGCGTTCGGTTGGTCGTTGCCGAAGAACGGCGCTCCGCTGGTCTGCCCGCCGCGTTGCGCCGCCGGCCTCCGACATTGTCGCGCACGCCACGAT
>CAYZEJ010000046.1:0-16247 GCA_964477545.1 uncultured Anaerolineaceae bacterium | reverse complement strand
CCCGTCGAGGCGTGGCGGGCGCTGCGGGTCGTCGCCCGCGTCGGCGGCGAGGGCCGGGCAGAAGGCCTGGAGCCGCCGTTCGTCGGGCGCGACGAGGAGCTGCGGCTGCTGAAGGACCAACTGCACACCGCGGAACGCGAACGAAAGTTGCGTGTGGTCGCGATCACCGGCCAGGCCGGCCTGGGCAAGAGCCGCCTCGTCTGGGAGCTCGAGAAGTATCTCGATGGGTTGGCCGGCCCGGCGCTCTACTACTGGCACCAGGGCCGCTCGCCTTCGTACGGCGAGGGCGTCACGTTCTGGGCGCTGGGCGAGATGGTTCGCCGCCGGGCCCGTATCGCCGAGGGCGAGGACGAAGCGTCAACGCGGGCGAAGTTGCGCGCAACGCTGGCCGAGTTCGTGCCTGACGCGGAGGAGCGCCGCTGGCTGGAGCCCGCGCTGGGCGCCCTGCTCGGCATCGATGAGGTCGACTGGGATGCGCGCGAACAGCTCTTCAGTGCCTGGCGGACCTTCCTCGAGCGCGTCGCCGACAAGGGCCCGAGCGTATTCGTCTTCGAAGACCTGCAATGGGCAGACAGCGGGTTGCTCGACTTCATCGACCACGTCCTCGAGTGGACTCGCGATCGCCCGATCCTGATCGTCACCCTTGCACGGCCCGAGATCCTCGACCGGCGCCCGAACTTCGGGATGGGCCACCACGCCTTCGTCTCACTGCACCCCGAGCCGCTCACTGACGGCGCGATGGAGGCACTCCTCCAGGGACTAGTTCCGGCCCTACCGGTGGACGACCTGCGGCGCATCGTGGCGCGGGCGGAGGGCATGCCGCTGTACGCCGTGGAAACCGTGCGCGCGCTCGTCGATGGCGGCCACCTGGTTCGCAGCGGAGACAGCTACGAGCTGGTCGGGACGCTTCCGGTGCTTGATATTCCACCCACGCTGCGCGCGCTGATCGCCTCGCGCCTCGACGCGCTGGACCCTGCCGACCGCAGCCTGCTCCAGGATGCGGCCGTGCTCGGGCAGGTATTCACCGTACCTGCGCTGGCCGCTCTGACGGGCCGTCCGAGCGCTGACCTGGACCTCCGCCTGCGTGTGCTGTCGAGCAAAGAGCTCGTCGCGCTCGAGACAGATCCCAGGTCGCCGGAGCGCGGCCAATACCGCTTCAGACAGGGGCTGATTCGTGAGGTGGCCTACAGCACGCTCTCGAAACGCGAACGACGATCGAAGCACCTTGCCGCTGCCCGCCATTTCGAGACGCTGGGCGACGACGAGCTGGCTGCCGTACTGGCTAACCATTACCTCGAGGCGTACCAGGCCGCGCCCGAGGGGGAGGAGGGCGCCGCGATCGCCGCCCAGGCGCGCGTGGCGCTGCGCGCGGGCGCTGAGCGTGCGTCTCGCCTGCATTCGCACGAGCAGGCGCTCGCTTACCACGAGCAGGTTCTGGCGGTGACCTTCGATGACGCCGACCGTGTCGAAACGCGCATACACGCCGCTCAGTCCGCGATCAACGTTGGAAAGTTCGACAGGGCGGAGGAGCACCTGCGCGCGGCGATTGCCTGGCACGAGGCACGTGGCGACTCGCTGAATGCGGCTGAGACCTCCGCGCTACTCGGCCAGATGCTTCTTCAGGGCTCGCGCATAGACGAGGCGATGGATCTGCTGACTCAGTCACTCGAGCAACTGCCCGCGGAAGCCAGTCGGACGACGATCCAACTGCATGGCCAACTCGCTCGGGGATACATGTTCCGCGACCGAGCCGATCTCGCGCTGGAGTCGGTCTCGCGCGGGCTGGAGGCAGCCGAAGAATTGGGCCTGAGAGCGGCCTCCCTGCAACTGCTCATCACGAAGGGCTGGGCGCTCTCCGCGTTGCGGCGGCCGCGCGAGTCGACCGCGTTGAAGCTCGGCGCAATGCGCATGGCAGATGACGAGGGCGAGCTGGGTGCCCGAACCAGGGCGCGGTTCAACCTCAGCAGCGATTTCGGCATCGATGACCCCCACCTCGCGCTCCAGTTCGCCGAGGAGGGCATGGCGCTTGCACAGCAATTCGGCCTCACCCTTTTCGCCACGAGCATGGCCGGCAACGCGGCGACGATGGCGCTGGTCATTGGCGATCTCGCCCAGGTGCTGAGCCTTGAAGAGGGCGCCGCCCAGGTGAACAACCCGATCGGCCTCGGCATTCACGGATATGCGGCTGCGGCTGCTGCGCTCCGGGGCGACAACGAAGGGGCACGCCGGCGGATGGCCATCGTTCACGCCGGGCATGCCGGCTCGAGCTCGGCGCAGGACCTGGCAACGATTGGCTACCAGGATGCGATGATCGCCTTCGCGGAAGGCAACCTCCACGAGGCCCAACGGATTGCGCGCGAGGGGCGAGACGCCTATTTCGGCGCCGACGGTCCCCTGGCCGGTGTTCTGGCCGCGCACGCCGGCCTGCTGCTCGGTGACGGTCAGGGGCTGAAGGCCGATCGCGCCTGGCTGGCGCACAACGCCATGTTCGGCGCCTGGCTCGATCGCTCGCTGCGAACGGTCGACGCGGGTGTGCTCGCGCTCGAGGGGCGGACGGCCGAGGCTCTCACGGCTTACCGACGCGTGATCGAGGAATGGCGGGCGTCGGATCTGCGCTTTGACCTGGCGCTTGCGCTGCTCGAGCGTGCGCGAATGCTCGGCACGGTCGACGATGAGGCCTTGGCCGGCCGTGACGAGGCGGCACAGATACTGGCGGCGATGGGTGCGGATGGCCTGCTCGAACGGATTGAGGCTGGGGCCCCCTCGAGTTCGTCGCTACCTGCCAATACGGCCTCTTCGCCGGCTTCGCGGGAAGGCGCCAGTGTGACAGGCTAGGTGGCACGCGCCGCGCATAGGCTTGCCGCAGATGGCCATTGAAACCCTGGTCCCAATACCGATGGATAGGCCCGGCGGTGTCCAACTAACCAAGGACCAGCGCGCCGCGGTCGAATGGGGCGACGGCCCGCTGATGGTGCTTGCCGGCGCGGGCACCGGCAAGACCACGGTCGTCATCGAACGGGTGCGCCACCTCTTGGCGACACAGCCTGGCCTCGAGCCGGAGAACGTGCTCGTCCTGACCTACAACGTCAGGGCCGCGGCCGAGCTGATGGAGAGACTCGAACAGACGCTTGGGCTGGAGATCGCCAGTCGGCTGTGGATCCATAACTTCCACTCTTTCGGCAACCGCATCCTCTCGGACCATCGAGCCGAGCTCGGCCTGGCGGAGGGCGCGGACGTGCTGGACCAGGTGGGCCAGCGCCTGTTGCTGCGCGAGCTTCGGCCGCAATTCGCGCATTTCGTCTACCACGCCATGGCGCGCGACGCGAATGCCGCGGGGCGCTTCGCGGACGTCATCGGCCGTGCGAAGGACGAGCTGGTCACACCGGACGAATACCTCGCCTACGCCCACGCGCGGCGCCAGGCATTCGAGATCAGTTATGGCACCGGGGAATTCGAGAACTCGATCGACCAACTGCGTGAGCGTGAAGCCCTGGGCAAGATTCGCCCGCTCCAGCAGGTACGCAGAGAGCTCGTCAACCACGGCCTGGATGCGGCTCGCAAGGTCGCGGACCGCGAGTCGCGCCGCGATGCCGTCGGCACAGGCGAGCTGCTTTGGTGGAAGCAGATGAATGACGAGCAGGAAAGGCTCGGGCGTGGCCTGATCCCCACGTACCTCCGCGACGCGGAGGCGTACGACATCCTCAGGCTGATCGAAGAGGCCGAGGCGTACGGCGTGTATCAGCGCGCCCTGCGCGACAGGGGGCTGCTCGACTTCGGGGAGCAGCAGTTGCTGACGATCCAGCTCCTGACAGAGCGCCCCAACATCGTGCGTCGCTACCAGGATCAGTTCCGGCACGTGCTGGTGGATGAGTTCCAGGACGCGAACATGGCCCAGATCCTGCTGCTCGAGCTGATCGGCCGCGGGCCAGACAAGGCGGACAACGTCGTCGTCGTGGGTGATGACGATCAGTCCATCTACCGCTTCCGCGGCGCGTCCTATGCGGCCTTCGAGCGCTTCCGCGAACGGTTCGAGCTGGCACCCGTCTGGGCGCCCGAACGGCCGCAGGTAAAGGTGGCCAGCCAGTCGCTGCTCGAGAACCGCCGATCAACCGGCAACATTCTCGCGGCGGCAAGCAGGCTGATCGAGCACAACCACAAGCGGCTCAAGAAAGGCCCGCTCGTACCGGTCAAGGAAGTTGGACCTCGCGTCGATCTCACCTATGCCACGGACGAGCAGGACGAGGCGGACGTCGTCGTCGAGTGGATCAAGCGAACCGTTGACGAGCTCCCGGAGCCTCGGCGCTGGAGCGACGTGGCGGTGCTGTACCGCAAGCATCGCCATCGCGACCTGATCGTCGAACGGCTGCGCAAGCAGGACATCCCTTACGTCGTCGTCGGTGGCACGGGCCTCTTTTCGGTCGCCGAGGTGCGCGATGTCGAGGCGGCGCTGCGGGTCGCCGTAAATCCAGAGGATTCGGCGGCTTTCGTACGCCTCCTGTCGGCTGGTCCGTGGCGGCTCGACGCGGCGGAGATCCTGCGCCTGACCAACGCGGCCGCTTGGGACGGTCGGCCCATCTACAACGCCGCGCTGGACATCCTGCGCGACGGCGAGATCTCCATCTCCGAGCCGCCCGGCGCCGCGCTGTCCAAGGACGCTGCCAGGATGATCGCCGCGGCACAGACCCTGTGGGCTGCCTCTGACTTCGACGAGTCAGAGCCAGACACGGTCAAGCAGCGCCGTAATAGGGAGCAGCGCGCACAGTGGCGCCGTGAGCAGCTCGACGCGCGCCTGCGCGTAAAGCTCGAGCGCCTGACCGAGCTAATCAACCAGCTCGTCCCCCGCGCGCAGCGCGACGGGCCATTCGCTGTGCTCGAGGACTTCCTCGTGCGCACCAACATGCTGCACGACCTGATCGCGGTTGAGACTCCGGACGCCCAGCGCACCGTCCTGGCACTGGCGCGCCTGATGCGTTTCGTGGCCGACTGGCAGACGTCGCACCCACGCGACAGCCTGGCCCAGTTCATCGCTTACCTGGACGTGTACCAGCAGGCCGGAGGGGACCTCGATACGGAGCAGATCGGCCGAGTTGAGGTCGAGGGCGTCCAACTGATGACGGTCTACCAGGCCAAGGGGCTGGAATACGAGGCGGTCGTGGTGCCGCGCCTCGTTGAGGGGCAGTTTCCGGACACGCGCGAAGAGCGGATGCTCATCCCGGTCCAGTTGCTCAAGCAGGAGCCGCCGCAGGATTTCGCCATCGACGAGGAGCGGCGCCTCCTGTTCGTGGCCATGACCCGTGCCAAGAGCCGGCTGCTGCTCACGGCTCTTCAGCCATCGGGTTACAAAACGATGCCCAGCCGCTTCGTCGGTGAGATTGCGCGCGCCGCGGGATCGGAAGACGCGCCTGTCTCGTCGGATGATTTCGAGCCGTCCGTGCCAGCGGATCTCAAAGTAGAGCGCCGCGCGCAGGGCCCGCAGGCTGAGGTAGACGAGGTCCTTGCCGGCCTCCGCGCGGCGGAGATCGCGCCCGAAACGACCAAGCAGTTGCTCAAGCTGATGCCCGTGCCGCTCGCGCACGAGAAGCGATTCGCGCTGCGCCGCCGGGCAGTGGAGATCATGAGCATGCTCGAGGGTCTAGCCGCGGATGACCACGCCGGACGCGCGGCACTCACCGGAGAGCTCGTCGAGGTCGCCGAGGCAGCAGCAGGCGCGGCCGAAGAAGCGCGGCTCAACGGCCTCGATCCGCTGACCCTCAACGTCCTTTCGCGGCACGGGCCCGCCGGGCGCTCCCTGCTCGAGCTGACATCGCTGCCCCAGACGTTCTCGCACTCACAGCTGCGGATGTACTCGGAGTGCCCGCTCCAGTACGCCTTTCAGAAGGTGTATCGGATCCCGGTGTCAGAGACGCCCGGCTATTTCGAGTTCGGCCACGTGATCCACCGCGCCTTCGAGGTCTACGCGCGCGCCCGCCGCGAACAGGTGGCCGCCGGCCTGCCCGCGCCCGGGTACGCGGCGCTCAAACAGGCGTTCGACGCGGCGTGGCAGCCGCGCAACTTCGCGGACGCGCAGGCCGCGGAGCATTACTCCGGCCGTGCCGAACCGGCGTTGCGCCGCTTCTACGACCGCGAAGTGGCGAACCTCGCGGAGGCGATCGGATTCGAGGCGGGCTTCACGCTCGAGCTTCAGCCTGAGGCACCAGACGAGGCGCCTGTGCTGCTGTACGGGATCATCGATCGGATCGATCGCCACCCTGACGGCTCGATCGAGATAACCGACTACAAGACCGGCAAGCCCAAGAGCCAGAAGGACGTCGACGAGGACGAGCAGCTATCGGCATACGCACTGGCGATGTCGATGGGCGCCGTCATCGATCCGCAGACCAAGAAGCGACTGCCGGCTGCGTCCAAGCTGACGCTTTACTTCACGGAGATCGACCAGGCAATGAGCACGACGCGGACGCCTGAGCAGCTCGACGCTTTCCGGCTGACCGTGCTGGAGAAAGCCAGCCGGATCCGATCAGGTGACTTCACAGCCACGCCGGACATGTGGCGCTGCGGCCGCTGCGAATACCGGCTGATCTGCCCCAGCCGTTTCGGGTCAGAACAGGCGGTCTAGCCCGCGCCACCGCGGCACCGCGCCACCGCGCCGCCGTGCCACCGGCTGATCGATGGCCGCTCTCGTTTTTCTCCCGGCCGACCTCAGAGAATTTCGTTGCTATCTGGAGGGCTAGTCAGGACTCCGACTGCCAGGTCAGCCAGGGTGACTGAGATGAGTGGCTCTCCTGTGGGCTCGTCGATGGGCTTGTCCGCCGTTTCGTCTGCCGGATCGGGTGCCGCGTATGCCTCCGGGTTTTGAAGTAGCTCAACAAGAAGTTCGACCGCTGTCTTCTGCCGTTCCGGTGGTGGCTTGACGGGCTGCCAGGCGCACTCGTGATCGTGCGGGCATGTCCCGAGCGGGAAGAGTCGACCGAGACCGTCGCAGAGCATCAACAGCCGCTCGAGGCGCATTGACGGGGCCAGGGCGCGCTCGGCGCGCGACACCATACTCTGGCTGACCCCGGTCTCGTTGGCCAGTCGCTGCTGGGTCTTGTCTGCATAGCGTCTTGCCCGACGTAGGTATCGGCCGAGCTCGACCAGATGCGGATCAGGTCCCAGGGCTCGACGACCGCTGGCCGGATCCACGAAATCGCTGGGTGGCTGCAGGTCGATGTGATCCGGACTCTTGTCGGCCCAAGCCTCCTTGCGCCGCATCGACAGCTCGGCTCTGCTGGCAATGATTCGAACGTTCCGTTCGCGGTTGGCCGTTACGTAGTCGCTCATCAGCCCAATTCAATCCGGCGTGACTTAACGGCCGCTTAACCGCGGCTTATCAGTCGATCCCGGCATTCAGCCTCAGTCACGCTGCCTGACTGATCAGTCGGAAGCCTGCATATGCCTGCGGATAGCAATGACGTTCGGCGCCCAATCAGACGGGCTGGCAGACTGGACCGCGTGAGTCGGGTTTCGATCGCTGCGCTCCTTGCCGTTTTGGTCCTCGCGTGTGGGGCGCCGCCCAGCCCAACATCGGCGCCGACGCCAACCGCGCCAGTCGTAACGCCGGTACCTCTCGCTACGGCTTCACCGGCCCCGTCGGCGACCACCTCGCCGACCCGTGTACCGACGATGCCGCCCGAGGCTGACATCCAGGCGGCGCTGACCGTGCCCGGCTCGCTGACGGCCTGTCTTTCTGTTGTCGGTGCGCCCGCGACGGGCCTGGACGGGGCAGGCCAACTGGTCGGCTACAACGTCAGCATCGCCGCTGAGATCGCCGAGCGCCTGGGCCTCACATTCGCAACGAGCGAGCCGCTCTTCGACACCCTGATCGATGTCGTCCTCAATCACGAGTGCGACATCTCGGTCTCCGGCCAGAACATCACAGCCGCCCGGCTTGTGCTGGTCGACTTCGTGGCGTACAGCGAATCGATCCAGCCGGTGCTCGTCGAGGCGGGCAATCCGAAGCACATCGACGCGCTGATTGACCTGTGTGGCGAGGCTGTTTCTGCCACCGAGGGCACCACCCACGTTGACCTCGTCAACGGCACCGGGGAGTACGTCGGCCAGGGCCTCAACGCAGATTGCTCAGACGCGGGCGCTCTGGCAATCGACCTGCGCACTTTCGAGACCCAGGCGCACGCCGTCACGGCCCTTTTGACTGGCCAGGTGAGCGCCTACCTCGGCAATCCAAACTTCGCGTTCGAGTTTCCGGGTCAGATCGAGTACTCGGACGCCACGCTGCCGCCGGCGCGCCAGGGGATCACGACTGCCAAGGATCGTCCACAGCTTCACTCTGCCGTGGCCGCGACCATGGCGGAGATGATGGCCGACGGAACGTATCGGGCGATCCTCGTCGAGCACCTCCCGAACGACGCATCAGTTCAGGTAGTCAGCATCCTCGAATAGCGTCGCGGACGACCGGCCGGCTAGAGGCCTGGGCAGCCCTCGTCATCGGGCAACAGCGGATGCAGCTGAAGTTGGTAGAGCTCGTCGTCCGAGCGCCAGAGGGTCAGTTGGTTGGCCTGCGCGAATAGCGGCAGCAGCGTCTGGAGATCGGCGCCCTCGATCACTGAACAGCGATATTCGCTCGGCTCAGAGATGGAATTGCCGATCGTCGCCAGCGGCTCGTCAAGCGGCCAATCGAGGGTTGAGCTGAGTTGCGGATCGGGCACGTTGCCCGGATCGGCGACGTTGGAAACGATCTGCATGCGCTCGAACACGTAGGGCTGGTCGTCACCCACGATGTCGCTCTCGATCCAGCCGCGGATGTTGCCCAGGATCTCCTGGAAGCGGCGCAGGGCGCCGATTTCCTGGTCGGTTCCGGACATATCGGTCACCGAGGTGCGATGGGTAGAGCCATCGGGGTAGACGACGATGAACATCGTGACGCCCGAGTCGAGGATGGGCTGGCCGAGGGATCGATCATCGCGCTGCAGCCCGGCGTCCTGCGCCCATGTGAGCAACTGGTCGATCCCCGCCTGGGTGATGCGCGTAACGACGAGGTTCGGGAGTGCTGCACCGGGATAAAGGTCGATCTGCGGGCCCTGCATGATCAACCGCCCGTCCGCGTACACGGCCACGCTCGGGTAGTAGCCCATGGTGATCCATGGGGGCAGCATCCCACCGGTCTGTTCGATGCGGATGACCGCGGTGTTTGCGTTGCCGATGGGGGAGGGCGCGGGTGATGGAGTTGGGGCGTTGGAAGGCGGGGCGCTGGGGCCCTGGCTGGCCGGAGGACTCGTCGTTGGGTTAGTGCCCGGGACCCCGCTACAGGCGGCCACTAGCAGCGCGAGCAGGACAAGCGGGTACGACATCGCCGCCTTCTTCATAGCGGCCTAGACGCGCAGGCGAGCCGATTGTTCCGGCTCGCTAAAGTGCGGCGATGACCGACGAGTTCAAGCTGCGACAGTTCTATGAGGCAGACGGTACCGAGGATTTCCATGAATCGGGGTTGGCAGCTTTCGGTCACCGAATGTCTTTGTCGCCGCTGAGTACATTCGCGTGATCAAATGGCCAACGGCGCCCGGTAGGAAAGCGGCATGATCACGCGAAGGGACTCGGGACCAGGATCGGACCCTCGTGCGTCCGGCTCTCCTGTACCGCGCCTGGCCGCGTCCGAACGCGCTGCCGGGACGAAGGTTCCGTCGATCACGCTCGAGGGTCTCGAGAAGCGCTTCGGCGATGTCGTCGCTGTGGCCGGCATCGACCTCGAGGTCGCCGACGGCGAGTTCTTCTCGATGCTCGGCCCGTCCGGCTCGGGCAAGACCACGACCCTGCGCATGGTTCGCCTCGACGGCTTCCAGGCCGCCGGGCACCGGATCGGGCTGATGCTCGCCTCGGTGGTCAACTTCTTCAATCCGTCACTGATCGTGATCGGCGGCGGTGTCGCGCAGAGCGGCGACCATCTGCTGGCGTCGATCCGCGAGACCGTGTATCGGCGCTCGCTGCCGCTGGCGACGCGCGACCTTCTCGTGCAGCGCTCGTCGCTGGCCGGCCTGGCCGGCGTGATCGGGGCCTCCGCGATGGTCGTGGACCAGCTGTTCTCGCGCGAGCACATCGCCCGCTGGGCGGCTGGCTTGGAGCCGTTCGCGATGCCCCCGGTCGCCACAGCGACGGGCTAGTTCCGAGCCGAGCGCCGCGTCGACGGTGCCTTCAGGCCGCAACGGTGACTGTCTGCACCGGCAATCTGCGCGGTAGGCCGACTCGCGCTAACGCCAGATTTTCGGCTGCTTCCGACTGACAGCGCCCAATCCGGCCTGGCCGGCCTGAGCGGAGAAGTGCGGTCAAGGGCAGCCTCGGCCGCTACGGGACGGCACCACCCAGGACCAAAGTACTGGGGGTCCCACTGGCTGCGAACCACGGTCTTCCGTTCAGCAAGTCGCGGCGGTGGCGCCGACCCCGGACCCGAGTAGTACTAACGTCCCATTCCCGATGACCGTTCCCGGCCGCGACTGTCCGCCATCACAGCGCGACCCAATCGGGCGTGGACAGAGAAGGGACACGATGTCAACTTTTGCAGCCGTGGCGGCCGGTGCCGCCGACAGTCCGTTCTCGGTCCTGACGTGGCGCGGCCCGGTCGCCGCTCAGAGACCCATCTCATTTGGTATCAGCTGGGGCTTCTGCGTTCGACTGCTGCTCATCGCAGCGATCGGCGTCTCCGCCGCAGCACCCGCCGCGCGACTCATCCAGGGCGTGGTCGATGGGGTCGGCGTCATCGTGCGCGAGCTGCCGGGCACAGGCAACGGGCCCGAGAAGGCCGTCCGCAGGCTGGGGGGCAAGGTCGAATTCCAGCTCCCCGTCATCAACGGCTTCGCGGCCCAACTGCCTGCCCAGGCGTTGGCCGCTCTGGCGGGCACCGCCGGCGTCGCGGAAGTGACGCCCGACGGTGAGGTCCACTTCAACATGGCCGGTGACGGCTACGACGCGACCTCGAACATGGGCTCGCTTCACAACACGGCCAAGGTGGTCGGCGCGACGCAAATGTGGAATGACGGATTCACCGGCGACGGCGTCGACGTCGCGGTCATCGACACGGGTGTCAATCCGGACCCGGAGTTCGACGGCCGCCTGGTCAATGGCCCGGACGTGTCGTTCGACTCACAGAAGCAGCACAGGCGGTACCTCGATGGTTACGGCCACGGAACGCACATGGCGAGCATCATCGGCGCGCGCGATCCACGACTTCCGGCCGGCGCATCGCTCGACAACCCCGATTACTTCGTCGGGATGGCGCCCGGGGCGCGCATCCTCAACGTCAAGGTCGGCGCGACCAACGGCGTCACCGACGTCTCGCAGGTCATCGCAGCGATCGACTGGGTCGTCCAGCATCGCGACTCCGATGGCCTGAACGTCCGCGTCCTGAACCTGTCCTTCGGGACCGATGGCAAGCAGGACTACATCCTTGACCCTCTGACGTACGCGGTCGAACGCGCGTGGTTTGCGGGCATAGTCGTCGTCGCCTCGGCAGGCAACGAGGGCTACGGAACCGAAAAGCTCGACAACCCCGCCTACGACCCCTTCGTTCTCGCCGTCGGCGCCTCGAACCTGAACGGGACGGTCACCGCAGCCGACGACACCGTTACCGACTTCTCCAATCGCGGCACCGCAGCGCGCCGGCCGGACCTCGTTGTGCCCGGAAAATCGGTCATCGGACTGCGTGCGCCGGGCTCGTATCTCGACTCCAAGTACCCCGAAGGCCGCGTTGGCGACCGGTACTTCAAGGGGAGTGGGACATCGCAGGCTACAGCCGTAGTCTCCGGCGCGGCGGCGCTCCTGCTGAGCGCGCGCCCATCGCTTACACCGGATCAGGTCAAGAAGCTGTTCATGTCGACGGCGACAGAGATGCCCGCCGGCGACGCCGCGGGCAAGGGAGCCGGACGGCTCGACGTTGCGGCCGCGATGGCTGCCGCGGCGCCGACGTTCGTCCAGACCTTCACCAAGGCGACGGGCCTGGGCTTGATCCACAAGGCTCGCGGCTCGGCGGTGATCAAGGACAAGTTCGGGGACTCGCTCGTCGGTGAAATGGACATCTTCGGCCACCACTACAGCGTCGCGCTCAGCGGCAACTCGTGGTCAGGTGGCGTCTGGAACGGCAACTCGTGGTCGGGCAATTCGTGGTCCGGCAACTCCTGGTCGGGCAACTCCTGGTCGGGTAACTCGTGGTCGGGCAACTCATGGTCGAGCGAGGGCTGGGACGGAAACTCCTGGTCGGGCAACTCCTGGTCAGGCGCGGTCTACTCGATGGCCAGGATCGACCCTGACGAGTGCCTCGACGACCCTGTCGATCCGCCGATCATCGCTCCGATCATCCCGCCGACCCTGTAGGTCACGCGGCAACGTGAACCCGTCCCGCATCTGCGCTGGGCGGGTTCGCTGCGCCACCCGGACAGTGCACACCAGGAACGGCGGACGATGATGACGGTCAGGGCCGGCGCGCTGCCACGACGTCCGACGTTCGGCTTCCGATTGGCGCCTGGTGCCGCCCGGATCTGGTCGCTCACGGGCGCAATGGCGCTCACGGCCGCCGTGTTGTTCCTCGCCCTGGCGCTCGGGATTCAGCCCCATTTCACACCGATCTCCATTCCCTGGTGGGCGCTGGCCATCGGCTTCTACCTGGCCGAGACGAACGTCGTCCACCTCGAATTCCGGCGCACGGCCCACACGTTCTCGCTGAGCGAAATCCCGCTCGTCCTCGGGCTGGTCTTCGCCACGCCTGCGGACTTTGTGCTTGCCAACGTGGTCGGCGCCGGAATTGGCCTGGTGCTCGTCCGCCGTCAGCCGCCGATCAAGCTCGCCTTCAACCTGAGCCATTTCGCGCTCGAGGCCACTCTCGCTGTCATCGTGTTCAACCTGATCGCTGGCGGCGACCTGAGCCCAGGCGCTCTCGTCTGGTTCGCGGCGTTCGCAGCCGCGGCGGTCGCCAACGTAGTCGGGATCGTCTCCATCGCAGTGGTGATCGCCTTCGCCGAAGGGCGCTGGGAGCCCGGGCGGCTCCCCGAAACCCTGAAGTTCGGCCTTGCCGTCGGCATGACCAACACGAGCCTCGCGCTGATGGGCGTCACGATCCTGTGGCTGGAACCCTCCGCCGCCTGGTTGCTGGGCATCCCGATCGCCCTGATCCTCGTTGCCTATCGAACCCTGATGTCGGAGCGCGAGAAGAACAAGAGCCTCGAGTTCCTGTACGAATCGACGCGCATCCTCCAGCGCTCGCCCGAGCTCGATGCCGCGGTCGCCGACTTGCTCCAACACGCGCGCGGCATGTTTCGCGCCGGCCGGGCGCGCCTCGTGCTGTTTCCAACACGCTCCGGCGAGGCGGCCCTGGAGACGATCATCGGGCCTGGCGACCAGCGGGTTGTCATGCACGAGATCGAGCTGGACACCAACGATCCGATCTATCGTCGAGCGCTTCTCGAGCCCGGCGCGTTCCTGCACGAACAGGCCCGAGTTCAGCCCGACGTGGTAGGCGAGCGGAGTCCGGGCATGCAGGACGCGATGATCGCCGCCCTGCGCGGCGATACGGAGACGATCGGCATGCTGATCATCGCCGACCGTCTTGGCGACGTGACGTCGTTCGTCGCCGAGGACCTGAAGCTGTTCGAGACGCTCGCCAATCACGCCGCGGTGGCATTCGAGAATGGACAGCTCGGCCGCTCGCTCGCCCAGCTCGCTGAGCTCAAGGAGAGGTTGCGGCACCAGGCGTATCACGACGTGCTCACCGGTCTTGGCAACCGGGCGCTCTTCCTCGAGCGCCTGAACGAGGCACTGGTCGCCGAGATTCGTGCCGGGGCGAGTCGAGCAGCCATCCTGTTCGTCGACCTCGATGACTTCAAGACAGTCAACGATTCACTTGGCCACACCGCGGGCGACGATCTGCTGCGCGCCGTGGCCGAGCGATTGCGCGCCTGCGTCAGGCCCGAGGACCTGGCCGTGCGCCTGGGCGGCGACGAGTTCGGCGTCCTCGTCGAGGACGGCGAATCAGGCGGCGCGGCGGCCGTCGCGCAGCGAATCCTCGATGCCCTTCGAGCGCCCTTCCCCATAGCCGGGACCGAGGTCTCGATTCGCGGCAGCATCGGTCTCGCCGTCAGCCGTCGGCCACAAGACGGCGCCGAGGCGCTCGTACGGGATGCCGATGTCGCGATGTACACCGCCAAGGCAAGCGGCAAGGGTGGCTTCGCGATCTTCCAGCCGCGCTTCTACGCCGCGGTCGTCCGACGCCACGCCCTGAAGGGTGACCTTCAGCGGGCGGTCGATGACGGCTGCTTCGTCCTGTACTACCAGCCGATCGTCGACCTCGCCACCGGCGAGGCCCTTGCCGTCGAGGCGCTCCTGCGCTGGCAGCATCCCGCCCGCGGAATCGTGCTGCCCGCCGAATTCATCCCGTTCGCCGAAGAGACGGGGCTGATCCTGCCCATTGGACGCTGGGTACTCGAGGAAGCGATCAAGCAGGCCCGGTCCTGGGAAGATGCGTCGGGAGGCGTGTTGACGCGCCTGAGCGTCAATGTGTCCGCCCGCCAGGTCCAGCAGCCCGGTTTCGTCGACGAGATCGCCGAGCTGATCACCCGCCAGTCGTTTCCCGCGAGCCGGCTGACGGTCGAGATCACCGAGACGCTGATGATGCAGGACGTCGAGCTAACGATCGACCGCTTGCAGGCCATCCGTGCACTCGGCGTGCGCGTCGCGCTGGACGATTTTGGGACCGGCTGGTCGTCCATGGCATGGCTGCGCGAGTTCCCCGTCGACACGCTCAAGGTCCCCAAGGAGTTCCTGGGCGGGCCGGGCGCCTCGGACAACGATTGGGAATTTGCCCGTGCAATCGTCACCCTCGGCCATTCTATGAAGATGGACGTCATTGCCGAAGGAATCGAGCACGCCGACCAGGTGCGCCGGCTGCTGAGCATCGGCGTCGACACCGGCCAGGGTTACTTCTTCTCACCGCCTGTTCCGGCCCATGAGGTTCCAGCCCTACTGCGCCCCGCCGGTGCCGATGGCGCGAGCCCTGTGGCGCGCAGGCGCGTGTCGTCCGCCACACGCCCTCAGCCTGCGCTCGTACCGGCATCTGCCACGCTGCTGCTGCACCCGGGTTCCAACCGGGCCCACTGACGCGCGACGTCGTAGTCGCGGCTTGACAGCCGCGCGCGCGTCCGCCGATAGTCCGGGGCAACTGCGGGGGCCCGGAGGGACGTTGGCCGTTTCCACGAACGACGAGCAGGGCATGCGCGCGGGCGCGTCCGACCGCGCCGGGACGAAGGTTCCGTCGATCACGCTCGAGGGCGTCGAAAAGCGCTTTGGCGACGTCGTCGCCGTGGCGGGTATCGACCTCGACGGTCTGGATCAACGACCACCTGACGCTGGTGTCGGAAATGCCTCACGGCGGCTTTGGCCGGTCCGGCTACGGCAAGGACATGAGCACGTACGCGATCGAGGACTACACGATCGTGAAGCACGTCATGGCCAAGATCAGCTAGGCCTGCGGGCCCGCTCAGGCCTCTTCGGAATTCGCCGCTGCCCCAGAGATGGTGTCCGCTGGTCCTGAGTACCTTCGCGTGATCAGCAAGAGGGTGTTAAGTCGCGGGTGATCGGCCGTGGATCGGGCGATAAGGCCGAAGTAAGCCACCAACAACAGCCGTTCGCTTTGATTGATCCGTGTCCGAATTTGAACGCTGGTATCGAGCTGACCATCCCAGGGTTCACGACACACCGACCCCTGAAATGGTCCTCATTGGCGCCAGGTTCCGCCACGGCCGACGCCAGGCGGGACTCACGCAGCGCCAGGTCGCTGCGAAGGCGGGCGTGAGCCAGAGTCTGGTATCGCGCTTCGAGCGCGGGAGGACGCCCGGCATGAGCACGATTCGGGTGATCCGCATCGGCATGGCACTCGGCCCGGGGTTTCCGTTCGGTTGCTGCCCGCACCAGCACAAATGCGCCTGGCCCTACAACCCGGATGCGCAGAAGACGTGGTTCGAGATCCTCAACGGTTGAAGGCCACGCTTCGGCTTGAGGGCATGCCCCGCTGATCACGCGAATGTACTCAGAACCAGCGGCAATGGCTCTGGGCCATGCCTCGGCTTGAGGGCATGCCCCGCTGATCACGCCCCGCTGATCACGCGAATGTACTCAGAACCAGCGGGGAAGGCCTCTGGGCGAACGAACTGAGGACGCCCCTCCCGCTGATCACGCGAATGTACTCAGAACCAGCGGGGAAGGCCTCTGGGCGAACG
>CAYZEJ010000045.1:0-16788 GCA_964477545.1 uncultured Anaerolineaceae bacterium | reverse complement strand
GCGCTCGCCGGGCTCGTGCCCCACGCGGCTGTCAACAACGTCCCCGAACATCACATCTAGGTGCCGACCGCATGATCCTCGTCATTGCCGGCAGCCATGCGAATCGCCTCGCACTCACCGCAGCTCGCCCAACACTTTTGGCGACGTTCGAGCTGGACACCCGCCGAGTCCTGGCCAGTCTCGCGGCTGGGCAAGACCCTGGACGCGACGCGGTGATCGCGCTGCGGTGATGCGGGAATGCGGATGCGGGAATGCCCGATGCGGTCGGCCATGCCTCTGGCGTCGCACACAACCGCCACTGTGCGGCCTGATGTGCGTGGAGCACGGCCGAATCGCGACGACCACCGCAGCCTCCGTCGCGGAGATGCCGCACCCGGCGCACAAATGGCCTCAGCCGGGCGGATAGGCCGTTCGTGGCGCACATTCGGGGAGTGGGGACGCAGGGCCTGAGGTCAGGGCCGCAGGGATCGCCGGCGTCCCCTGCTATCGTGCCGAGATGGGCGACCAACGAGCCCCGCTCGAGGTGCGCTGGCTGGGGCGTGTCGGCTATCGCGAGGCGTGGCAGATGCAGCACGACCTCATCGCAGCACGCCGCGCCGGTGAGATTCCAGACCAGCTGCTGTTGCTGGAGCATCCTGTTGTCTTGACGCTGGGCCGCCGGTCTGACCCATCGCATGTCCTGGCAACGCCGCAGACGCTGGCAGCACGCGGCATCGAAGTCATCCAGGTCGAACGCGGCGGCGACGTGACCTATCACGGCCCCGGGCAACTCGTGGCCTACCCGATCATCCGCCTCGCCGATCGCGACCTCCTACTGCGGCCCTTCGTGCGCGCGCTCGAGCAGTCGATGATCGACACCTGTGCCGGCTATGGGGTCGACGCTGCGCGACGCGACGGCTACCCGGGCGTCTGGTGCGATCCGGAGGGCTCGACGCCGCGCAAGATCGGCGCCCTCGGGCTGCGCCTCGAGGGCGGTGTCACCTACCACGGCATCGCCCTTAACGTTACGACCGATTTGACGGACTTCGAATTGATCGACCCATGCGGCCTCCCAGAAGTCGAGGTCACATCGATCGCGAGCGAGGCAGGCTGGCCGGACGGTCAATCGGCTCCCTCGACAACGAGCGTAGCCAACGCCGCGGATCGGTTCGAGCACGCCTTTGCGCTGCGCCTGGAGGATGCGGCGGCGGCAGGCCAGACTGTCGATCGGCCCGATCCTTCGCCCGTGGGCGCCCTCTAGCCAGCCGAGGAGAAGCGAGAAGCATGGCGCGCGGGTTGTTCGAGCTGCGCAAGGACAGCGTGACCGGTTGGTGGGTCGCCGTGGTGGTCGATCGGGAGTTCAATCGGGAGCGTTTCAACAGGCCGGCCAGGCACCTGGAACACCAGACCGTCGACAACTGTCCCAATTGCTCCGCACCGGGCACTGACGGTGTCCGCGTGCGGATGCTGAAACAGGATGCGTTCATCGTCGCCGGCACAGACCGTGAGCAGCGTGAGGCGGAACCGGAGGGACGCGAGCCCGTGCTGGGCCTGGTGGGCGACGCGGGCTCCTACCAGACCATCGTCGCGCCGCGTGGCCACCATGAGTCGTTCGCCGAGACGACGTCCCAGATCGCGTTCGAGCTGCTCGCGCGGGCTCGCGATGTGCTCACGGAGGCGCGGAACGCCGAAAAGACCGAATACCTTCAGGTTGTCCAGAACTACGGGACCCAGGCCGGTGCGCTGACCAACCACCTGTGCTTCGACTTCTACGACCTGCCGCACATCCCGCACCGCATCGGGGAGGAGCTCGGGGGCGCTGCTCGCTACGTCATCCGCGAGGGCATCTGCCCGTTCTGCCGACTGGTGCGAGACGAGGTTGCAGATCCGACCCGGCTGGTGTTCGAGGACTCGGCCAGCGTGGCCTTCGCTCCGTACGCGTCGCGCTCGCCGTTCGAGCTGTGGGTCGTGCCGCGCCACCACGCCGCTGATTTCGGCACGGCCACCGATGCACAGCTCGTAAGCGCCGCCGAGACGCTCCAGCGCGTGCTCCAGTTGCTCGGCACGCTCGGCGGACCGGCCTACAACCTCGTGCTGCACACGGCTCCGTTACGCGAGCGCGTCGAAGAAACGTTCCACTGGCACTGGGAGATCCACCCGCGGCTGCGTGAAATAGCCGGGTTGGAGCTCGGGACAGGACTCCCTGTCAACCCGGTCTCGCCCGAAGAGGCGGCCGCGGAGCTGCTCGATACGGCCCGCGCGGAGGCGATCGAGACGGGCGTGGCGAGCGGCCCACGCTCGTGGGACGACTTCGTGCCGCGGTGAGCACTTCGGGCGCAGGGGCCGTGGACACGTGATTGCGTCACACTGGACCCCCTTGAGCCGTCGAATCAGCCTGAACAGCGCCGCCGTCCGGCGCGTCCCCTCTCCCCATGAGTGGGGCCACGAACCGGAGCAGGTGACTGGCGAGTGCTCGAAGCCCATTCCCGAACCATCACGGACGTCACGGTGACCACGGATCGGGCTGCGGCACGCGCGTTTGTCGAGAGGGTTTACGCGGCGCATCACGGTGAGATCTATGCCCACCTGGCCCGAATGCTGCGCGACGATGAACTGGCGGCCGATCTGACGCAGGAGACCTTCGTCAAGGCCTATCGCGCCTATGACACGCTCATAGACCACAACCGCGCTCGTGCCTGGCTGTACCAGATCGCCGGCCGCACGGCACTGGACGAGCTCCGGCGACGGAAGATCGTGCGCTTCGTCCCATGGACCGGCGAGAGTCGCGGGTCTGCGTCGTCCGCCGAGGATCTCGTCCTTCGAGCCCGGCTTTCGGCCGATCTCGAGCGTGCGCTGCAAAGCATCCCGCCGCGCCAGCGCCAGGCGCTGCTGCTCGCCGAGTTACAGGAGCTGACTGGCCTCGAGCTGGCCGAGGCGATGGGCGTCTCGCATGTGGCCGCACGCGCGTTGCTCACCAGGGGGCGCGAGTCGCTCCGCCAGGCACTGGCCGCGGAGCGTGCCCGCAGTGCGGTCGCCGAGTCTCAGCGCTCACTTGGTGCGACACGTTCGCAGGCCCGTTCGCGCGACGACCGCGCCCGCGATCGCCACGACCGCGACGGGAACGACCGATGAAGGGCCGCATTGACCCTCACGCGCGCTACCGCGAGCTTCTCGCCGCGCGCCTCGACCGCCAACTGACGCGGGCGGAGAGCCGACTGCTCGTCGGTCATCTGAAGGCTTGCCAGGATTGCCAACAGGTCGAGAGGGACTATCGGATCCAGAGCGCACTCCTGAGGTCACTGCCTCGTCCAACGCCGCCGCGCGACATGTGGGCGCGCACCTCGACCGCGCTCGACCGCGAGATGTCGCGCTGGTCATTCCGATACCCGCGGCTCGGGCGTCGCGTCATGCGCCGCGTCGAGCGGTCGCGATCCGGAGCGCCAAGTGCCCTGGCGACCGTGGTCGCCGCGCTCGGCATAGTCACCGTTTTTGCCGTGATGCAGCTCGGACCCGCAACCCCGCAGGCTCCCAGCACGGCTGTGGCCGACGGTTCCCGTCCGTCGCTTCGGCCGACCCCCTTCTCGATCGCCGCGCACCCATTCGCGGTGGTCTCGGCTGGAGAGAGCGACCTGACGGTGTTCCGGACGCAGATCAGCGAGGTGTGCCCACGGACAGCGCCCGACTGCACCGACGACAACGTCTTCGATCGTCAGACAGTGTCACTGCAGAACCTCAGGCCGCAGAACGTCGCCATGAGCGCGTCCGGGGGACAGATCGCGTTCGTCGGGCACGAAAAGGCCAACGACGTGATCGCGGTCGTGCTGCTGTTCGATGACACTCCGCCGAAGACGAGCGCTCCGGAGCCAACGGACGCTTCCGCGCAGCCCTCGAGCTCCGCGGGCAGCGAGGTGCCGCCGACGGAAACACCGAATTCAAACCAGTCCCCAGCGGCGCCCGAAGAAACCGACCCGCCAGTCGAGCCCAGCCCTGGTCCGGATTCGACCGATGCAGCGACACCCGAGACTCCCGATCCCGACGCGCCGCCCACCGACGAGCCCGCCGACACGCCCGAGCCGATCGATCCCGTGGCCACAGCAATCGTGACCCCGCCGCCGAGTGCCGTGCCCGGCCTGCGTGTGCTGTCGATACTCGAAGACGTTCATTCGGCGGGCGCGCCGCCGGCCTGGTCGCGCGACGGCGAAGTCCTTGCGTTCAGTGCCATGCCTGCGGACGGCGGCCACGGCCCCGACGTTTTCGTGTGGGAGCCGGGCGACACCCACGCGCGCGCGATTACCACCGACCACTCCTCATTCTTCGCATCCTGGTCCGGCCGGCGCATCGTCGTCAGTCGCGTCAACGACACCAGCGGCAAGAGCGACACGCTCGAGGTGCTGACGGTGGTCGTTGACCCAGTGACACTCGAGGAGCGGCGCGTCGAAGGCCCGCTGATGTGGCTGCCCGTGGTCGATCCGGAGCAGGCCCACGCAGTGACCTGGAACGGGAGGCTGGATCTCTCGGGTTCGCTGCCTGTCGCTCGGGAAGGCGCGCTCTATCTCGTCGACTGGTCGGCCGTGGATCCGTTCGGGGCAGAAGCAGGCTCCGGGGACGTTGAGCTCGTCGCACTCGATCCGACGCGCGATCCCATTGCCGAGCCGGTTCTCGATTGGCACGCTCGGTGGTCGGCCGATGGGCGGGTGCTGGGCCTGTGGGAAGCCGACACGCCGGGCACGTCGTGGGGCAGGCTTGTCCTTGTAGCGTTCGATCCGAGCTCGGGAGAGCTGACGCTCGACGAGCCGCTGATCGGCCCTGAGTTCTCCAAGCGAGGCTTCACCGTTGGCGCCAACCGAGTCGCGTGGGTCGGACTGCCCGACGACGGGACTGAGGGCGAACTGCACATCCGAACGTGGGGCACGGACGGTGTTGGGGACCTGCGCATCGAATCGCTCAACGTGGAGGATCTGGTCCCGACGTTCTAAAGGCGCGTGTCCGGCTAGTCTTTACGAGCCGTGACGAGCCGCCAGATCATGACCTCCGACGACGTTCGGCGGGCGCTGATTCGCATCAGTCACGAGATCGTGGAGAAGCACGGCGGTACCGAAGGGCTGGCTCTGCTCGGGATCCAGCGCCGCGGAGTACCGCTCGCTGAGCGCCTGGCGAGCTCGATCGAAGCTCACGAGGGAGTGCGGCCACCGGTCGGCAGCCTCGACATCACCTTCTACCGCGACGACCTTTCACAGGTCGCCCGCCAGCCGCTGCTGAAGGGCACCGACCTGCCCTTCCCGCTCGAGTCGAGCACGCTCGTGATCGTCGACGACGTCCTCTACACGGGGCGAACGGTGCGTGCCGCGCTTGATGCGCTGGTCGATATCGGGCGCCCAAAGGCGGTCAGGCTGGCAGTGCTGGTTGATCGGGGCCATCGGGAGCTTCCCATTCGCGCCGACCACGTGGGCAAGAACGTGCCCACGTCCAGGGACGAGGTGATCAAGGTCCATCTGCGCGAGACCGACGGCGGAGACGACGAGGTAGTGATCGAGCGGCGCGAAGGCTCGGCGGAGGCGGCGGCGTGACCTGGGATGGCCGGCACCTCCTCGACGTGGAGGGCCTCGGCGCGGACGAGACCGGCCGGATCCTGTCCCTGGCCTCCGAATTCCGGCTTGACGGCCGCCCGGGCTTTGTCGAGGGCACCCTGAGCGGATCGAACGTGGCGCTGCTCTTCGCGGAGCCGTCGACGCGCACACGGTTGTCCTTCGAGCTGGCCGCCCGACGCCTCGGCGCCGAGACATACGTGCTCGAGCCCCTGTCGTCGTCGATGGTCAAGGGCGAGACGCTCGTCGATACGGTGCGCAACCTGGATGCCCTCGGGTTCTCGGTCCTCGTGGTGCGCCATCACCGCAGCGGGGCAGCGGCAGTGGCGGCGCGGTACTTTGGGGGTTCGGTCATTAATGCGGGCGATGGTTGGCACGCGCACCCGACGCAGGCGCTGCTCGACCTCTTCACGCTTACTCGCGAATTCGGCGACATGCGCGGCCGAAAGGTTGCCATCGTTGGGGATGTCCTCCACTCGCGTGTGGCGCGATCGAACGTCTGGACGCTCACGCGTGCCGGCGCCCAGGTCGTGCTGTGTGGTCCTCGTGCCTGGCTCCCCGGTCTCGATACGCTGCCTGTGTCGCTTACGGATGAACTCGACGAGGCCCTGCGCGACGCCCATGCGGTCATGGGCCTGCGCGTACAGCAGGAGCGCATGGCTCCTGGGGTCTCCTTTGGCGACTACATCCGCGACTATCAGATCACCGAGCCGCGGCTCGCGCACGCCGCGCCGTCTGCTCGTTACCTACATCCAGGGCCGATCAACGAAGGCATCGAGGTAACTCGCGAAGTGGCGCGTGGCCCGCGCTCGCTGGTGCTCGAGCAGGTCCGCAACGGAGTGCCGGTGCGGATGGCGGTCCTGGCGATCCTCGCCGGATCGACGCCCGCCGCCGGCCAGACACCTGCCGCGAGCTATGTCGGAACCCGCGGCTGAGGAGCGGTCGGGCGAAGCCGCCGAGGGCGTTGGGGGCTCTGACCCCGCTCGACCGACCTACAAAGGCGCGCCTCTCGATGCCGACCGTGGCCCGGGCCTCGGTTGCTTCTGGATCCAGGTCGTGCTGCTCGTTGCCCTGCTCGTGGCCACGCCGCTCAGCGTTGTGCTCGTGTTTCCGCCCTGGGTCAGCGCAGCGATGCTGATCCTCACGCTGGTCATCCTGTTCTTCGTCGGCCAGACGATGATCTTCCTGTTGCGCCTGGTCGCGGCCGACAGGCGCGCCCAGCGCCGTCCGCTGCGAGAGGGCGCGCGCAAGACAGTCGGCCAGATCGCATCGGAAGCTGAGAAGGCCGAGAAGGCAACATCGGACGAGTGAAAGAGCGAACGGTGCGAGTGCTGGTTCATATCCCCACGGCCCGGAGAACACCACCCGCGTCGCACTGGGCATGCTGGTTGCTCGTACAGCCCGCGCAGAAGGTCACGAAGTCGACATCTTCTTCGCGGGCGACGGCGTCAACGTGCTTCGCGCCGAGACCCGGGACCAGCTCCAGGGTGTCGGTACGGGCAGCGTTGCCGAGCATTGGACGGCGCTGCTCGAGGCAGGCGTGGGCATGTACGGCTCGGGCCAGTCGGCGAAGGCGCGCGGCATAACTACGAAGAGCGTCGAGCTGGCACCGCCGCAACGTCTGGTGCAGTTGATCGCGGACGCCGACCGCGTCGTCATATACTGACCTGTAGCCGCCGACCGACCAGAGGGGTTTCCGTGCTCAATCGTCGCCTCGTGGGCGTCACCCTCGCGCTTGCCTGGCTGTGTGCCATGCTCGCGGTGGGCGCAGCTCCAGTGGCGGCAGGGCAGAGCCGCGCGGCGGCGGTCGGGCCCGCGCTTCAGTCGGTGATCGACCAGCAACGCGCGTCGATGAATATCCCGGGCGTGTCGGCTGCCGTCATTTTGGGGGACGGCAGCCGGTGGAGCGGCGTGAGTGGCAAATCGATGCTGGGTCCCGGTACGGCGGTCGGCCGCGACACCCCGTTCGTTGTCGGCAGCATCACCAAGACGTTCATTGCCAGCCTGATGCTGGAGCTGGCTGAGGATGGCCTGCTGTCGATCGATGATCCGTTGTCGGAATGGCTGCCCGACTATCCCAACGCCGCCAACATCACCCTTAGGCAGCTGCTCAGCCACACGTCCGGCCTGTTCGACTACTTCAGGCATCCGGACTACAACTCGGCAGTCTTCGGTCATCCCAGTCATCACTGGACGCCGGCCGAGATCCTTGGGCGGTTCGATCGCGCGCCGTACTTTGCGCCCGGCGCGGGCTATCGCTACAGCAACACCAACTACGTGCTGCTGGGCCTGGTGGCCGAGATCGCCGGCGGGGCTTCGGTCGCGGCGCAGCTCCACTCCCGTTTCTGGGAGCCGCTGGGCCTCGACGAGACGTCCATCCAGAGTTCCGGGGCGCCGCCGCCGAACGCGGCCAAGGGATACCTGTGGGCGAAGGACCATTTCCGCGACGTGAATGACGCGTCCGGCTACCGGCCGACACGGTCAGCCGCGACCGTGGCCTGGTCGGTCGGCGACGTGGTGGCATCCGCCAGGAATATCGCCACCTGGAGCGACGCGCTGTACGGCGGCGACATCCTCGAGCCGGCGAGCCTGACCGAGATGACGGATTGGGCGCGATATCCAGGCGGTGGCGACTACGGCCTCGGAACCCAGACGCAGGAGTTCGGCGGGCACAGGATGTTCGGCCACACCGGCTCGATCCGAGGTTTCGTGGCGGCCGCCTGGCACGTCCCGTCCGAAGACGTCACGGTCGTGGTGCTCACGAACCGCGGCCGCACGAACGCTCACGTTGCGATCACGGCCGCGCTGCTCTACAAGGTGTTGCTGGACACGACGCCGCCGAGCGTCCCCGCCGGCCTCGCGGCTGTGCCCCAAGGCCACCGGTACGTCCAACTGAGCTGGGACGCGGCGGCGGACAACGCGCCGGGTACGATCGTCTACCGCTTGTTCAGGAACGGGAACATCATCGTGCGCCGGATGGACGCGCTGGCTTACCTGGACAGGCCGGCGTCAGTAGGCAGCTACAAATACCAGGTGCGCGCCATCGACGTCTCAGGGAACAAGAGCGCAAAGTCTGGTCCAGTCACGGTGACGGTCTTCCGCTAGCCCCGGGGGGCTCAGATCAATATGACGCCAGAACCAGGGAGTTGCTCGCCGGTTCTCAAGGCCCGCAACAGGATTCGCGGGCTCGTCGCGTAGTCCGGACCAAGAGCCACACGCAGCTCATCGACCATCCGGCGATTGGTCGCGCTGTCGCTGAGAACGATGAGGATCACGTCGACGCCGCCGTCACGTTCCCGTAGCCGAGTGCGCCGCACGAGAGCCTGGATATCCCGGATGCGCGTCTCGAGGTCAGCGCCCACGAGCTGACTATGTGCGGGTCCAGTCAGCCGCAGCAGCTTGTCCCATGAGCGCAGATCGCCAGGCATCGGCAGCAGCGTCTCGGTGGTCACCTGCCATCTCGGCGAGAGCAGCGCGCCGAACCGCTTCGCCAAGGCCTGTTGGCCCTTGTCGCGTATCGGATCGCCCGCCGGATACAGCCTGACCGCCAATTCGAGACCTAAAAGTGATGCCATCTCAGACAGCCGAACGACGCTGATCCGATCGCCGGGCCGATCTTCGATCCGCCAATACGTGGGCTGTGAGCAGCCGATGTGATCTGCCAAGGCCTGTTGACTCAAGCCCGCCGCGATCCTTGCCTCACGAAGCTCTGCAACGGTTCGAATCACCAGCGCCCGCCCTCTACGCTGCCCGCGAACCAGCCGCTCATCCTTCGTTGCCATGCCTGCAAAGCTTGGTCCGAACCGCTTATCACGGCATTTGTTTGGGCTTGGCGGCGGGTTATTCATGGCTTGGATGATCCGTCCGTTGCAGCGTGCGTTCCCAGGCCTTCCGGCCGCCTCGGCGGACGGAGTATGCGACGCGTGAATAGGACGTCACCTGAGCGCGCTCTTAAGAGCGCCGAGTATCGTCGCGACAGATGGTCGGCGGACGGATCATTCAGTGCGCGAATGCACTACGAACGGCGACGGCGGAGCGCGCCACGAGACGGCTCGGGCGCCAGCTACAGCCCGTGCGACAATGCGCGGGCCCTATGGAATTTCAAGCCTGACGCGAGCCTGAAGCCGTGCCCGTTTTGGCGACATTTTTCTCCGTGCGCCGCGGTCGTGACCCGTTTTTCAAGTTCTTCATGCGCAAGGTCTTCCCGCGCCAGGTCAAGCGCTACGAAGAGGACTTCGGTGTCAAATTTCTCGGCTGGTACAACGTCGCCTACGGTTGGGACTTCGATAACGTGATCCTCCTCGAACTGCCTGACTACGCCACCATCGACAAGCTCGAGTCCGATGAACGAGCACGAGCCGTCGGCCACCGGGCCGGCGAATGGATGTTTGAGCGCCACCACGCCATGTTCCTCCGCGAGCGGATGGGAACCGATCTCGAGTACCACCCCTAATGAGCATCAGACGATCAGGCGATGACCAGTCACGAGCCTCGGACGATGCAGCCGACGACCCTAGAAGGAGGACCGCCGTGAGCGGCATGAGCAGCGCCCTGGGTGAACTCGCCGCCGACGCGAGCGTCGAGCGGACAGCATTTCTCGCCAGCGCCGGCGACCAACTCCGGCGCTTCGTGGACGCCAACCGAGATCGGATCAAGGAAATCGGCGGGCTGGTTCTGATCGATGACGATCCGGACTATCTGTCCGTCGCCCCCGACGGATCGTTCCGTTCGCGCACCCGCTACCAGGACGAGGTGACGGGCGAATGGAACTCCGAGACGGAGATCATCGAGAGCGCGGCTGAGCTCGTCGAGCTCTACAACCCGGCCGAGGTGCTCGCCGCCTTCGCCGAGGCTGCGCGCGAACAGGCCGGCCTGCCGTCCGAACCCACAGCTACCGATGACCTCATGGAGGCAGCCGGCATCGCTCCCGACGAGACGGTCGGGGTCGGCGTTGGCGAGGACGAATACGCCGACGCTGGCTACGCCGCCGCTGCCGACGAATGGGCCAGCAGCCAGGCTGCCGACGCGCCGACGGACGCCGAGGGCGCGGCGCGGCGCCTGTACGACCTTTCGCTGACCTTCCAGGAGCGCAGCCAGCACTCCGAGGCCCGGCTGATCGAGCAGTTCGAGGGTGCCGTGCAGGATCTGGCGCCGGTGGTGGGAGACCTGATGATCCTCGACGACGAGGACGAACGGCTCTGGCTCAAGCGCAATGGCCGCTTCGAGGCCGAGGTCGTTCCCGAGAGCGACCCAGACGACACGGGCGGCCGCGAGGGTGCCTGGCGGCGACTCGAGACGCCCGACACGCTGGTCGAGTTCTACGACCCGACAGACGTATTCGGCGACCTGGCGGAGGCGATCGCGGACTCATTCCCGGCGGTCGCGGGCGACGATGACGGCGACGCTGACGAAGAGCTCGATGCAGAGGCCGACGAAGAGGCCGACGACGCGGTGGAGGACGTCGAGGACGTCGAAGACGTCGAAGACGAGGCCGACAAGAAGGCCTGACGACACGGCCTGACGACAAGCAGGCTCCTGGAACGTGAGGCTGCTCGACGCCGAGCTGGTAGACACGCGCGAGTTTCTGCCCGGGCAGTGGCTCCAGACATATCACGCACCCTGGCTCGCCACCGCTGCGCAACCCGGACAGTTCGTGCACGTTCGGACGCCCGACTATTCGGGACTCGTGCTGCGCCGGCCGTTCAGCATCAACACGTACGACCGCATGGGCGGCACGATCACCATCCATTTCCGCGTCACGGGAATAGGCACGGCGTGGCTGGCGCGGATGCGGCCATCGGACAAGGCGGAGATGCTCGGCCCCCTGGGCCAGCCGTTCGAGGTTGACCCGCGGACGCGTCGCGTCCTCCTCGTCGCCGGGGGGCTGGGGATGGCCGGCGTCAGGTCGCTCGCCGACGAGTCGTTGGCCGCTAACAGGAACGTGGTGATGCTCTTCGGCGCCGCCTCGGCCGCGGAGGTCTACCCCTCCTCGCTTCTCCCCGACGAGGTGGAGTACGTGGTCTCGACCGACGACGGCAGCTTCGGACACCACGGCCTCGTGACGGAGCTGGTGACCAAGTTCGAGGCTTGGGCGGACCAGGCCTTCGCCTGTGGCCCACATCCGATGCTGGCCGCCATGGCAGGCTCGGCGAAGAGTCGCCCGGCGCGCCTGGGGGTCGCTGCCCTCGGGCCGCGACGCGGCCGCGGAACGAAGGCGGCCCATGGATCGAGACAGTCCCGCCGCCGCGCCTGGCTCCAGGTCTCGATGGAGCAGAACATGGGCTGTGCCGTGGGAGCGTGCCTCGGGTGCGTGGTCATGGGCGTCAATGGACCACAGCGCGTCTGCCGTGAGGGTCCCGTGTTCGCGTCGGATGAGATCGTGTGGGATGCCCGGTGGCCCTGAGGACCGCGGATCGGCTGCTCCCGCCGCTAACCGCCATCGTCGGCGCTGCGACTTTCGCGGTTGCTTCGGTCGTCACGGCTCTCGCGTATACCGGGACCGCGGGAGAGGCGTACTCGCCGTTCAACCACTGGGTGTCCGAGCTGGGGCAGGTCGGCGTCTCGAAGCTCGCGCTCCTGTTCAACATCGGCCTGATCGTGGCTGGTTGGTGCTTCGCGCTCTTCATGGTTGGTTTCAGCCACGCCCGTCGGGGCGCACTGGCCTGGATCTACGGCGCGATCGGCAGCATAGCGGGCGTCGCGGGCGCTTTCGTCGGGTACTTCCCCATGAACGACCTGGAACGTCATAGCTTCGCGGCCCTGATCTTCTTTGCGCTCGGCGTGATCGCGGTGGGTCTGGCTTCGATCGATTTCATACGCCGGCCCGATCCGCGCTTTCCGCGCTGGCTGGCGCGTATTGGCGCAGCCACCGTCGTGCTCTTCATCGGCTTCCTGGCGGTCACCTACCCGCTCCTTGGTGCCGACGGGCTCGGCGCCCCTGAAGTCCGCGAGGGAGTTTGGATGGTGGCCGTGCTCGAATGGGCGGTGTTGATGGCCATCCTCGCCTGGGTCTTCGCGACCGGTTGGACGTGGTGGCGAGCAAGGAATGCCCATGTCGACTGAGGTAGTCGCGCCAGTGGAGGTCGATCTCTCGGTCGACCTTGGCCGCGGCCTCGTCCTGCGCAATCCGCTGCTCGTCGCGTCGGGCACCTTCGGCTATGGCGTCGAGTATGGCGACGTTGTCGACGTGGATCGCCTGGGCGCGATATGCTCGAAAGGTACGACGCTCCGGCCGCGCGTCGGCAACCCGCCGCCGCGCGTCACCGAGACGCCGGCCGGGATGCTCAACTCCATCGGCCTCCAGAACCCGGGCGTCGACGCGGTGCTCGAGAAGTACTCGGACCGCTGGGCGAGCTGGACCGTGCCTGTGATCGTCAACGTCGCCGGAGAGTCGGTCGAGGACTATGTGGAGGTGGCCCGTCGCCTGGATGGTCAGCCGGGCGTGGCAGGCATCGAGCTGAACATCTCGTGTCCGAACGTGGGCGCGGGTGGCCTCCAGTTCGCCCTGGACGCAGCGGCTGCCGCGGAGGTGACGGCGGCCGTCCGAAAAGCCACGGACCTGCCGCTGATGGTCAAGCTCTCGCCGGCCGCGACGGACGTCCGCGGCATCGCCCGCGCTATCGCCGACGCCGGCGCCGACTCGATCAGCGCGGTCAACACCCTGCCCGGGATGGCGCTCGACCGCCACCGGCGCAGGCCCCTCCTGGGCAACGTCTTTGGCGGCCTGTCGGGTCCTGCGCTCAAGCCTGTGGCGTTACGTGTTGTGTATGAGGTGGCCCAGGTCGTCAAGGTGCCCATCGTCGCCATCGGCGGCGTCGGATCGCTCGATGACGTCCTCGATTTCCTCATGGCCGGCGCATCCGCGGTCCAGGTGGGCACGGCCGTTTTCGCGGACCCTGTCCTTCCGCTGAGGCTCGTCGACGAGCTCGCAGCATGGTGCCGCGAACACGGATATGCCTCGCACCGCGACGTGATCGGAGCCGCGCTCCCCGAGCGTCGCAGCAGGCCGAGCGTAAAAGGAGTGGAATACAGGCCGTGATCGACCAGCCCATCCACGAGGTCACGCCACCGGCCGACGAGCAGGCAGAGATGGCCGAGCGCGTCGAGGGCATTTTTCGTGACGCGGGCGCATATCGCGACGGCCACTTCAAGCTCAAGAGCGGCCGCCACGCCGAGCGCTACATCGAAAAGTTCCAGGTGCTCCAGTGGCCGAACCGGGTCACCGAGCTGTGCCGACTCATGGCGGACCGCGCCTGGTCGCCTGGCGGGACCTCGGCCGTCGATGTTGTGATCGGCCCGACGACCGGTGGCATGATCCTGGCCTACGAGGTCGCGCGGCAACTCGGCGTACGCGGCATCTTCGCCGAACAGGTCACGGCAGCCGACGGGACGACGAGCCGCGAGCTGCGCCGAGGCTTTGAGATCCGTCCCGGCGAAAAGGTCTTACTGGTCGACGACGTCGTGACCACCGGCGCGTCCCTGGCCGAGATGGTCCCGGTCATCGAGCAGACCGGCGGCGAGCTCATCCTGGCCATCGTGCTCGTCGATCGAACCGGCGGACTTTCCAGCGTCGAATCGCCGACGACCCATCAAACGTATCGAGCTGAAGCGCTGTGGTCTCTCTCACTGCCCACGCATGAGGCTGGTGCAGAGACGTGCCCCGGGTGTGCGGCAGGCCTGCCGCTCGAGGCGCCCGGCTCGAGTGGTTTGTCGGCTCCCTAAGGCTTCGCGACTCCCTCGAACGCGACGCTCAGCTCATCCGCGGACGCGATGCCCTCGAACTTCGCCGTGACCTTGCCCTGTGCGTCGACAACAAAGATGTAGGGCTCGCTTGGCAGCCCCCACGCGACAGTCGCGGGGACCGACACCGGGAGATTCTCCGGGCTCAGTACGGGCCTCAAGTGCCCGTCGACCAATTCGAGCTCGTACGGCTCGACGTGGATGAAATCCATCCGACCCTTGAACGGCGCCGCGGCAGACTTCACGACATCCAGCGTGGGGCCGCACGTGGCCGTACGGCAGAACGCAGGCGTAGCAAATATCAACGCAAATGGCTCATGTGCGGCCAGCGCACCCGCCACGGACTGGCGGTAGAAGTCGGGTTCGGGGTCGTCGTCCGTCGAGATCGCAGCGATCTCCTCCGCCGTGTCCGCTGTAGGCGTCTCGGACGCGATCGCCTGGGCGCCGAGCGGCGGCGTGGTGCCGAACTCGCGCACGGGGAACACGAACCGACCTGTGCGCTTCGTGTCGTCGCTCTCCGTCGACGTCGCCTGGACTCCCCATTCGCCGGCCCGATCGAAGGCGACGATTGCCCGATACAGGCCGGGGCGGCCCTGAACAGTCGGTATGAACGTCGCCTCGGCTTCCTCCAGGATCTGGGTCCGACTGGTGGCAAGGTGGAAGAATTGGAGGAGCAGCGGTCGGTCGGCCGACGCGATTGACTGGTTCTGCCTGTCCAGCACGTTGAAGAGCATCCGGTTCTCGCCCACGACGACCTGCGCGTTGACCGGAGCAGGGATCAACGCGAAGTTCTTCTGCTCGGGCGGCCAGCCGGGGTCCGACGTGCAGGCGATGAGCGTGCCGGAGACAACGAAAGCTGCTGCCAGGACGAATGCGAGCGAGGGGCGGAGCGAGCGGGACATCGATCCCACCATATCGCGGAACGCTCATCGGCCGGTTATCTGGCGATTACTACAATCGACGCTCCTAAATGACGACGTTTCGCCGGCTCGCCCTGATATCTGCCGCCACGACCTACCTGCTGGTCGTGATCGGCGCAATCGTTCGCAGCACAGGCTCCGGGATGGGCTGTCCCGACTGGCCGACCTGCCACGGTTCGTGGATCCCGCCGCTGTCGGACACGGCGGCGTGGATCGAGTGGGTGCACCGCTCGGTAGCCGTCGTTGTCGGGCTGCTGGTGCTGGCGCTCGCCGCCATCGCGATCGCACGTTATCGGCGCCAGATGTCGATCGTCGTACCCAGCGTTGCGGCGCTGCTGCTCGTCGCCTTCCAGGCGTACCTCGGCAAGATCACCGTTGATACCAATAACGCGGGTGAGTGGGTGACCGCGCATCTCGCGACGGCGCTGGCGCTACTCGCCCTGCTGACATTCGTCGCGGTGCGGGCCGCCTACCCGGCTGCCTTGCCTTCGCGTGGCTCTTCGCAGCGGCTGACCCTGCTGCTCGTGTTCGCGGCAGCGTCCGTCTACGCGCTGATGCTGTTCGGCGCGCACGTGACGGCGACAGGCGCTTCCCTCGTGTTTCCTGACTGGCCGCTCTTCAACGGCCAGTTCCTGCCGGTCTTCTCGGCAGTCCCCGCCGTGGCTTCGCTCGAGATGGCCCATTTCCTGCACCGTTTCGTGGCCGCGGTCGTCGGTGTGCTGCTTCTCGCCACAATGATCGTGTTCTGGCGTGAGGTTCGATCGGCGCGTCGCCGCGGCCGAGGCACTCGCGGCGGCGAATCCGTCCTGGCGTTGATCGGAACGGCGGCAGCGCTGTACGCCGTCCAGGTGATCGTCGGCGCACTCCAGATCACGACGCTGCTGGCCGCCTGGGCGGTGGCGTTGCATCTGGCGCTCGGGGCCGCCATCTGGGCGCTGGTGGTCGGCGGCCTGTTCGTCGGCTATTTCGAAGCTCGCTCGGCCGGGGAGGTTGCTGACGCCGCAGATGCCGGTGGCGCTGTCGATATTGAGGCAGGAGGTCCGATCAATCGCCCGTCCAGCCTGCGCGATCGCGTGGGCGCCTATGTCGCACTGACCAAGCCGCGCATCATCGAGTTGCTGCTGGTCACGACGATTCCGGCGATGTTCCTGGCGGCCCGTGGAGTGCCGCGACTGGACCTGGTGCTGTGGACGCTGGTCGGCGGCTCACTCGCGGCAGGGGCTGCGAACGCGATCAACTGCTACCTGGACCGCGACATCGACATGCTGATGACCAGGACGCGGCGACGGCCGCTGCCGGCGCACGAGGTGAACCCAGAAGACGCGCTGATATTCGGGCTGCTGCTGGGCGTCGTGGCATTCGCGGTCATGGCGTTCCTGGTCAACCTCGTCGCGGCGTTCTTGACGCTCGTCGCGATGGCCTTTTACGTGGTCGTTTACACGATGCTTCTGAAGCGCTCGACGCCGCAGAACATCGTCCTCGGCGGGGCGGCCGGTGCATTGCCGCCGGTGATCGGCTGGAGCGCAGTTACTGGTGACATCGGCCTACCCTCGTTACTCCTGTTC
>CAYZEJ010000044.1:0-16799 GCA_964477545.1 uncultured Anaerolineaceae bacterium | reverse complement strand
GTTCCACGTGATGTCGCGGACTAACTCGACCGACACCGTCGACCCGGTGACGGTCACCGCAGAGTTAATCGTGAATGTCACCGTGACGGACAGGCCGCCACGTCGCTCCGTTTCGGAGCCGCGTTGCTCAACGCGTGAGGAATTTTTTCCGTCTCGGAAGGGTCTCCCCACCATATCGAGTCCCCCTGGTAGCGAAACCATGAGGTCGTGCGTTGGCGGCGGGACGGCCGGAGGCAGAGGGATGCCGGCGAGGAAGCCGACGGCCGCGAAAGCGGCGGTGGGGTTGCCTTGGGACGTTGGGAGCTCGATCTCGGGCGGCCCGGGGTAGGCTGCTCGCTCGGTGTCGGCGATGAGTAAGAGGATGTCCTCCGCCTCTTCCCCGAGTGCGCCCCTGAGATCGATGGCCTCCGCCAAGTGATCGCGCAGGATATCCGTCTCCGCAGGGGGGAGGACGAGCGCCGCGAGGTCGTCCTTGAACGCCTGGAGACCTTCGCCCGACGCTGCTGTGGCAGTCGCCGACGGCGATCCGATCAGCGGGCCGGAAGGAGCCGATCCGCAGGAGGCGATCAGTATCGAAAGTGACGCGAACAGGGCGAGCGAACGCCACTTCCCACCGAGTGACGACTTGAGCCAGGCGGACATTTTGCTCCCGCGCCGCGGTTTCAGCGCTTGCAAACATGTCCCCTGAGAACCTCGCAACAACGTCGCGGGCGAGAGTGAACAGGTCTGTGCCGGCCAAGCGTACTCCGAGGTACGAAGCTAGCAGCGAGGCGGCTGGATCACCTGCGGCGGGTCGGCCAGGATGACACGCTCAGGATCCACTGGCGGGATTGATTGGCCGTCGTCCATTTGCCGGGCGAGGATGTGCATCACCCAGTCGCGCGTCACGAAGCCTGCTTCGCGGATGCGCTCCTCGTGGCCGCTAACCATCGGCGGATCGCGCGGAACGCGGAAACGGATCGGGTGCGCCACGACGCGACGAATCTCGTCCGCGAGTGCCGCAGCCGCCTTCCCGTCGCCACACAGGAGCGCGAGGCGCCGCGCCGCGCGGATCCTCGCTCGATTCGGTTACCAGATCGATCGCCTGGGTGAGGCATCCGAGACAGCAGGGCCGCGCGGTCCTCTGGCATGGTCAGAGCCGATCCCGCTGCCCTTCCTGTGGATCCACTGGCGGACTGATACGACGATCAGCGATCCAGAACTCGCGCGGCTGGTGAACTCGTTCCTGTTGTCTCCGAACGGACGAGGCCGGCACACCGCGACCAGGGATCGCCATCGAGCTGGTCCAAGGGGCGGAAATCGACGTAGCCTGGATCGCGGAGCAAGTCACAAGATTCCGCGATGGTCTGTACGCCCTGAACATCGACTACCGATCATCGACCGCCGAATTCGGTGAGGCGATGCTGCCAATAGCCGACGTCTCTGTTCACGGCACGGGCGTTTTCGCCGCGGACGCGGATCGGATCAAGCAGCGGCGGATCGTGCGCGACTGACCCCGCATGGAGCCCTGATCTGGACGCCCGCGCCGAACGCGGTGACGCGCCGCACGGGTCGAGAGCGGAGCCAGCGCTACGAGGTCTACTGAGCGCGATAATGCGCCGGCAAGGAGGTGTCATGGAACCACAGATTGTCGGGGCCGACGAGGGCCGACGGGTATCCCTTTTCGACGTGGCCTTCCGATACGGCCTCGTGTCAGGCCAAACAGACGGGGCGCTAGCCATCCTGGAGGTGGTCATTCCGCCCGGGAGGCTGGTCAAGCCGCATCGACACTCGAAAGAGGACGAGTTCACCCTGGTAATCGAAGGGACCGTCGGCGTGCGCGTGGGGGACCGCGAAACCGAGGTTGGTGCAGGTTCCTACCTCGTCAAGCCGCGCCATCTGCCGCACGCGATGTGGAACGTAGGCGATGTCCCCGGCCGTATTGCCGAGATAGTCGTGCCCGGCGGCCTCGAAAACTATTTCGAGGAGCTCGCCCCAATCCTATTGCGCGAGGACGACGCGGCCGACGCCGACTACGACGCACTGGCGTCCCGTTACGGCATCACGATCGAAAACGACTGGGTGGCCGAACTCGAGGCGCGCTACGGCGTCAAGCTCTAAGCCACGCTCGAAGACTTATGGCTTGCGGCTTGGCCCGCCGTGGAGGCCTTCGTGGTGCTTGGCGCGCCCCGCCGATTCTGTGGCGCCGCCGCCGCCCGGCCCGGCGTTCACGGGTTCATCCACGTGGGGCTCCTGCGGCGCATCGGCCACATCCCTGTCCACGGCCGCCTCAGTGGCGGTTTCGGCTTCTTCCGCGAGTTCCTCTTTGCCCTGTCCCGGCCCGGTTGGGTTTTCCTCATCGCGCCACGCACGCGCACTTCGGCGGTGCAACTGGCCACGGCCTGAATTTCGTTCGTGTTTCGTCATTACACAAAACTACCAGCGCGGAGGCTCGATGCGCGCAGGCGCGTCGGCGAGGATCAAATGGGACGGATCAACCGGCGGCAATGGCGCGCCGTCGTCCATCTGGCGGGCCAGGATGTGGAGCTCCCAATCGGGCGTGACGAAGCCCGCATGCCGGAAGCGCCGCTCGTGACCGGTGATCATCGGGGCCCCAACTGGAACGCGGAATCGGACCGGCTCGTCGGTGAGGCGGTGGATCTCGCCCGCGAGGGCCGCCGCGGCCCGACCTTCTCCGCACAGCAACGCCAGGCGAACGGACGAATCCTCGGACGGGAGTTGCTCGCTGACAAGGATCGCGATTGCCCAGCCGTCGCCCTGCACTGCGCCGGTGTTGACGACGACCTCACCGCGCTCGATGTGCCTGTGGAACTGGGCTTCGGTCAGCTCCTGCATCGCCCACGACCGCGGCTCGTACAGCTGCTCGCCCGCGGCGAACGTGGCGTCGCCGCTCAGCCGGCGCCAGGGATCGTCGACGGCAAACTCATCGATAGAGACGACGAGGCCGGCAGCTGACAGACGCCCCAGGGCGGCGCGCCGCCGCTCGGTCGCTTCCTCGCGAACAGCCTCATCAAATGCGCTCGGCTCGTGATCGTCGTCCTCGACCGAACCTGTCGCGCTCCACCACCACGCGCGGAATCGGACAAGAAGTTTGATGTCGTCGCGCGCGCCAAGGCGATGCGATGCCTCGTTGCTTGCGCCGGTCGCGTAGCGCAGCACGCTCGCGTCCTGAGCAGCGACCCATTGGAGCTCGGCCACCTGGAGATCGGCCGCAACGCCCATGCCGCGTACGCGTGGGTCAACACGGATGCCCTCGAGCCAAGCCTCGCTGTCTGAAACCATTGCGACGCGAGTGATGGCCACCACCTGACCGACGTCGAGCGGGCTCCCTTCGGCATCGAGCAACGGCTCGTGTCGCGCGCCAGGCGACTCGCCGACGGTTCCGACGAGGAACGCTCCGTCCGTCGCCGCGAGCCAGACCGGCCACGCGTTGGGGATGTAATCCCAGCCGTCCCAGGTGCCGCTGGCGAACGCCAGGACGGCTCCGTGGTCCGCCTCGGTAGCTCGCCTGATGACGAGCGGCCAGCCGCGCTTGCGCGTCGAGTCCGTCAGCGCCGCGGCAGCCTCTCCACGAGCGCCCACTCGGCCGTCTCCTGGCCGGGGCGATAGCGGCTGTTCGAGGACTTCATGATCAGGCCGCGGAAGCCGGCGCTGCGCCACGTGTTGAACCAGCTCCGAACCGGCGGCCTTACCCAGGGCGAGACACGGACGAGGTCACTCTGGGTGATGAGCGACTCGAGCAGGCGCTTGCGCTCGAGCAGCGCAACGTCGAAGAGCGGCTGGCCGTCCAGGCTCAACAGGTCCACCGCGACGAACGCCGCCGCACCCTCGCGGCGCGGCCCGCGCGGCTCATATTTCACGTCAGCCTCGGATCTGCCGCCCAGGAACATCTTGCGGATCGGGTTGACCGTCGGGAAGAGGCCGACCGCCGTGTTCTCGCCGCCCGCCGTGGCCTCCCTGGTAATCACACCGTCGAGCACCGCCTCGCTCGCCCCGACGGCGCGGCGGAGCTGGTCGATCGCCTGCGGGGCGTCGAGGGTCGCGTCGTCGCCGAACTCGTCGATGACATCGACATCGCCCCACTCGTCCGCGTTGACCGAGTCACGGTAGTAGGCCAGCACGCGGGTTCCACTCCACAGCGGCTCGAGAATCGGGTCGATCACCTCGGGCACGTAGCGGCCCTGTTTCACCGTCTGCGGCCGCCACTCGCGTGGGTTGCTGGGGATGTGAGCCAGGTCCTGATGACGTTTCATTCGGGATACCCATCTGGATGGGCCTGGTGCCAGCGCCAGGCACTGCCAATCATCTCATCGAGCGACCCGCGTCGCGGCTCCCAGCCCAGCAGCTCGCGCGCCTTGGCGTTCGAGGCTACGAGGGCCGCTGGGTCGCCTTCGCGGCGGCCCGCCATCGAGTGCGGAATTGGACGCCCGACCACCTCCTCGGCTGCCCGAAGAACCTCGAGGTTGCTGAAACCTGAACCGGACCCGAGATTGCAGACGACATGGGTAGCCTTGATCTCCGTTGTCAGCGTCAGTGCGGAGATGTGCGCGTCCGCGAGGTCCTGGACGTGGACGTAGTCGCGGATGCACGTGCCGTCCGGCGTGGCGTAGTCGATGCCGAATATCTTGAGCGGTGGACCGCCATCCGCGGCCGACAGAATGTTCGGGATCAGATGCGCCTCGGGCTCGTGGTCCTCGCCGCGCTCGTCGGTCGCACCCGCAGCGTTGAAATAGCGCACGGAAACGGCTGACATGTCGAACGCTGCCGCGCACCAGTGCAGGGCAGCTTCGAAGGCTCGCTTCGTCTCGCCGTACGGATTGACCGGTCGGAGTGGCTGCTGCTCGTCGATGGGCACCTGATCGGGGGCGCCGTAGACAGCCGCGCTCGAGCTAAACACGATCCGGGATACGCCTGAGGATCGCATCGCGTCGAGCAGGCCGATGCCGCCGACGACGTTGGCGCGGTAGTACAGGTCGGGCCGGAGAACCGACTCGCCAACCAGCGACCGACCCGCACAGTGCAGGACGGCGTCGACCTGCTCGTTGCGCAGCGTCTGCGTCAGGAGGTCGAAGTCGGCAAGGTCTCCGACGACCAGCTTGGCCGCCTCCGGAAGCGCCGCGCGGTGTCCAAGAACCAACGAGTCGTAGGCGATCACCTCGTGGCCCTCGTCGACCAGGCGCTCCACCGTGACGCTGCCAACGTACCCGGCGCCGCCCGTCACGAGGACCCTCAATCGGTTTCCTCTGCCTTTTGCTTGCGGCGCTCTTCCATCTCCAGATGGTCAGCCATCGATGGATTCCGTGTGAAGACGAACTGTTCGGACGGACGCGCGTCCGGTCCGGGCGTGGGTGAGCCGGCGGTCGAGGCTTCCTCCTGGCGCGGGTTCACGGACCCCGCTGTGGCGAACACCTCCGCCAGTCGAGCCTCGAGCCGCAGGGCCGCCGTGTTCTGCGGGTCGATCTCGAGCGCCTTCCGAGCGTGCGCGTATGCCAGTTGGTCGTCCTCGCGCTCGAGCGCAACGCGTGCGAGCCCGACGACTGCGATCGCGTTAAGCGGATCCTGTTCGAGCGCGCTCGCGTAGATGCGCTCGGCCTGGTCGACCATCCCGTGCACCAGCAGTCGCTCGGCCTGGAGAAGGGCTTCGATCATTGGGCGACCATACCCTCGCGGCTCGTCCACGTCCGTGCCTCCGCCAGGAGCTGCTCGCGCGTGTTGCGCGTGGGGTCCGAAATTACCGATCCGAGCAGACGCTCGAGCAGCTCGCCGACGGCTGGGCCTGGTGCGATGCCCAGGCCGTTCACGAGATCGTCGCCGTTGATGGCGAGCTCGCGCAGGGTGAGTGGCGAGCCGGCCGCCAGCTCCGCCGCGACTCGTGCGGTCAACTCGTCGAGATCGCCCGCCTCGGGCGCAAGGCCGCTGCCGATGTTGTCCGCCCGACGGAGCTTGATCAGGTCGTCGATTCTCTCGCGGCCGATGCGGCGAATGAAACGCCGGACCGCGGCGGCCGACCAGCGGGTCTCGTAGCTGAACATGTGATTGGCGATCAGTGCCGCCACGTGGATCACGTCCTGTCGTGGGAACGCCAGGCGCGTGAGCAGCGCCTCGGCCATCTTGGCGCCCTCTTCGTCGTGGCCGATGAAGTGGCCGTCCGCGAACGTGGGCGGCTTGCCGATGTCGTGGAACAGCGCTGCGAGGCGAAGCAGCCGGTTGCCCGGATCCACGACGGCGGCTCCGTCGACTGTCGCCAGGCAGTGGCCCCACAGGTCGTGGCCAGTGACCTTGTCCTGTGGCACCCCGCGCTGCCTGGCCAGCTCGGGAATGACGTGTTCCAGGACGCCCGTGTCGGAGAGGATCGCGATTGCGCGAGACGGAGGGTCGGCCATGATCATCTTGTCCAGCTCGCCGCCAACGCGCTCGCTCGACACCCAACGGGCGGTCTCAGCGGTGGCCCCCATCGCGGCGCGGGTCACTGGCTCGATCTCGAAGCCGAGTTGGGCGGCCAGCCGGGCGGCCCGCAGCAGGCGCAGCGCATCCTCGTCAAATCGGACTTGGGCATCTCCAACGGCGCGTATGACTCCCGCTCGCAGGTCGGCCAGCCCATCGGTCGGGTCGATCCAGCGTGGCTCGGCCCCGTCTTCGGCAGATCTGCCCCAGGCGATCGCATTGACGGTGAAGTCGCGCCGGGCGAGGTCCTCGTCGAGCGAATCGGTGAAGGTGACCGAATCGGGCCGGCGGTGATCGGCGTAGCGATGGTCGCGCCGGAAGGTCGTCACCTCGACCCCGGGCGGATCTGAGGGCGTGGTCGATGGCACCGTGACCGTCCCAAACCGGTTTGTGTAACCACTGCCTGGAAAGAGGCTCACAGTCCGCTCTGGCAGGGCGTCCGTGGCGATGTCCCAGTCGTTCACGGTCCTGCCCAGCAGAGAGTCGCGCACGCCACCGCCGACGAGATACGCGGCATGGCCGTTGGACCACAGAGTTTCAAGGATGCGCTGCACGTCGGCCGGCACATCGGGGGCCGACATAGCCATGGAGCTGATGCGCGCCTAGTTGTGCCCGATGAAGAGGTAGTCGCGCCAGGCCTCGTTGCGCGGGTCGGCGAGATATGGGGTGAACAGCGTGTAGACGTCGCAGCGCGGCTCGAACGGCGCGCGCAGCAGGCGCATGCGCGCCTCCTCGGCCAGGCGTCCGCCCTTGCGGTGGTTGCAGTGCTTGCACGCAGCCACGAGGTTGTCCCAGGTGTGCGCGCCGCCGCGGTGCCGCGGAATGATGTGATCGAGAGTCAGGTCGTGCGTCTGCGCGCCGCAGTACTGGCAGGTGTATTTGTCGCGCACGAAGATCTCGCGCCGGGACAGCCTCACCCGCGGCCGGGGACGCTTCACGCGATGCTGGAGCCGGATCACGGACGGCGCTCGGAATATCTCGGTGGCCGTACGAACTTCGTGATGGTCGTACTGGATGACTTCTGCCTTCTCACCGAACACAAGACGAAACGCTCGCCTTACGTTGCAGACGTTTAGGGGCTCGTAATCGTTGTTGAGCAGAAGTACGACGCTATCCATTGCTCCCTGAAGCCGGCCGGGACTCGACCGGGCAACTCTCGGATGGTAGCAAAAGTAAGCGTGGGCTCCGCACGAGGCCAGCGGCGCCGTGACTGTGACGAATGAGGTCCACGGTGGGTAACGGGTCCGGGCGGGCTCAAACCGTGACCGCACAGTCCGATGTCTCTGGGTAGTCGCGCAGGACGAATGGATCCTCCTCCGGCTGGATGTCGCCGATCGCGATCGCACGGCCCGGCCGAACCCAGACATAAATCAGGGGGTTGCTACTCACGTATTCAGCGGCGAGAACCTCGCAACTGCCTGGCCGGAGAACCTCGATCCATCCTGTGTTGACGTGAGTCACGTCGCCCGTCGACATGGCATCGACGATCCATGCCCTGCCCGGACCAACGGGCATGTTGTTTTGGTAGCCGCGGATGCGGATCACGACTGGCTCTGCGGACTCGTTCGTCGCCCGAACAGTTCCCCGCCCAAACTCCTCACCGCACGCCGTTATCACTAGAACGACAAGAGCCACCACGACAGCAAGGGTCGTGGGCTGCCTCAGTCCAGCAGCGCGGCGATCTCCTCGCATGTCCAATGGGCTCTAGGATTCGCGGCTAACTAGGGCTGAAAGCCCGTTCTTTGACCGGTTGAGGCGTCCCAGCCGCCGGCCTGGCCGACCTTGCTGGCCAGTGGCCTGCCCAGAGCGCCAGCGATGAAACGCGCCGCCTCGAGAACGCCGGGCAGGTCAACGCCGTGCTCGATTCCAAGGCCGTCGAGCAGGTAGACCAGGTCCTCTGTGGCGAGGTTTCCGGCCGCGCCTGGGGCGTATGGGCAGCCGCCCGTGCCGCCGGTGGACGAGTCGAAGCACGTCACGCCGTCCTCGAGCCCGGCCATCACGTTGGCCAGCGCGGTGCCGCGCGTGTCATGGAAGTGGTACGCGAGTTTGTCCAGCGGCAGTCCGGCGGCCATCACGGCGGCCGTCAGCTCGTGGACCTGGCTCGGAACGCCGACGCCGATCGTGTCGCCTAGGCAGATCTCGTCGACGCCCAGGCCGACCAGGCGCATCGAAACGTCCACGACCTTGCCGATGGCGACCGCGCCGGTGAATGGGCAGCCGAACGCGGTCGAGACGTAGGCGCGCTTCCACCAACCGAGGGTCGTCGCGCGCTCCAGGACTGGCGTGAACGCGGCCAGCGACTCATCGATCGTCATGCCGATGTTTCGCTTCGTGAACTCGTCACTCGCGGCGGTGAACACGGCCAGCGCGTCGGCACCGGCCGCCTCGGCGCGCTCCATGCCGCGCATGTTCGGCACGAGCACCGGGTAGCGAACCCCGTCTGCCGTGGAGTCGCGCCAAAGGCCCGCCATCAGCTCGTCGGCATCCGCGAGCTGTGGGATCGCGCGTGGTGAAACGAAGCTCGTGGCCTCGATCTCGCTCAGACCCGCGGCGCGCAGCAGGTGGATGTAGCGGAGCTTGGCATCCGTCGGAATCGGCTCAGACTCGTTCTGCAGGCCGTCGCGCGGGCCGACCTCATAGATGCGGACGCGCGCGAGGTAGCTCATTGCTCGCCGAGTGTACTGAGAGTGGCGTGTGCCTACATGCATGCATCAACCTGATAGCATGCCAGCATGGGCAGGCAACTTACCGTCCGCGGCGTACCTGATGACGTCGCCAATCGGCTGTCGAAGATGAGCGCGGCGCGCGGGCAAAGCATCAACACGACGGTCAAGGAGATTCTCGAGGAAGCGGTTGGCGAACCGGCACGTCGACGGAGGCTGGACCGTTACATCACCTGGACGGAGCAGGACTTGGCCGAATTCCAGCAATCCCTGAAGGCCCAGCGGGAAGTTGACGACGATCTCTGGCGCTGAGCCGTTCGATCGGCTCGTTCTTGATACGTCCGCTTACTCGCATTTCAGGATCGGGCACCCCAGAGTTGTGGAGCTCGTTGCGACCGTCCCTACCGTGATCGTGCCAGTCGTGGTGCTCGGCGAGCTTGAAGCAGCTTTCAGGTTGGGCAGCCGCGTCGCGGAGAACAGGGCAATGCTCGCCCAGTTCCTCGCGGAGTCGTTCGTGGCTCAGTGGGACGTCACCAGCGCCGTCGCGCAGCGCTACGGCGAGACATTCGCCCAACTTCGCCGCGCCGGTACGCCAATTCCGATCAATGACGTCTGGATTGCTTCGAGCACGCTCGACTGCCGAGGCCACCTGGTCACTTTCGACAGCGACTTCTCGCGGGTGGCCGGGCTTTCGGTGACCGTCCTGGCTTAGGGAGAGGAACCTAAACCAGTTCGACGAGCGTCTCGGCTCGCTGGACCTGCTGCCCAGGCTCCACCAGCACGCGCGCGACCCGGCCGGCCGCCGGCGCGGGGACCGTGTTCTCCATCTTCATGGCCTCGAGCACGACGAGCACCTGGCCCGCGTCGACCAGGTCTCCTTCGCTGACGCGAACCGATAGCACCGTCCCCGGCATCGGGGCTGCAACCCGGGCGCTCGATGAGCCCTCGTGCGTCGCATGGCGGGCAGCCGATTCGACGGTCGGAGCCGGAGCGAGCCGAGCCGTCACCGCACGACCGTCGATGTCCACTACGATCGACGTTTCGTCGATTGGCGCCCAGGTCGGATCCGTCGTGGTTCGCGCATCGATCTCGACCGCATGGTCCTCGCCCTCGATCTCGATCCGGATCTGCGCCCGCGCATTGAGTCGGAAACCGAGCGGCGCCCCTGTATGTCGCTGAGCATGCTGGCCAAGCGCCTGGGCAGTGGCTTGCCACGTATCGGACGGGAGTCCTTCCTCGGGGCGCCACCGTTCGTCGATGAGGTTCGTGAACATCCGTCCCGCGCGGACGTCGCGGTCCGCCAGTAGCCAGCGCAAGAAGCCGCGGTTCGTGGTCACGCCGAGGACGCTCGTCTGTTCCAGGGCAGTGGAGAGCCGGCGCAGGGCCTCGTTGCGATCGGCGCCGTGCGCGATCACCTTCGCCAGCAGCGGGTCGTATTTCGTGCCGACCACGTCACCCTGCCCGATGCCCGCGTCGATGCGTACGCCGTCGGCGTTGGGCCAACGCAGTTCCACGATCTCGCCGGTCGCGGGCAGGAAACCGACATTCGGATCCTCGGCGTAGAGCCTGGCCTCGATTGCATGACCGTCAAATCGGATGTCTGACTGCCTGACGGCCAGCCGCTGCCCCGCCGCGATGGAGATCTGATCGGCCACCAGATCGCGCCCCGTCACCATCTCGGTGACGGGATGCTCCACCTGGAGCCGGGCGTTGACTTCGAGGAAGTGGAAGCTCCCGTCTGGCTCCAACAGGAACTCGGCTGTGCCTGCGCCGACGTATCCGGCGGCTGTCGCGAGCGCAAGCGTCGCTTGCCCGAGGCGCTCACGCAGATCAGGCGTGACCGCTGGAGACGGCGCTTCCTCGATCACTTTCTGGTGACGGCGCTGGAGCGAGCATTCGCGCTCGCCCAGATGGACGGCGTGGCCATGCATATCGGCCAGGAACTGCACCTCGATGTGCCGCGGGCGCGGCAGGTACCTTTCCAGGATCAGCCGCTGGTCACCGAATGCCGCGGCCGCCTCGCGCCGAGCGCGGGCGAGCACCTCGGACATCTCCGCAGCGGCAGAGACGACGTGCATTCCCTTGCCGCCACCGCCCGCGCTCGGCTTGACAAGCAGCGGGAAGCCGATCCTGGCCGCTTCCCTTTTGAGTCGCGCGTCGGCCTGATCCTCGCCGTCGTAGCCGGGCAGGATCGGCACCCCTACCTGTGTGGCGAGATGTCGAGCCGCGGCCTTGTCGCCGAGGGCGCGCATGGCGGCAGGTGGGGGCCCGATCCAGGCCAGGCCCGCTTCGGCAACCTCGGCCGCGAACTCCGGGTTTTCGGCCAGGAACCCATAGCCCGGGTGGATGGCATTGGCTCGCGCTGCGCGTGCGGCCGCCAGGATTGCCCTCCCGTCGAGATAGCTCCCTCGAAGCGGCACGACTTCGTCTGCGGCGCCGGTCCACCACGCACGCGCCTGGTCCTCTGCGAAGAGCGCGAGGCTCCGAATGCCCAACTGACGGCACGTCCGCGCGATGCGGACGACGAACTCACCGCGATTCGCGATGAGCAGGCGTTCGATCCTGCGGGGGAAAGCCGCTTCGTCCTCGGTGGCTTCGGATTCTGCGGGAGGCAGGGCGCTGGCATCGACCTTGACGTGGGAGCCGACCCGCACCTGTGGCAGCCGACCCTCACGCAACCAGCGCTGCACAGTGCGGGTGCTTACGCCGAGCCGCCGCGCCGCCTCGCCCGGTCCGATCGCGTCGCTCACGACTCGAATGTCGCGTTTGTCGTGTTAGATGTCAACAAATAGCGCGGCGGGGCGACGGGTCAGCGAAGGGCCACGCTCACCCCGACGGGAGTGCTCGAGTTTCGGGCGGCGTCGATGGCCGCCAGTATGTACCGATACGTTCGGCCGCGGGCGAGCGAACCGTCGGAGTAGCTCGTGATACCCGGCTCCAGATCAGCGATCACCACCCCGTTCCGACTGAGGCGGTAGCGGTCGACGGCGACGTTGTCCGTTGCGGTCAGCCACCTCAAGGAGATCGTCGAGCCTGTGCCGCGCCCGCTGAGACGTCTGGGCGACGTAGGCGGCGTCACGTCCGGGATCCACATGTTGATCTGTCCCTGTGGGCCGACATTCCCGGTCGAGTCGACCGCCTGGACCGAGAACTCGTAACTCCGGCCATCCCTGACCTTGATGTTGTCCAGCATCAGGTCGCACGTGGTGCCCAGCGACACGCCGCCTGCGGTCACCTGGTAGCGGCGGATGCCGACGTCGTCATCCGCGGCCGCCCACGTGACGGCAGCAGAGCGCGCCGTGATCAGGTCAGCTCGCAGCGCCGTCGGTGCGGTGGGCGGAGACGTATCGGAGATCGCGCTCGGTGCGGCGGGGATTGGAGGTGCCGCGCCCCGAAAATTGGTCTCGACCCGGACTTCGGCACCGGTGGAACCAATTGACACCGTCGTGATCGCAATGCGGTTGGCCCCGTCGACGAATGTCCGTCCCACCCCAAGAGGCGCGTCCTGGAACGTGCACGTTTCGGGCTTCGTGTCGATCAACCTCGTGGGCGCCCCGCCGCCGCGAACGAGACGGATGCTCACGCCCGTGACCACAGGTGAGTCGGCGGGAAAATCGTCGTATTCGCCATAGGGTTGGCGAAGGTCGATGGCGTAGTTCCCTCCGTCTGGCCTGGGTACAAGGAGCATCCGCGGATCGTCGCCCGAAAGCTCACCTGGGGATAAGGCGTACACGCCATTCTCCGAGACTGTGACCACCTCGCTGGAGCTGAGCAACCCGATCTGCTGCCGAAGCCACGCCTGCATGTGGCGTTGGCCCTCGTAGCCCATGGGGTCGAATGGGTCGCCGTATGCGTATGTCCGGCACGTCGCTGAGTAGGCCACTCTTTGCCCGTCCCTCGTACAGATCAGCGTTCCGGCGTGTCCGGCCCCGAAGCTGTGGCCGAGCTCGTGAATCGCGACGTGCAGTGACATCAGGCCGTTGATCCAGTTGTGTGCCTGTCGGCTTCGTGGGCCACCCACCGCCAGGCCGGCCCACCAGCACCTGGGCTGGTATGGGAATGCGTACACGATGTTCGTGTAACCGCTGAGGTTTATGCCGGCCGCCGTGGCCTTCGAACGGGCCGCGGCAGCCCAGGTCTTGCGCGCGCACGACGTCAGGCTCGATGTCACCGTCAGATAGCCGAAAACCGATCCCGTGATCTCCATTGCTCCATTCGAGAGCTCGGCGTAGTAGGAGGCGACCGAGTTGGTCGGGCCGAAGTACATGTCCTCGACGAACTCCTTCGTCCACGGCTCGGACGGCTGGCGCGCGAAGTTGACTAGCAGGACGGCGACGCGTTTGTTGATCGTCACAACGGGATCGGCCGAGGCTTGACGGACCGGCCCGAGTGGCCACGCCACCAGCGCGACGATGACGCCGAACAGGACAACCCGAAGAGTTGTCATTCGGCGGCTGCCATAGAAGGTGCCCATTCCCCCGTCGCTCCCCTCGAAACGACTCGCACGAACTCTTGAGCGTGCCGCCGAAGACTAACTCCTGCCCCTTAGTCGATTCTGGACTTGATGTCCTTCCACGCCGGATCCCGTTTCTCGAGGAACGCCCGAAGGCCTTCCTGACCCTCCGGGCTCGTCCGTTGCGTCGCGATGCGGCGTGCGGTGTGCCAGCGGGTCGATTCGTGCGGCAGGCCGCGGACCTCGCGCACGATTGCCTTTGCCGCCCGCGCGGCGGTGGGGCCCGCCGCCAGCACGTCATCGACGGCTGAGGTGACTGCGCCATCGAGGGCGTCGGTGCCCTCGACCACCTCGTGGACGAGCCCGATGCGCAGGGCTCTCGTGGCGTCGAAACGTTTGCCCGTCGGAAACAACGCGCGCGCGTGCGTCTCGCCGATCTTGGCGATCACGAACGGACTGATCACAGCGGGCAAGATGCCCAGGCGAGTCTCAGTAAACCCGAACTTCGCGCCGGCCTCGGCGATCACGAGGTCGCTCACCGCGCAGAGGCCCATGCCGCCGCCGAGCGCCGCGCCGTGGACGCGAGCAATGACAGGGACGGGGCAACGGTCGATCGCGTCGAACATCTCGGCCATGACCATTGCGTCCTGCTCGTTCTGCTCCTTGCTCAGGCCAAGGCTCGCGCGCATCCATGTCACGTCGGCGCCGGCGCAGAAACTGGGTCCCGCGCCCGAGAGGACGACGACGCGCAATTGGTTGGCGGGCTCGTCTGCCAGCCTGCGGAACGTATGACGCAGCTCGCCGATGAGATCGGCATTGAACGCGTTGTGCACAGCTGGCCGGTTCAGGCTCACGCGCGCGATGACGCCGCCCGGGCCGGTGCGATCGACGATCAGCAGGTCAGGCATTCAGGACCCCGACGCCCGCAGGCTGGTAGGCGTAGTTCCTGCGCGTGCCAATGGCGCGCATGCCCGTCCGTTCCAGGTTGGCGCTGCTAGGGCCGTCTGGTTCCGCCGATGAGCCGACCAGGTCGCAGCCCAGCTCGCTCGCGTGCTTGGCGCGGGCCGCGATGAGCGCGCGCTGGATACCGCGTCCGCGGGCCTCGGGACTGACCACTGCGGCGCGCAGCCAGCCGGTTCGTCCGTGGACGTGGAGAGAAGCGGTGCCCACGGGCCTGCGGTCGAGCTCGGCGAGGAAGAGGAACCGATGCGGCCACCTGGCGAGTCGCTCGTAAACGCCCGGCCATGGATTGATGGCCTCTGGAGTCGTGAGGCCGCTATTCGCCATGGTGCCTGACCCGACACCAGCGAACGCAGCTGCGTCCTCACGGCCGATGATCCGGATCGTGAGCCTGTCCAGACCCTCTGAGTCCGCGACGGCCGTGGGCTGTGCGGCGAAGACCGTGAGCGTGAGGTCCGGCTCCGCGCCCGCCCAAGGCGGGCCGTCCATCCACAGCCAGCCAGGGGACCGATGCCTGTCGTAGAAATCCGTCGCCATATCGACCAGGTTCGGGTAGTGGGCCAACCCTGACGCGTTGTTGAAGGCGGGTCCACCGATGGCCGGCGCGGAGGCCATCGCGATGTCGCCGTCTTCGACGATGTCGATCTCGAAGCCGGCTTCTCGGGCCGCGCGCCACGCCGCAACGCTCGACTTGGTCTCAGCGCGGTCCAACCGATAGAGGATCTGTTCCTCGGTGGCGCGCGAATCGGGCGCCAGCGGCAGGATGGTGATCTGGTCGCCCGGCTTGACCTCGCCTTCGGTCAGAACCCGCGCGTACATCCGGCTGTCCGAAGGATGGAGATCGATCGACATGCGCGCGAACCGCCCGTCGGCAAAGTTGCGCGTCTGTGTCTTGCACGGCGTGGCAGCGCTGGCGACCTCGAGCTCGAGTGTTTCGCCGATCCGTGCCCGGGTGCCGACTGGGAGGGTTGACCACTCGACACCGGTCGTGGTCAGGTTCTCGCCGACGCTCCCCGGCTCAACAGGATGCCCTTCGGATTGCAGGCGCTCGATGGCCTCGATGCCATAGAGGCACACAGCCTGGTGCGGCCCGCCGTGAACGGTGCGCTCGACATGCTCGTCGCCTTTCAGCCCGAACGTATCGACCCAGGCGCGCTCGACGGGCGTCTTCGGAATGCCACCGCCCGAAAGGTTGACCTGGAGCACGTGCCCGATTGGCCGACTCGAACTCGCGACTGTCACGAGGCGGATGCTAGAGGGCTATGCGCGCTCGGTGAGGTCCATCAGGTAGAGGCCGGAATTCTCGTCCAGGGTCCGCTCGATGGCCGTGGCCTCTGGGCGGAGCCAAAGCTCGAGGTTCGGATGGACGACCGCGTCGTTCAGGTGGCCACCGACGATCGACAGGTCGCGCCTGCCCAGCGTGACGTGGATGTGGGTGAACGGCTCAGCGTCCTTGATCGAGACGTTGCCAACCAGGGATACGACTTCCATCTGCTCGTCGAGCTGGTGCTGCTCGTACTCGCGCGTTTCCGAGTTCCAGTACGAGACCGTCGCGTTGCTCACGGCGCCGAGGCCGGTCATGGTGGCGTACCCAACGTTCTCCGACGCGAGCCACTCCAGGAGCGTGGCAGCGACGTTCTCGCCACTCTCGAACCTGAGCTGGACGCGGTCGCCGAAGCGTTGAAACTGCATCGTTCTCAAGTTAGACGAGGACGTGGACGTGCGCCGTCAGAATCGGTCGCATGAGTGTCCCGGCCACCGAAGCGAGGTCCTCAACCATGGCGTTCGAGCTGATCAGCGCGGCCTTTACCGAAGGCGGCGACATTCCCACCGAGCACACCTGCGACGGCGCCGACCGGCCGATACCGCTCGCCTGGACGGGCACGCCCGCTGGGACGGCCGAGTTCGCGTTGGTGATGGACGACCCGGACGCGCGCGGATTCGTGCACTGGGTCGTGACCGGCATCCCGGCGGAGGCACTCGGAACGGATGGCGACGCGCTGCCGCCAGGTGTGCGCGAGGGCCGAAACGGATATGGCCGCGTCGGATACGGCGGGCCGTGTCCGCCGTCGGGCACGCATCGCTACCAGTTCACGCTGTACGCACTTTCCGAGCCGCTCAACCTCACCGGCGTGCCGGCGGCCGATGGTCTCCGCCGTGCCGCCGCGAGCATGACCCTGGGCGAGGCCCGACTCACCGGCAAATACGCGCGCCAGCGCTGATTTGAGCGCGTCCAGATACGTCCGCTACAGATGAGCGAGTGGCCAGACGAGGCGCTG
>CAYZEJ010000043.1:0-16962 GCA_964477545.1 uncultured Anaerolineaceae bacterium | reverse complement strand
TGGGTCTGGGCGAGGATGGAATAGTCGCCGCAGCCCGGACACCAGCGGACCTCCTGGTCGGACACGAAGTCCTTGCGCGTCAGCTCGATGATCTGGGCGTTCTCGGGGCTCAGCGCCGGCGCCGACGACCCGTTGCCATTGCCATTGGAAGGCTTGGCGTCATCCATGACCTTGGTGGTCGGGTCCATCAGTTCTTGTTCTCCCCGAGCAACTCTTCGGCTGCCTGCTTGATCTCGACGATCCGGAACGGCTTGCCGCGCACCTTGTTGTAGCCAACCACGTCGATCAGGAATCGCGCGCGCAGCAGCATCGACAACTGGCCCAGGTTGACCTCTGGGACCAGCACGCGCCGGTAGCTGCGCATGATCTCCTCGGTGTTCGACGGCAGCGGGTTGAGGTGGCGCAGATGTGCGTGGGCAACGCTCCAGCCTTCTGCCTGGAGCCTCTCAGTAGCACTGCGAATCGCGCCATAAGTCGACCCCCAGCCGAGGATCAACAGGTCGCCGCGCTCAGGCCCATGGGCTTCGAGCAGCGGAATGTCCTTCGCGATGCCGGCGACCTTCTCGTGGCGCAGGACCTGCATCCGGTGGTGGTTATCGGGGTCGTAGCTGACGTTGCCCGTTATATCGGCCTTCTCCAGCCCGCCGATGCGGTGCTCCAGCCCCGGGGTGCCGGGCGGAGCCCACGGCCGAGCGAGTGTCTCGGGATCCCGTGCGTACGGCTGGAACGTTGAGCGGTCGGTGTGGTTGGTGACCGAGATGTCGGGCAGGTCGGCTACCGAAGGGATCTTCCAGGGTTCGGCGCCTGTCGCCAGGAAGGCGTCCGACATGTAAATCACCGGCGTCATGTACTTGAGCGCCAGCCGCCACGCCTCGATCGCATAGTCGAAGCACTCTGCGGGCGTCGCCGGCGCGACGATCGGCACGGGCGAGTCGCTGTTGCGCCCGAACATGGCCATCAGCAGGTCTGCCTGCTCCGTCTTCGTTGGCATCCCTGTCGACGGGCCTGCGCGCTGGACATCGACGACGACCAGCGGCAGCTCGACCATCACCGCAAGGTTGAGCGCTTCGCTCTTGAGCGCGATTCCAGGGCCCGAGCTCGCGGTCATGCCCATCTGGCCACCGTATGAGGCGCCGATGGCAGACCCGATCGCGGCTATCTCGTCCTCGGCCTGGAACGTCTTGACGCCGAAGTTCTTGTACGTAGCGAGTTGGTGCAGGATGTCGCTCGCCGGCGTGATCGGATAGCTGCCGTAGACGAGCTCGCGGCCGGCCAGCCGCGACGCGGTCACGAAACCGAGTGCCGTGGCCTCATTGCCGGTGATGTTGCGGTACGTTCCGGGGCCCAATTTGGCCGGCGCCACGCGGTACGTCGTGTGGAACATCTCCGTCGTCTCACCGAAGGCATAGCCGGCCTTCAGCGCGCGGATGTTTCCCTCGGCCACCTCTGGTTTTGCCGAGAAACGCATCTCGATCCAGCGCAGCGTGGGCTCCATACTCCGCTCGTACAGCCAGAACATGACCCCCAGGGCGAAGAAGTTCTTGGTCAGGTCGACCTGCTTGCTGGTCATGTCGAGACCCTCGAGTGCACGCGCATTGAGCGTGCCGATGGGGATCTCGAAGAGGTTGTATTGCTTGAGGGATCCGTCAGTGAGGGGGTTTGTTTCGTAACCCGCCTTCTTGAGGTTGGCGGGGATGAAAGCGTCCTGGTTGACGATCAGCGCCCCGCCCGCCGGCAAATCGCCGATGTTCGTGCGTAATGCGGCCGGGTTCATGGCCACCAGCACGTCGGGATCGTCGCCGGGGGTGTAGATCTCCGCGCTCGAGAAGCTGAGCTGGAAGCCGCTGACGCCGGGCAGTGAACCGGCTGGCGCGCGGATCTCGGCCGGGAAGTCCGGCAGAGTGCTGACGTCGTTACCGAACACCGCCGCAGTGCGCGTGAACTGAGTTCCCGTGAGCTGCATACCGTCGCCGGAGTCGCCCGCGAATCGGATGGTTACCCGCTCGAGCTCCTGGCTATCGGTTTCCTTGGTTGGTGCGGTTTCGGTAGTCACGCGCCCTCGGGCTCCTCCATGGTCTGGTGTGGTCGCGGCGGTAGGTTAAGGATCTCCTCGGGGAACGCCTCGGCCACGTATTCGAGCAGGTCCTGCTGGCGGAGCAGGCCGATGACATTACCCGCATCGTCGACCAGCGGCAGGTTCCGGAAGTGGCCCTGCTCCATGGAGCGCATCGCCTCGATCAGCGTAGCGTCGGCGTGCAGCGTTCCGGGGGATGAGGTCATGAACTCGTCTACCGGCCGCGAATCATCCACCTCTTTGCCGAGGACGCGGTTGAGGATGTCGCGCTCGGTCAGGATGCCGGCCAGGCTGCGGCCGTGCAGCACGAGCACCGCGTCGCCTCCGTGAGCCCGCATGGTGGCCAGCGCATCACGCAGCGTTGTGCCGGACTGGACCGTGCCCGGCTCGAGCCGCGCCATCACGCGCGCCTTCTCGGTGCGCAACTGCATGCGACCGACGCGCGCGGCCGTATCACCGATGCTCTTGGTCCTGACAGTGCCTTCCACGGCGGTAGGGCGATCCTCCGCGGTTTTCCCCGAGGGATAACCGCTGATGTCTGCGATGGGGCGTGTGATTCTACTCTTGAGCCCATTTGCAACGTCCATCGGCTGTTCGCTGACCGCTCCTCAATGCTGCCGAGGCGAGTATCGACGCAACGTCGCTGTGCGCTCGCACTCGGCGAGTCTTGGTCGAAATGGGAGGAATGCAATGGGTAACGAGCAGCAGAACGAAGGCAAGCTCGAGCAGGCTCGCGGCACCATCAAGGAAGAAGTCGGTGACGCCATCGGCAACGAGAAGATGGAGCGCGAGGGCCAGTGGGACCAGGCGAAGGGCAACGTCCGAGAGGGCGTTGGTGACCTCCGCGAGGGCGTTGAGGACGCCGCAGACGACCTGAACAAGTCGAACGACAGCGGGAACCGCTAGCGACTTTCCCAGGGCTCATTTGAGTCCCGAACGAATCGAGAAGAGCCGGGTCCGAAAGGGCCCGGCTCTTCGTTTGCGTTCGGTCACCGACGCCCGGCCATCAGGTCATGTCGATCCGGATATGCACACTATTGCTGAGAAGTGCCGGAGAGCATCCGGAAGGCCGCCACGCCGACTCCGGGAGGGAATGCCCGCCAGCGTCACGCTCTGGCGACGAACATGAATCTCCTTGAACCCTGCCGGGGGGCCGATCAACGCGTTGGTTAGACCGCTCGATAACGATAGTGCGCATATCGCCAGCGCCCAACCGCCGGGTTAGCGCGCTACCGGCGCCCGCCGACCACGAGCCAGAGGTAATACACGAACGTCATGATCGCCGTGAGGGCTGCGGCCACGTAGGTCCAACCGGCGGCGCGAAGCACCGCACGGGCGCCGTCCCCACGCTCGCCGATCAGCCCGAGTGGCTCGACATACGCCAGCGCGCGCCGGCTGGCGCCGAATTCAACCGGCAGGGTCACGAACGTGAAGACCACAGCCGCCGCGAAGAACACCAGCCCTACCACGGCGAGGTTGAAGAGGTTCAGGAACACGCCGGCGATGATCAGCCACGGTGCGACGCCCGAGCCCAACTGGGCGGCCGGCACGATGAATTGGCGCAGGGCCATGGCCGGGTCGCCCTGAGCGTGCTGTGCCGCGTGGCCGACCTCGTGGGCGATGACTGCAGCCGCTGCGACGGACAGCCTGTCCGTCCTGGGTTGGGCAAAGCCAATCGTCTGCTCGACAGGGTCGAACCTGCCGACGCCCTGCGAGCCCGCGACCGCGGAACTGACGCGCAGCGTGCGCGATCGTGGGTCGTAATGATCGGTCAGGTGGCCCGGAGTCGGCTCAACCTGGACCTGCTGGAGACCAGTTCGATCCAGTAGATAGCGCGCGAAGTCGAAGGCGGACAGCGACAGGCCTGAGTCGACCTTGTCCCATTTCGAATATGTCCGGCGAACCCGCCACGCCGCCCACAAGGTGAGCGCGATCGTGGGCAGCAGGACGAGCAGGATGTAAGGCAGGAAAGCCACCGGTTTTTCGGACCTCCAGAGAAGGAATTCGACCTTTTACGGTACACCGAGCGCGGTTTTTTCAGCCTCCGACACTGGTCCCCGGACATCTGCCTCACGCCCACCGGTCTGCACGAGTTCGCGAAATAGCGTCTCGTACTGGTCGACCATCCGATCGGCAGAGAAGCGGCTCAAAGCCTCGGTCCGGATCCGTGCGCGGTCCAGTCCACCCAGCAGCGGTATCGCGGCGAGCGCCTCCTCGACGTTGTCCACGACGAACCCGTCGATCCCGTGGCGAACGATCTCGGGCAGGGCGCCTGCGCGTCGGGCGATGACTGGTGTGCCCGTGGCGAGTGACTCAACGGCTACCAGGCCAAATGGTTCGGGCCAATCCCCGAGCATCACGGTCGCGAGTGCATCGGCGAGCAACTCATCTCGCGCCGGCGGACCTACCTCTCCCACGAACGTGGCGATCCCGGCACGCTCGGCGGGCTCGACGACCGCGTGATAGTTCTCGATCTCGTGGGGGTCGATGGCTTTGGCCGCGACAAGCAGGGGCAAGCCCGCGCGACGAGCCAGCTCAACTCCCAGGTCGAGGCCTTTTTCCGGCGTCAGCCGCCCGACAAACAACAGGTATCCGCCCGCTCCTGTCCCCAGCACCGTGTCATCGAACGGCAGCCCATGGTGGATCGTTGTCAGCCAGTTGTGGTCGGGCCAGAAGCTGCGCTGCTTCTCGCTGATGGCGATCAGCGCGATGTCCGGGTAGGAGGCCAGCTCTACGGCGGTGGGGCCGATGTCGATGCGGCCGTGGAGCGTGGAGACGACCAGCGTTGACGAGCGTCGCGCGAAAGCGAACGCGTGCGACTCGAGGTGGTTATGAATCACGTCGAATTGCGCGCCGTAGCTTTCGACCTGGGCCACGATCCGCTCCATGTGGGGTGTGATGTCTCCCTGAGCGCCGTCCCGCCACAGCGCCTCGGGCACGACCGGCACGAGCGTGGCCTTGACCCGGGAATCTCCCGAAGCGAAGACCGTCACGTCATGACCGCGCTCTTGCAGTCCCTCCGAGAGCACACCAACGATCCGTTCGATGCCGCCATAGCGGGGCGGCGGCACGGGCAGGAAGGGCGGCGCGATCATGGCGATACGCAATCGCTCGACGCGCTTGTTCTCCACGACACCTCAGATGACCGGAATCGACCGGAAGTAGCCGACAACGGCGCGGCTGGCCTGGCTATTGTCGCTCTCGGCGCCAAATCGTCCGGCGTTTACACTCCGGCCCGCCGGCATGGTCAGCACCGAACCCAAGTCATCCGCGATCGCACAGCCTCCGTCGAGGCGATCAGTCATGGTCGCGCCGGATCGGCAGCGGGCTCGTATGCCGATGCCGATGATGCTCGAGGCGGGTGCTCGGCTCGCGCTCGGATACGCGCGCAACCAGTACGGGCTGCGCGATCGCCGGCCATTAGGAAAGTTCATCGCGCGCACGTGGAGCTTTCTCGCCGCAGGTCGGCAGCATCGTCATGTTCTCGCCGAGATGGCCGGGCTTCAGGTCCTGGTTCCGACATCGGATCGGACGATCGCGCGCTCCGTCTACTCGAGCGGCGATTGGGACCCGCTGCTCGTGGGAACAGCGTTCGACGCGTTGCGCGTGTACGGCCACGCCTGTACGGGCAGCGTCTTCCTGGAGGTTGGGGCGAACTTCGGCGTCTATTCGCTACCCGCCGTGGCCGAGCTCGGCTTCGGCCGCGCCGTTGCCTACGAGCCTGACCCTGCCGCCTTTGCGCTGTTGGAGCACAACATCGATCGCAACGGGCTTGGCGACCGCGTGGCGGCGTACCACGCCGCTTTGTCGGCCGAGCCCGGCGAACTTACCTTGAGCCTGGGCAAGGGCAACGCCGGGGATAACCGCATCGTCGGGATGGGACACGCCTCCCGCCGCACAACGGTCCAGGTTTCGGCACGAACGTTCGATGACGAGGTTGCGGCCGGGCGCATTCCGCTCGATGAGCTGGGACTCGTCTGGCTCGACGTGCAGGGCCACGAGGGCGAGGTGTTGGCCGGGGCCGAGAGCCTGCTCAGCTCAGGCGTCCCAATTGTGCTCGAGTACGCAACCGGAATGCTCGATGACGATGCGCGCCGCCGGCTGGACGACATCATCGCCACCCGGTTCGAGGTGATCGTGGACCTTGGTTGGTGCTCCCTGACCAACCGGCTCCGTTTCCAGCCCGCGAGCGTCGTTCGCAGTCTCGCCGGGAGGCGCAGCGTGGAGACAGACCTCCTGCTCCTCCACTAGGGGAAGGGCGCTCGCCCGCGTCCTGCCCTTGCCTCCGCCTCCATCGACGCGCGACGCACGAAACGGTAGGCTCCTGCTCCTTTGAACGTCGTCTTTCTGTCGCCGCATTTCCCGCCAAACTGGTGGCGGTTCGTGCGCGGCCTGAAGGATGTGGGCGCCACGACGCTGGGCATCGCAGACGCGAACTGGGAAGAGCTACGGCCTGAGCTGCGTGAGTCGCTCGACGACTACTACCGCGTCGACGATCTCTCCAGCTACGACCAACTGACCAGGGCGCTGGGCTACTTCATCCATCGCCACGGACGAATCTCCCGCCTCGATTCGCTGAACGAGCACTGGCTCGAGACCGAGGCCCGCCTGCGCACGGACTTCAACATCAAGGGCATCAACAAGAACACCATCGGTGCGATCAAGCGCAAGTCGCTGATGAAGTCGCGTTTCCTCGGTGCCGGCCTGGTCGCGGCGCGAGGCAAGGTCTGCAAGACGCCCGCGCAGCTCAAGCGCTTCATCGGTGAGGTTGGCCTGCCGGTGGTCGCCAAGCCCGACGTCGGTGTGGGAGCTGCGCGCACGTACAAGCTCGAGAGCGAAGCGGACATCGACCGCTACGTGAACGACAAGCCGGCGGTCGACTACATCATCGAGGAGTTCGTCCGCGGCGAGCTGGTGACGTATGACGGCCTGACCGGGCGGTCCGGCGAGATCGTTTTCGACTCGACGTTCCATTACTCGACCGGCGTGATGGAGGCGGTCAACCAGAGCCTCGATCTCTGGTATTGGATCCCGCGCGCGATCCCAACCGATATCCAGGAGGTCGGTCGCGCGATGGCCCGCGCGTTCGATCTGCGCGAGCGGCCATTCCATTTCGAGATCTTCCGCACCCCCGATGGCCGGCTGATACCGCTCGAGGTCAACATGCGCCCGCCCGGCGGTTGGACGGTCGACATGTTCAACTACGCCAACGACTTCGACCTCTATCGCGAATGGGCGAACGTGGTCGTCAACGGCCGTTTCGACGCGATCATCACCCGGCCCTACAACGTCGTGTACGCGAGCCGCCGGGATTTCAGGAACTACTTGATGTCGCACGAGGAGGTCATGCGGGAGTTCGCCGACCTGATCGTCCAGCAGGCACGCATGGAGCCTGTCATCGCGACCGCGATGGGCGACTTCGGATACGTCATGCGCCACCCCGACCGCGAGCCGCTGATGGACGCAACCAAACGGATTCAGGCGGTTCGTCCAGACTGACGCCGATGAGACGCGAAGAACTGAGCTGGTTCAGCGGCAACCTGGGCCATGACATGGAGCTGATCGTCTACGGCCATGCGGGTCAGCCGCTCATCTGCTTCCCGTCCTCGAACGGCCGGACGCGCGACTGGGAAGGTTTCGGCATGGTCGACTGCGTGGCCGACCTCATCGATGCGGGCCGCCTGTTGATGGTCGCGGTCGACGGCATCGATTGGCAGAGCTGGTCGAACAAGGGCGTGCCGGTCGAGCAGCGGGCCAGGCGCCACAACGATTACCACCGCTACATCACGGACGAGGTCGTTCCGTTCGTGGGTGGCGAGGCCGGCAAGGACACCGTGTGGGGCACCGGTTGCAGCATGGGCGCCTTCCACGCCGCGAACTTTTTCTTCCGCCGCCCGGACGTGTTCGACGGCGTGATCGCCATGTCCGGCCTGTACCAGCCGTCGCTGTTCGTCGGCCAATACAGCGACGACGACGTCTACTTCAACAGCCCCATCTACTACCTGCCCAACCTGGGTGATCCGTCGCACATGGATCTGTACCGGCGCAGTCGAATCACCTTCTGTGTCGGGCAGGGTGCCTGGGAAGAGGAGGCCGTGAAAGACACGCGGCACCTCCAGGAGATCCTTCACCAGAAGGGCATCCCAGCTACGTTCGATTACTGGGGACATGACGTCGAGCATCACTGGTACTGGTGGCAGAAGATGCTCCGCCATCATCTGCAGGCACTGTGGGCAGGCTGAGCAGCGCATCTCGGGCGGTCTTCGTCCTGGTGGTGATGGGTCTGACGGGGTGCGGGCCCACTGCCCAGGTGCTGACCACGCCGACGCCCGCACCCAGGGGAGCCATCCAGCCGACCGAGGGCGGGCAGCCGAGCACCAGCGCCGGCCCAATCGCGACCGTTGGGCCGAGCACCAGCCAAGCGCCGCCGACCGACGGGGCGTCGCCAGGCATCCCCCTGGTAACGCCGACGCCGTTCAGCGGATCCATCTGGGAGTCCCTGGCTGACTTTCCGGCCGGTGAGGCATTTGAGGTGACGTCCGTGACGTCGCTCGTCGGCGGTGGCTTCGCTGCGGTCGGCTTTCAGCCAATTCCCGGCGAGGGGTTCTTCGGGCGGCAGCAGGGCGTCACCTGGACATCTGTTGATGGACGCACGTGGCAGAGCGCCGCCGATGCCGCTTTCCAGTTCGCGACACTCGAGGATGTCGTCGAGTTCGCTGGGTCGATCTTCGCCTTCGGGACCATCGAGACGTGCAACATCAATCTCAGCGAAGAATGCGTGGAGCCGCCCGACTCTGGCTCGGCCGGCTGGCGCCAGACAGCGGGTGCTGGGTGGGAGAGGCTGCCGCTACCCGTTTCGATGCAGACCGGCACGATGGCAGGTGTCGTGGCCGCGAACGACCACCTGCTCGCGTTCGGCTGGACCGGAGATGAGGCCAGATCGGTCGTCTGGACCTCGGTCGACGGACTGACCTGGAGCGAGACCGCGGACCTCGCCGGGATGGACCCGGTTAGCGCGGTGTCTGCCGGGCCAACGGGCGTTGTCGCTTTTGGCAACCGCCTGGCATCCGAGCTGGGCGACCTCGAGCTGCTGGCGGCCGTGTCGAGCGACTTCAACCAATTCGGTCGTGTCGATGCGCCCGCATTGCCCTCAACGATCATTCAGGCGGTCACGATGGGCGGCGGCGGGCTGGTCGCGGTGGGCGATACCGACGACGAGGATTTCAATCTCAACGGGGTCGCCCTCCAGTCATCCGACGGCCTCGCCTGGACCCAGACGAGCGCGGCGGATGGGAGCTTTGCGGGGGCCGCGCTCCTCGGCGTGCACGCGGTTCCAAACGGCTACGTCGCCCTCGGCAGGGTGCCGCTTCCTGACGAGTTCGGAGTCGTTACCGGCGGCTCGTGGTTCTCCGCGGATGGGCTGAGCTGGCGGTCGCTGGCGCCATTTGGTGACAGGTTCACTGAGCTCGATACGTCGGCCGCAGGAACAACCGGGATCGTGGCCTTCACGGTCACCCAGGAGGAGTCCGGCGAGGAGTCGGTGATCAGCACGATCTCAGCGTGGTTCGCACCGATCGAGGCGCTGGCCGGACAGTAGCCGCAAGGACGACGGATCGTATTTCGGGGAGAGACCACAGCGGCCTCTCAGCCACTTCCAAGCGCCGCGGACTGAAATGGCGCCATGGACACGTACGACTCGCCGACCCAGCCTCACTTCCCAGCCCCGGACCTGCCGGTCAGGCACGCCTACATCTCGAGTGCCCCACCTGCGGCGGGACCGGTAAGCGGCCGCCGCGTCGGACGTGTCGCGAGCGTCCTCGGCGTGGCCGTTCTGTCAGCCACGGTAGCTTCGGCGGCAACGGTCGGACTCATGTCCGCATTCGGAATCTCGGTCCAGCCAACAGCCGCACCCGCCCAATCGAGTGCAACAGAGCAGCCGGGAGTCCAACTCGCCACGAACAATGACGCGGCCTCAAACCTGACGGACGTGGTGGCGACGGCAACACAATCGGTAGTCACGATCACCTCGCAGGGCACCAGCCAAGGTCGGTTTTCGCCCTTCGCGGTGCCATCCAGCGGCGTCGGATCCGGCGTGGTCGTGACGGCCAGCGGCCTGATCCTGACCAACAACCACGTCGTAGAGGGTGCCCGGACACTCACCGTGACCACGGCCGACGGCCAGAAGTTGACCGCGACGGTCGTCTCGACTGACCCAGACCACGACATTGCGGTCATCCGCGCAACCGGTGGCACGCTCGTCCCAGCGACCCTGGGCGACTCGTCGAAGCTCGAGGTCGGGCAAACCGTGCTCGCCATCGGCAGCCCGCTCGGTGAGTTCACCGAGACCGTGACGCGCGGCATCGTGTCCGCGCTTGATCGTTCCATCACCGTTGGCGATCGGCAGACCGGTCGCAGCGAGGACCTTTCGGGTCTTATCCAGACCGACGCCGCGATCAACCCCGGCAACAGCGGCGGCGCCTTGATCAACGACCGCGGCGAGGTGATCGGCATGAACACCGCGGTCGCCGGCAGCGCCGAAGGGATCGGCTTCGCAATCCCGATCAACGCCGCCAGGCAGATGATCGATCAGGCGACAGCTTCGATCGCCTAGACACCTCGCCAATGACTGCCGCGGTCGCACGCGGCGGCTGGCACTGGATGGTCGACGACGTGCTCACGCGGGGGAAAATGGAGCGGGAGACGGGACTCGAACCCGCGACATCCTGGTTGGAAGCCAGGTGCTACTGCCAACTGAGCTACTCCCGCTCGACGGCGACTTCTCGCCTTCCATAGGTTCGCATCCGATGGCAGTTGGCGCAAACGATGTCGCACTTTGCGGCTTCAGCGAGGATTTCTTCGTCGGTAGTACTCAGCACCAGCATTCGACTTACTGTCCACTTCTTGGTTTTTGGGTCGCGGTGGTCGAAGTCCATTGCAGCCGTCGCGAACCGCTGGCCGCAATCTCCACACGGGACATCGCGAAGCCGAGTCAGAAGCGCGGCCTGCTCTTTCCAAAGCGCTTGCCTTCGTGCCCCAGAAGGGGTCGTGTATTTCCCTTTCCTGGGCCGGCCGATCCAGCGGTCGCGAGTTCTCAGTCTGTGGCAATTCACGCAGACGATGTCGCACTTGGCGACCTCCGCCATCACCTTGGCAGTCGACATCAGCATCGCGCGGCCCGTCATCACGTTGAACGACTTGGCCGAATGGTCGCGATGGTCAAAGTCCATCTGGTGGGGCTGGAACCGCTGGCCGCAGTCTGTGCATGGCACCCAACGCAGGTCACGGAGCATCTCGACCATGCCCGCCTGCCGGACCCGGACGCGCTCGATTTCCATCTCGCGATTTCGGCGGTAGTAATCGACATTCGCGGCCCGTTGGCTCTTCCGTCGGTACACTCGTAATTATAGAACAGACGTTCGATACATGCATGATTGAGGTGGTGACAGTTGGCACCAATTGCAATGTGCCAGCGCCGGTTGCACATGTATCGTTGCGTGCGTCGCAGGCGGGGACCCAGTTCACCCCGCTCCGGTCATTTGAGGAGGAGCTGAATGCTCAAGTCCCTTGGTAGGAAGCGCTCGCTTCTTGCCAGCTTTGCGGTCGTGATCGCGTTGACCGCGGTTATTTCCGGCCCTGCTCTCGCCGTCACTGATGGCGAGCTTGATGGCAATGGCCACCCGTATGTCGGCCTGATGGTCGCCCAGGATGCCGACCTCAACCCACTCTGGCGCTGCAGCGGCACGCTGATCTCGTCCACGGTCTTCCTGACGGCCGGTCACTGCACGGAGGCACCGGCAGCCCATATCGAGATCTGGTTCGACGCCGATGTGACCGATGCCGCTGCACATAACTACCCGTTCGACGGGGATGTCGGCGGCACGCCGTTCACGCACCCGGACTACGACCCGAACCTCTTCTATGTTCGCGATCTCGGTCTCGTCGTCCTCGACCAGCCCGTCAAGATGAAGAAGTACGGCGCGCTGCCGAAGCTGAATTCGCTCGACAAGCTGAAGGTTGGCTCGTCCACGCTCTTCACCGCAGTTGGCTACGGCCTCCAGAAGAGCTTCCCGGACGCAGCCTCGTGGAAGAACTCGGCGCTGCGAGTGCGCATGGTCGCTCACCCGCACCTGATCCAGATCAACGGCGGCATCGTTGGCGACTTGTCGCTGCTGCTATCGAACAATGCCCACACCGGCGGCACCTGCTTCGGCGACTCGGGCGGTCCGAACTTCCTGGGCAGCTCGAACGTTATTGCGGGAGTCACGTCGTTCGGCCTGAACGGGACCTGCGGCGGAACCGGCGGCGTCTTCCGCGTCGACCGGAGCTGGAGCCTTGCGTTCATCGCCGATGCCGCAGATGGCGTCATGGGCGACGATTACGATGGTGGCAACAGCTGATCAGCTGCTGATCGTGGAAAAGGGGTCGCCCAGAGGCGGCCCCTTTTCCTTTCCATCGGAAAACGTGGCCTGCAAGGTCGTTGAGAGCGTCTGTCGACCGGCGAACGCGCACTCCTGCAACCCCTCCTGGCTCACGCTGGAGGCTGGCCCGTCGAAGGGGTGGATTCAAAACGGGAGGTTTTCCACGTGACATATGACCGTAATGACGATGTGATCATCGAACCTGAAGGCACCGGGGTTGGGACGATCCTCGGGATCATCCTCGCCGTGGTCGTCGTGCTCGCGATCGTTTGGTTCTTCTTCCTGGGCGGCATGGGGCCGGCCAACAACACGGCGCCGGACAACAACCAGGACACGACCATCCAGATCGAGCAGCCGAACAATCCGCCGCCGGCGGATCCGGCACCGCCGCAGTACTGAGCGGACCCAGATCCAGACAAAGAGCCGGGCAACGAGCCCGGCTCTTTTCTTTAGGGTGGCCTCGTGACGGACGCGTTGGACGCCACCCACGAGTTGACAGTCCGACTGGACGCCCCGGTCGATCTTCCGGCCAGCCTGCGCCCATTTGGGCGGTGGGGCGACGACGGCATCGACCGCTGGGATGGCACGACCCTGGTCCGCACAGTGCGCATGCCGGGTGCCGACATCGTTCCGTACGTGGCAACCGCGGCCGGGGACCTTGCTCACCCGGCCCTGAGCGTGACCATTCCCGCAGACTCTACCCAGCGCTCAACCGACATCGCCGGTTCGGTGAGAGCCACGTTCGTCGCGGTTCCTGATGATCTCGCCAGATTGGCGGCCGCGGACTCCCGAGTTGCGCGCCTGGTGAGCGCTTACCGGGGCATCGTTCCCGTCCTTGTGCCGGATCCGTTCACTGCCCTGATCCGATCGATAAGCGCTCAGCAGGTGAACCTGGCCTGGGCGGCCACGATCCGTCGTCGCCTAGCGGAGCGTTACGGCGCTCGCCATGAGATCGCTGGCACCTACGTGTACTCGCTACATGCTGACGGCATGGCCAGCGCGACCATCGACGAGTTGCGGGCAATCCAGCTCACGACGGCCAAGGCGCGCTCGGTGATCGAGGTGGCGCAGGCCGGAGTCGCCGGCGAGCTTGCGCTCAACGATCTGGTCGCGCTCGAAGACGAGGCGCTGATCGCCCATCTCACGAGGCTACGTGGCATCGGCCGCTGGAGCGCCGAGTGGTTCCTGGCGCGAACGCTGGGTCGGCCGCGCGTGGTGGCCGGAGACCTGGGGGTGCGCAAGGCAGTCGGGCGGCTCTATCAAGTCGGCCCCCTTCCGTCCGAGGGTGACGTCAGGAGACTGACTGCACAGTGGGGCCTGGCGGCAACAGTCGTCCAGGCCCTCGCGCTGCACGACTTGGCCGTCGCCGCGTAGCCAGCAACGACTGGAGCCCGGCGGAACGCCGGGACGCAGTCGCTTTGCGCGCAGCCGGGCCCGAAGGGTCCCCGGCGAAGGAAACCAATTACGTCGCCTAGGCCCGCTCGTCTTCCTCGAGCCGGCGAATCTTGTCCACCCGACGTGCGTGCCGGCCACCCGCGAACGCCGCGGACATGAACGCCTCGACGCACGCCAGGGCCACCTCGCGGCCCACTATCCGTGCCCCCATCGAGAGCACGTTCGCGTCGTTGTGCTCGCGCCCGAGGCGTGCCGTGACCGGGTCGGCGGCCTCAACGCAACGGATGCCGCGAATCTTGTTGGACACGATCTGCTCGCCCGTGCCGCTGCCGCCGAGGACCACGCCCAGTGCGCATTCGCCGGACGCGACGGCCCGTGCTGCCGGGGCGATGACGTCGGGATAGTCGACCGGTTGTGTCGAATCGACGCCGAAGTCGACCACGTCATGGCCGGCCGCCGACAGCCAATCGAAGATCGGCTGCTTGAGCGGGAAGCCAGCGTGATCGGTCGCCAGCGCTACTCGCATGGCTTCACCGTAGCAAAGCCGGCCGCGTCAAAATCGGTCGTGTTGCCGTGAGGGCGTATCGTCGGCCGCATGCTCCACAATTCCTTCCGCCTGTTCACCATCCGCGGGATCGAAGTCGGCGTCCATTACAGCTGGCTGATCATCTTCGGGCTGGTCACTTATTCGCTCAGCGCCTACGTGTTCCCGGGCGTGCCGGGCATTGAACGTCTGTCGACGGCCGAGTACTGGCTGCTCGGAGCCCTGACGGCAATCCTCCTGTTTGCGTCAGTGCTCATCCACGAGCTGGCGCATTCGTTCGTGGCGCGCGCCCGCGGCCTGGATGCCAAATCGATCACGCTGTTCATCTTCGGCGGCGTCTCGAACCTGTCGGGCGAGGCAAAGGAGCCGTCGACCGAGTTCTGGGTAGCGATCGTTGGTCCGCTGACAAGCTTCGTGCTCGCGGGCATCACTTTCGGGCTCGCCACCATCGTGAGCGAACCGCGCGCAGAGCTTGTGCTGAGCTACCTCTTCCTGATCAACTTGACGCTCGGCATCTTCAACCTGGTGCCGGGTTTCCCGCTCGACGGCGGTCGCGTCCTGCGCGCGATCCTGTGGAAGGCGACCGGCAGTCTGCGGCGCGCAACGGAATGGGCGGCGAACGCCGGCAAGCTGGTCGCGTACCTGATGTTCGGCTTCGCGATCTACCTATTCCTCGTCGAGGACAGCGTCATCGGCGGACTGTGGACCGCCGCGATCGCGTGGTTTCTGCACAACGCGGCATCAACCAGCGTCCAGCAACTGGTGTTCGAACAGCGCCTCCGGCGGGTCAAGGTGGCAGACGTCATCACTCCCGATGACACGACGGTCGGACCGGACATGACGGTCGCCGAGCTGGTCGACCGATACATCCTGCCTGCCGCGCGGCGTGCGGTGCCGGTCGCGCAGGACGGACGGTTGGTCGGCATCGTCACGATCAGCGACATAGCCAACGTGCCACCCGATCAGCGTGGGCAGGTGCTGGTTGGCCAGGTCATGAGTGGCACGGACAAGCTGCATACCGTCCGTGGCGACGCGCGCGTCCTGGACGCGTTCGAGCTACTGGGCGAGCACGACCTGGAGCAACTGCCCGTGATGGACGGCGATCGACTGGTCGGCCTGCTGACGCGCGCAGATGTGGCCCGTCAGCTCCAGTTGCGCGAGGCGCTCGACGTCAAGTAGAAGCGGAGGCTGACGTCTAGAGGATCCCGCGCTCGGCGAACGCGGCCCTCGCCTTCGAGCCTTCCTTCGACCCGTAGCGACTGGTTACCTGGGCGACGATCCGCTGCGCCAGCGCCGGCATGGTCGTTCCCGTCCAATCAAATTGAGCCCAGAGGATCGCGGTATCCGCATGGTTGGCGCCGATCGCGGTGCGGAGATTCCACAGCGCGTGCGACCAGATCTGGCCGTCGCGGTGGACCGCGCCCGTGATGTCGGCGGGGTACATGAGGTCTCGGTCAAGGCGGCGCAGGCAGTGGACCGGGCCTGCTGTGTAGCTCACCGAATCCCACTCAGCGACACATTCGGGATCGGGCTGAACGCCCGCGATGATCTCGCTCACGTCCGCCGCCCAATAGTCGCCAAAGCCCTCGCTGATCCCACCAGCCTCGTTCGAGGCAAAGAAGGTCGCCGACTGGCTGAAGTGGATCTGGTGGCCCAGCTCGTGGAGGATGACCTCACCGTCCTCGGCGTCGTCTACGCCGCCCTTACCGAAGCGCATCTCGTCCTTGGGATGGTCCGTCGCGAATGAGTTGTCGGCGCCCCACTGGTTGATCCGGACGCGTTGCTGGTCGGCATTGATGGCTGGCCAGCCGGCCTTCACGCCGAAGCCCAGGCTGCGCGTATATAGCTGCGACTGAGTGACCCAGTGGTAGGCCATGACCTGCTCAAAGCGGTCGTCGTGGCGCGTGTAATTCCAGGTGCAGTCGGTCTCGTATGCTGGGTCTCCGGTCTCGCTGACGACGATCGCCCACATGCCGCGCAAATAGCCGGAACCGTCGAGCCCGGTGAGGGGCACGGTGAAGCGTTCGTTGTTCAGCGCCGCGTAGTCGGCGTCGTCCTGGTCCGTCAGTGCGGTGTTCCCGCTCGTAGCGACCGGGTTGGGGTTGAACACGAGCGCCGTGCCCGTCGTGCAGCCACCGGCCGGCTTAGCCATGGCGGTTATCGGCGCGGCCAATGGGAGCAGCGTGACGAGCGTGGCCAGCACTGCGAGACGGGTTGAACGACGGCGCATCGAGAACCTCCCCAACAAATTCGGCATGGAGCGGGCACGTTACGCCCGGGCGTCGCGGGCCGTCAAACGCCCAGGCAACCTGTCTAATCCGGGCAGCGATGGCGCTGGTGGCGCCTTTCCTGTGCTGCCAAGGCTCGCTCTTCGCTGCCTGTCCGGCCCTCGGCCTCCTCGCGGTCCGCGTCGGCCTCCACGAACGAATCCTCGATCAGCTTGACGACCTCATCGTTGTCGTCGGTCATGCGGAAGAGCTTGAGATCATCGCGCGCGATCATGGCCCGGTCGGCGACCTGGGCACCGAGCC
>CAYZEJ010000042.1:0-17069 GCA_964477545.1 uncultured Anaerolineaceae bacterium | reverse complement strand
GATCACACGATCGCGCGGACGATCGCGCTCGCTCAGCAGGCAGAGCAGGGCGGCTTCTCGTACGGCTGGATCTTCGACTCGCACGTCCTCTGGAAGGACCCTTACCCGCTCCTCACGGTGGTGGCCATGAACACCGACAAGCTGCTGCTCGGGACGTGCGTGACGAACCCCGCGACGCGCGAGCCCAGCGTCACGGCCAGCGCCCTGGCCACGCTCAACGAGATCAGCGACGGCAGGATGGTGCTCGGCATCGGCCGCGGTGATTCCGCACGGCGCGTGATGGGCAAGCCACCCACGACGCTGGCGCGCCTCGAGGAAACCACCACCCTTATCCGTGAGCTGGTCGAGGGTCGAACCGTGGACCAGGACGGCACGGACCTGCACCTGACCTGGACACGCGGCGACAAGCTTCCCGTGTGGATCGCGGGCTATGGGCCAAAGGCGCTCGAGCTGACCGCCCGCATCGCCGACGGCCTCATCCTCCAGCTCGCGGACCCGGACCTCATCCGTTGGTTCGTGACCCAGTTACGTGACTACGCGCGTGCGGCTGGGCGCGACCCCAGTGAGATCAAGGTCATGGCAGCCGCACCCGCGCACGTCGGCGACATGGAGACTTGCCGGGACCGCGTGCGCTGGTTCCCGGCCCTCGTCAGTAACCACGTCGTCGACCTCGTCAACAAGTACGAACCCAAGGATCTGCCACCGGGCCTGACCGGGTACGTGCGCGATCGCGAGGGCTACAACTACCTGCACCACGCCGAGGTCGGCTCGGACAACGCGGCTTTCGTGACCGACGAGGTGGTCGACCGCTTCACGGTGATCGGGTCCGTCGACGATCACCTGGCGAAGCTCAAGGTGCTCGCCGAAGCAGGCGTCGACCAGTTCAACATCTACCTGATGAACGGCGACGAAGAGGACACGCTCGACATCTACCGCCGCGAGATCATCCCGCAGGCGAGGGAGCTGACCACCGCCCACGCCTGAACGGCGTCACTTCGGACCTGTCGCGGCCGTCGCACGGGCGTCGCGCGGCACCAAGTCAATCCGCGCTACGGTAAGCGCGGAGGCGCTATCGACTTGGTCACCTGCCCAAACTGCGGAACCCGCAACCCAACCGACAACGCCTACTGCTCCAAATGCGGCTTCCGGCTCCCCACCGCCGCCGCGCGCGGTGCCGGCGTCGCCTACCGGAGGGCCGAGCAGACCGAGCCGCATGGCGGCGGAGGCCAGGGGCTGCTCGCTTTCGGTGCCGTGCTCCTCGCGGGCCTGCTCTTTGCGATCGGGGCAGTGGCCCTGTTCGTGTCGTCCCCCCCAGCTGCCTCGCCCACCCCTCCTCGCGTCGCCGACGCGACCCCCACGTCGAGCCTGGACATCTTCGTCCAGCCGACGCCCACTCCCACGGTGCCGCCCACTCCGACACTGCTGCCCTCCTTCTTCCTGTCGAGCCCTTCCCCACTTGATACGCCGGTCGTCACCCCGATTCCGACGCCCACCCTGGTGACAACCCCGACCCCCACCCCAACTCCGACTAAAACTCCGAAACCAACCCCGGAGCCGACGCCGGCGAACTGCGATCTGGCGACTGGCACTCCCCAACGGGTCATTACGCTCAGCAGCGAGCGAACCGCGCGCACCGTCCCCGCCAACAAGGTCTGGTGCCTGACCGGTGTCTCGATCGAACCCGGACCCAACTACGGCCCCGTCCGGCTGTTCACCGGCGACCGCATCCTGGCCGAAGCCAACTGCCAGCCTGGAGCTTGCGAGCCCGCCTATCTGACCCTCTGGTCTCCGGATGAAATCCGGATTCGCGAAGGCCGGACCCTCGGTGACTTCTTCGTCTGCGATGCAAATCCTGAGACTCCCGAGATCGAGGATTGCGCCACTGCGGGCATCCCGGAAGGGGCGTTCATCAGGATCGGCGTGGAGATCTTCCCGGCGCCGTAGGGCCTAAAGGTTGGCGGGCCAAGTACTTCGGCGGAATCGGGGCGATGACAGGTCGGGCCTATACTTCGGGACTCGGCTGACCAGCATCTGCCGAGGGCCCAGCCATAGGGGGACAGGTGATCTGCCTCAACTGCGGCCGGCCTAACCCGTCGGGCACATCTCTATGCAACCGATGCCGCGAGCGTCGGCCGGGACTCGAGCGGGCACGGTCCGGTGTCATATATCAGCGGACACGCGAAACGGCGCGTGTCGGCAGTCGGGGACCAGGGCTCCTCGTCGTCGGCGTGCTGCTTCTGGCTGGCCTGATCTTTGCCGGCGGCACGCTAGCTGTGTTCCTGGGGCCCAAGGGACCCGCGGCCACCGATGCTGGCATCGCTTTCCTGCCCGACCCCAGTGCCAGCCGACTCGATATCTTCGAACAGCAGACGGCCACGCCCGTGCCGACCCCAGAGGGCACGCCGTGGTTCCCCTCGCCGTCGCCACTGTTCACGGATCTTCTGTCGCCGACGCCGGTCGTCGAGTTCACGCTGCCGCCGTCGAGCCCGGGAGCCGTGACGCCAGGCCCGACTCGCACACCGAAGCCGACGAAAACCCCCACGGCCGCGCCGGATTCGACCCCGACGGCCACCGCCACGACTGACACACAGCCGCAGGCGAAATTCAACGGAAGTCAGCAGGGGTCTTCGACGTCCGCTCAGTTCAACAACAACAGCGTCCGAGCGGTTTCATGGCAATGGAACTTCCACGATCAAGGTTCATCGGACCTGGAGAACCCGGGCTCATTTGACTTCGGGTCTTACGGCAACAAGACGGTGACGCTAACCGTGACAGACGCAGACGGCGATCAAGACACGATTCAGAAGACCATCAATCTTGAGGCTCCGGACTGCGACGAAACCGGCAACCCGCCGGGATGCAATCCGACACCGCAGCCGTCAGTCGAGCCGCCGCCGACTGAGGTGCCCACTCAGACTCCGCTAGTCATACCCCCGGCCTTTACCGACTAGTTCGGGCGCCGAATCGGGCCAACATATACTCCGGCTCCGCCACCGTGCCCGCCGCGTAGCTAACGGGCGTCCTGGTTGCGTTTCAGAGCCCCAGCGTCTGTGCTCGAACAAACGCCTGGACGACTTGGGGCGAACGCAGTCCGAGACTTCGAATGCGCTCGGTGCCGACAAAATGCATTCCGCGCGTACGACCGCGCGGGTGGAGCCAGCCAGCATTCGCCATCCGGCGGAGCATGTTGCGCGCTACGTCCGCCGACGCGGTGGTCACGCTCGAGACGTCGCGCGTCGTGACGGCACGGTCGAACGCGGCCATCTGGATGATCGGCCCCCATTGGAGTGGCTCGTTCCGGCGCGTTAGTGCGCTAACGATGATGCCTACGTCGTAGGTCAGCGCTTCCCGCAAGCGGCGACCCTCTTCGATCCGGTCGGTAAGCAGGCCCACGTACCAACGCACCCATTCGGAAACCGAATGGCGTTCCGGCGCGAAGCCAGGACCCAGCGCCTCGCGGATCATGCGGAAGTACTCGTCCTGGCGCTCCGCGAGGACGGCCTCGATGCTGACGAGCTCGGGCGCCCTGACGTGGCGAACGAGTTCCATCGAGCTCAGGATCCGGGCGGTTCGGCCGTTGCCGTTCATCCATGGGTGGATCGCCACGAGATTGAGATGCAACAGGGCGACGCGGACCAAAACGTGCAGGCCACCAGATTCGGTGAGCCAGCCAACGAAACGGTGCATCAGGCCGGGCACGACTGGAGCATCCGGGGCCGTGTAGACGCTGCCTACCCCGACGGCCTCGGTACGGTAAGCCCCGTGCGGATCGTCGGGAAGGTCGCGCATTACGTGCGCGTTGACGGTTCGGATTACCGCCTCGGACCATCCGAAGCCAGGGTCCTGGGCGAGCGTCGTGCCGAAGTCGAGAGCGCGACCGTAGTTCACGATCTCGCTGCGAAACACCTCTGGCCCGGCAACCTGATCGCCTTCGAGGACCGCATCCGCCTCACTCAGGGTCAGCGGATTTCCCTCAATCCGATTTGAAGCCCCGATGGCCGCGTGCCGAATGAAGCGATCCACGCGCAGGTGCCAGCGGATCGGCGGTGCGGCGGCGTCGTCGGCGACCGCTCGATCCCAGGCCTCCAGACTGGCTTCGGTATCAGCGTCCAAGCGAAAGTCAAGATATATATTTTGGGCATCGGTGGGCATAATCATTGTGACCACTATACGCTCGATTTATGCCTCTCGACAAGCACAATCATTATGGGCATCGAACAGGCGGGACGCCGAGGCCTAGGGGAGCACCACGTGACCTGCTCCCTTACCATTCGGCCGAGGCTACGAGGAGGGACTGGATGCGCACCCTGATCACTGGCGGCACGGTCGTGAACGCCGACGGCTCAACCGAGGCTGACGTGCTCGTCGATGGCGAGACGATCACGGCGGTCGGGCGCGGGCTGGCGGGCACGGGCCTGGCAGCAGGTGTGGAGCGAACGATCGACGCTTCGGGGAAGCTGGTCATCCCGGGCGCGATCGACGTCCACACGCACATGGAGCTGCCGTTCGGCGGCACGTTCGCCAAGGACACGTTCGAAACGGGCACGCGCGCGGCCGCGTTCGGCGGGACGACGACGATCATCGATTTCGCGGTCCAGTCGAAGGGCAAATCGCTGCGCGAGGGGCTGGACGCGTGGCATGCCAAGGCCGAGGGCAACGCGACCACGGACTACGGCTTCCACATGATCATGTCGGACGTAAACGAGTCGACCCTGGCCGAGATGGACACGCTGGTCGCCGAAGGGGTGACCGACTTCAAGCTCTTCACCGCGTACCCGGGCGTCTTCTACTCCGACGATGGGGCGATCTTCCAGGCGATGCAGCAGACGGCCAAGAATGGCGGGACGATCCTGATGCACGCCGAAAACGGGATGGCGATCGATGTCGTGGCGGCCCAGCTCGTGGCCGAGGGAAAGACCGATCCCTACTACCACGGTGTCGCCCGCTACCCGATCTTCGAGGGCGAGGCCACTAACCGCGTCATCCGCCTGGCCGAGGCCGCGGGCGTGCCGGTCTACATCGTCCACCTGTCGGCGCGCGACGCTCTTGCTGAGGTGCGCGCTGCGCGAGACCGCGGGACGGCGGCCTACGCCGAGACCTGCCCGCAGTACCTGTTCCTCTCCCTGGAGGACATGGGCGGAGGCTTCAACGGCGCAAAGTTCGTGTGCTCGCCGCCCTTGCGGCCGGCCGACCACCAGGAGTCGCTCTGGCAGGGGTTGGTAAAGGACGACCTTCAGGTGATTTCGACCGACCATTGCCCGTTCGACTTCCACGACCAGAAGCAGCTCGGCCAGGGGGACTTCCGCAAGGTGCCCAACGGACTGCCCGGAGTCGAGGATCGGGTCGACCTGATGCACGACGGCGGGGTTGTTTCCGGACGGCTTACGCGCGAGCGCTGGGTAGAGATCGTGTCGGCGGCACCCGCGCGGATGTTCGGGCTGGCGGGGGTTAAGGGCGTCGTGGCCGCCGGGGCCGACGCGGACCTGGTGGTCTACGACCCGGCGCGCAAGCACAAGATTTCTTCCAAGACGCACCACATGAACGTTGACTACTCGATCTACGAGGGGCGGTCGGTGGTGGGTGGGTCCGACGTCGTGCTTTCGCGCGGACGCGTGATCGTCGAAAACGGCGAGTGGAAGGGGGAGCGCGGGTGGGGGCGTTTCCTTCGTCGGAAGACCGCGCGCGAATACCTGACCTAACCCGCGAACGCGGCGCAATTTTTCGTCCGTGCTCGTTGACATCGAGCATTCGTTGCTGCCAACATATCCGGATGCAACAGACGTTGCATTTGCGGATAACCGCATTCAGGCGCTGCTGCGGGCGGCTGGCAAACCGCGCCGACACAGCCCGGGAGGAGGATGGTGCGCTCCACTAACGTGTTTCGACGTGCTCTGGTGAGACGACTGGCCGTGGTGTCTGCCGCGGTGCTCGCGGCGGCCTGCGCCCAGACCGGCGCCCCAGCGAACCCCACTCAGACCGCCAGCGGACCAACGCCTGGCCAGACGGCCGCGAATGCATCGCCGGCCCAGACGGCGGGTGCCACGGACGCTTCATTCGCCGGCAAGACCATCCGGCTCGTCGTCGGGTACGACCCGGGCGGCAGCTACGACGACGCGGCGCGCTCGCTCCAGCCATACCTCGAGGAGGTAACCGGCGGCACTGTGGTGATCGAGAACATGCCCGGCGCCGGCAATCTCATCGCGCTCAACCACGTGTCGCAGTCGACGCCGGACGGCACTACGATCGGCACCTTCAACGGCCCCGGCAACACCGTCACGGTAATGACCGAGACGGCCGGCGAGGAACTCCAATTCGAGCTCGCCGAGCTCAGCTACCTGGTCGGCCTGACGTCCGAACCGCGCCTCATGGAGGTGGCCGCCGACGGCCCGTTCCAGACGCTGGAGGACGTGCTCGCTTCCGAGGAAGAGGTCGTCATCGGCGTGACGGGTACTTCCGGCGCCGGGTATAACGACGCCGTGCTGTTCCAGGAGGTCTTCGGCGACCAGGTCGAGACGAACCTGGTGACTGGCTTCGAGAGCGGCGCCGAGGCTCAGCTGGCCCTGATCGCCGGTGAGGTCGACGTCGTCTTCCAGTTGCTCGGCGGCGAGCTGCCGGCTATCGAGGCAGGCGACATCCGCGGGCTCGTGGTCCTGGCCGACGAGCGCAGCGACAGGCTGCCCGATGTTCCGGCGATCGGCGAGTTCGACCTGACCGACGAGCAACGCGCTCTGCTCGATGTCCACACCACCATCTCGCAGCTGGGCATCATCCTCATCGGGCCTCCGGGCATGGATGAGGCGACGCTGTCCGCGCTCCAGGACCTGGTCTTCGAAGCGGCGAGCGACGAAGCGCTGGTCGCCGAGCAGCAGGAGCGCGGCATCGCCTGGAGCCCGCGCGACGGTGAAACGATCCGGACAGCTGTGCTCGACGCGCTCAACGCGCCGGACGCCTACGTCCAGATGATGCGCGACGCCGTCAGCCAGTAACCTCAGTTCACTGGTAGCCGTTTGTTGACGCGACCGGGCGGGCGCCGAATGGCCTCGTCCGGTCGCGACCTTCTTTCGACTTGAACCTGTCCACGGGAGCACCTCGATGAGGGCCGCCCGTCGACGCCGTCCGGCAATTGGCTCGCTTGTTTTCACGGCGCTGCTGTGGCTAGTTGCCCTCGTCGTCCTGGTCGGCGGCCTCGGGTTCCGTTTCCCGGCCAACCTGGCCCCGGTGCTCGTCGGGGGAGCCGCGACAGCACTTCTGTCCTGGCTGCTCATCGCCGAGACCGTGCGCTACTGGCGCGGTGACGAGCCCAACGACGCCACCTCGCCGCAGTCGGAGGCGAGCGACGCACCCGGGCCGGTCGATGACCCCGCCGCGGCCGAAGCGGCCGCGGCGCGAGCCATCGCGGCGGCCACGTCGCCATCCACAATCGGGACGATCCTTCCGGACAGCGACCCTGAGTCCGCTGTGCATGAGCGGTCTGCCCTGGCGTGGGCTTTCGCCTCCGTGGGGCTCCTCCTGCTCCTCGGGTTTCTGGTCGGGGTGACCATCGCGATGGTCGGGCTCCTGCGTGTCTACGGGCGCGAGAGCTGGCGAATGACGTTGCTGACGACCGCGCTGGTGATGGTCACGCTCCACGTGGCGTTTGGGGTGATTCTGCGCATCGCGTTTTTCCCCGGCTTGATTCCCGAGCTGCTCGGCATCGCCTAGTGGAGGACATGCTCGCCGGGTTGGGGCACATCCTCGACCCGATCGTCTTGATTGCCATAGTCGCAGCGGTCGCGTTCACGCAGGTCATCGCGATCACCCCCGGACTTGGCGGCGCGTTTATCCTCGCCGTGCTCATCCCGTTCGTGTTCGGGCTTGACCCCATCATTGCGATCGCCGTGCTGGTCGCCGCGAGCGCGACCGACGGCACCGGCAACTCGGTCACTTCCATCCTGTTCGGCGTGCCGGGCTCGGCGACCGCGGCGGCGATGGTGATCGACGGCCACCCAATGGCCAAACGCGGCATGGCGGGCAGGGCCCTCGGAGCGGCGATGACGGCAAGCGCCGTGGGCGGCATCATCGGCGCGGCGCTGCTCGCTGTGGTCATACCAATCGCCCGGCCGTTCATCATCGAGTTCGGCCCTGTCGAGTTCTTCGTCATCACGGTCTTCGCTCTGTTCACCCTGGCGCTCGTGCGCGAAGAGCAGATGATCAAAGGGCTCGCCTCGGCCGCGCTGGGCCTGGCTCTGTCGTTCGTCGGGCTCGATCCGACAACAGCCACCCAGCGCTACACGGGGGGCCAGCTGTACCTGTGGGACGGACTGCAACTCGTACCCGTGCTCGTGGGTCTCTTTGCGATCACCGAGGCGATCAACATGCTCAAGCGCGCGCGGATGCCCGGCGGAGGCGCGCTCGTGCGCAAAGAGGACGCCATCGAGCCGTCACAGGCGGGCACGCTCGAAGGCGTCAAGGACGTCTTCCGACATTGGGATGCGACGTGGCTGGGGTCATGGGTCGGCCTGATCGTCGGGATCCTGCCCGGTGTCGGCGGGGCGGCGGGCCAGTTCATGGCGTACACCGCCGTCGCCCGAATGTCGCGCGTGGTCAAGCGCGCACGAGATCTGCCGCCTTTCGGGCAGGGGAACGTTCGCGGCGTGATCGGTCCCGACGCCGCCACGAACTCGACGTCCGGCGGTGACCTCGTGCCAATGCTGACGTTCGGGATCCCGGGCAACTCGACCACCGCCATCCTGCTCGGCGCGCTGATCGTCATGGGTATCCAGCCCGGACCGCGAATGCTTCAGAACAACATGGACATCGTCTGGATGATCGTGTTCGTCCTGGTCCTCGGAAACCTGCTGGCGACCGGGATGGTGCTCGCGCTGGCGCGCTATCTCGCGCGCCTGGCGTACCTGCGCGCGTCACTCCTGGCGCCGGCGATCCTCGCCATCTCTTTCTTTGCCGCTTACGCGACCACGCGGCATGTCGGCGATATCCTCGTGGCAGGCGCGGCCGGACTGCTCGGCTATTTCCTGAAGAAATACGGCTTCGGCATCGTCACTTTCCTGATCGGCTTTGTCCTGGGCCCCATCCTGGAGCACTACCTGGTGCTGTCGCTCCAGATCTATGGGCCCGGCTTCATCTTCGAGCGACCACTCGCACTCGGGCTCGTGGGCCTTCTGCTGGCGTGGATCGGATGGTCGCTTTTCAAGAGCCAGAGGCGGCGCAGACGGAACTTGCAGGAGGGATCGACCGGACGATGAGCACAGACGAGCACGCCGAGTTGCGCGAGCAGGTTGCCGTGGGCTGTCGAATCCTTGCGCGCCAAGGGCTGGCCCACGAGATCGCCGGTCACGTCAGCGCCCGGATACCCGGCACAGATCGAATGTTCATTCGCGGCCGCTCGGCCGGCGAGCGCGGCGTGATCTTCACGACGGTCGACGCCATCCGCGAGGCCGGCTTTGGCGGCGAGGGCCACGACAGCACCGATTACGAGCTCCCCCTTGAGCTCCCCATCCACGGCGAGGCCTACCGGCTGCGTGAGGGTGTCAACGCGGTTGTGCACGCGCATCCGACCTACAGCGTCCTGTGCTCCGTCGCCGGCATCCCGCTCGAGCCGGTATACGGCGCCTACAGCAGCGGTGGCCTGCGGGTCGCGTTGAAGGGCGTCCCCACATACCCGCGATCGCGCCTCGTCGATGACGTCGACAGCGCCCATGCGCTGATCGAGGCCCTGGGCGGCAGCGACGTGTGCCTGATGCTGGGTCACGGCATCATGACCGTGGGTCGCGACGTTCCCGAGGCCGTGCTGCGCGCCCTGCACCTGGAGCGGCTGGCGTTCTTCACCTGGCAGCTGCGCGTCGCGGGCGTGGACGCACCGCGCATCGACCCGGAGGACGAGGAGTTCTTCACGCGGCCCTACAGGCGTTCCATGGGCGCCGACACTGGTGTCGCCGTTGGGCGCGAGCGCGGCGCAGACACTGATTGGCGCTGGATCTCATACGTGGCCGAGGACGAAGTGGCACGGCGGATGGAAGGAGAGGTTTGATGAGCGAGCCTGTAGTCGGGTCGCCCCGCCGTGACATCCACAGAGTCGGCACGGAAGAGACCTTCGCCATCCCCGAGCTGCTCGACGCCTGGCGCGGGATGGCGCGCAGCGTCTGGGCGTCGCAGGACCTGGAGCTCGTCCGCAGCAGCGGCATGAGCTACCACGGCCAGCGCCTGATCGACAACCTGCTCGAGCTGGGCGAAGGCCGCATCGCCAAGATGGACGAAGCGGGCATCGACTACGCGATCCTGTCGTTGTGCTCGCCCGGAGTACAGCTCTTCGACCCGGAGACGGCGAGCGACATCGCGGAGCTCGCAAACGACCGGCTCGCCGAGCAGGTGCGTGCATACCCGGACCGCTTCGGGGGCCTGGCAGTCTTTGCGCCCCATTCCGAGAAGCGCGGCATCGCGGAGATGGAGCGGGCGATCAACGAGCTCGGGCTCAATGGCTTCATCCTCAACTCGCACACCGCTGGGCACTACCTCGACGAGCCGCAGTTCTGGGGTCATCTCGAGGCGGCCGAGGCGCTGGGCGTGCCGATTTACATCCACCCGAGAACGCTGCCCGACGCTGTCGGTGGGCCGTTCGCCGTGTACCACCTGTCGCGGGCGGCGTGGGGCTACGCGGTCGAAACCGCCACGCATGCGTTCCGCTTGATCGTCAGCGGCGTCCTAGACCGCTTTCCTCGGCTGCAGCTCGTTCTGGGTCACATGGGCGAGGGCATCCCCTTCTGGCTTTACCGGATCGACTACTGGAACGGCAGGCACCAGGGCCGCACCGCGCCCCAGCTCGAGCTCAAAGCGAGCGAGTACTTCAAGCGCAACTTCACGATCACGATCAGCGGTGTCTACCAGCGCTCCGCACTCGACCTGTCGCTGGCGGAGCTCGGCGACGAGAGGATCATGTTCGCAACCGACTACCCCTACCAGCCGATGAGTGAGGCGGTCAATTTCATGGACGCCCAGCGCGACCTGCCGCAAGAGACGCAGGAGCGGATCATGTTCCGCAACGCCGAGCGGGTCTTCCGAGCCCCAGCCGCTGGATGAAGGTCGTGGGCGCGGGCCTGCCGCGCACCGGGACGAAGTCGCTTCAGGCCGCGCTGGAGCGGCTGCTCGGCGGTCGCTGCTATCACATGCACGAGGTCTTCGAGCACCTGGAGCATGTACCGACCTGGCGTGCCGCGCTGCACGGTGAGACCGTGGATTGGGAAAGCATGCTCGGCGACTACGCGGCAGCCGTCGACTGGCCGGCGTCCGCGTTCTGGCGGGAGCTGGCCGAGACGTATCCGTCGGCGATCGTCGTGCTTTCGCTGCGTTCGGACGCGGAGACCTGGTGGGCCAGCGTCAGCGCAACGATCCTCAACTCGACACGAAGCGAGCAGCCTGTCGAAAGGGTCGACTGGCAGCAGATGCTGCGCGAGCTGTTCACCTACCAGCTGACTCCGAAGTGGGACGATGCCGACCCGAGTATCGTGGCCGCCGCGGCCACGGAGGCCTACGAGCGCCACAATGCGGCAGTCCTGGCCGGCCTGCCGGCTGAGCGGGTCGTGGAGTGGCGCGCTGCGGATGGGTGGGAGCCCCTATGCGCCGCGCTCGGGCTGCCGATACCGGAGGAGCCGTTTCCGCGGCTGAACACACGCGAGGAGTGGGCGGCGCGCCGCACGCAGCAAACTGTGGATGGGAACTCGTAGGAGGAACGATCGATGACTCGCTGGCAGTATGCGTGGCTCCGCGATGAGCCGCAGATGAGCGTGTTCTTCAGCCACGCACAGGGTCCCGGGCTCATCCCCGATTTCGCGGGGGTGCTGGGCCCGATGTTGTTCGTCCAGCAGTCGACCGAGTGGGTGCTCTCGCTCGACAAGAACCGGGTGAACCTGCCCTACATGGCGGGCCTGATGGGCGACCGAGGGTGGGAGCTCGCCGCGGTCGAAACGCGGCTGCAGCCGGGTGCCCTGGCACCAACCCAGCTCCAGACGACCTGGTATTTCAAGCGCCCGACGGAGGGCTAGGCCGGCGGGCGGGGCCGCCACTCGAAGATTCGGCTCGCGCGCACGTCGCACCAGACGAGGCCGAGTTCGTCGGGTGGTTTTGCTGCGCTGGTGAGCGTTGCGACCCATTGTTTGGATGAGCCGCTGAAGCGCGTCGCGAATAGCTCCGGGTAGCGTGTGAGCAGAGCGCGGTTGCGCTTTGTGGCGCGGACGATCCAGACCTGGTGGACCGTGTAGGGCTCGCCGTGCCCGATGGAGATCGCCGTGGCTTCAGCCTCGGCCCATTTCCGATCCGACGACCTGATCGCCGCGTTGATGTTGGCGAACACGTTCACGCACTCGACCTGGAGCAGGCGCCGGGTGGCGTCATCGATCAGGCCCACGTCGGTGGATAGGGACGGGTCGCTCGGCTTGGTCGGCAGCTCGTAGGTCCGTCGGTAGCCAGCGAGCCGACCGAGTCGGAGCACGAGCTCCTGCACAGCGAGGTGCCCGGCGTCGACGGGCTCCTCGAGCGCATCCCGCCCCAGCGTCAGGTCGAGCGGTAGCCCCAGCGCGATCGCCACCTGCTGCCAGAGCTCGAGAGACAGGGTCCCGCCCATGCCGCGTTCGAGGTCGCTGACCGTGGCCTGCGCGAGCCCCACCTTGGCCCCCAGCAGCGCCTGTGTCCAATGGCGCCTCTTCCGAGCGCGACGGATCTTCTGTCCCTCACGCGTGAGGACTGGCTGAAGCGTCCGGGCTGCCTGGAGTGCCGCCGTCGTCCGCCTACGCGTTCCCATATCGCCCGCATCATTACGTCGAGCACTTACCGAAGGCTTAGCGCCCAGTTCACCCTCGTTTGCGGCGCCCGTCGCGTGCGCCGGCGCCGCGCTATCGGCACGACCACCTTCCTGTATCGATGTGGGCGATAAGGCCAGCCCTAGGCCCGCGACTGCGGGGCTGGCGGCAGCGCTATGACCTCGGCTCCTGCACCGCTAATGATGTGGGCGATATCGACTGCCTTACGAGACGCCGGAGACGGGCCGCGAGGGGTGGGCGCGGCGTTGGCGCACCTACACTCCGGAGCGTGAGCGCGATTCACAGGCTGGTTGACTTTTATCGTGCCCAGGTCGAGCTGATCTGGAACTGGCGGCGCGGTCGCCGGCAGTTGCTCTGGCGCGCCGCCGTCAGTTTCGTGGTCGCGTTCGTGTCCCTCGGCGCCACCGCGGCAATCCTGCCCGGCGTGCAGATCGAGACCCCTCTCGCGCTAGGCCTCGCCGTGATCGTCATCGGTGCGCTTAGCGCACTCGTTCGGCCCATCCTGCTGGCGCTGGTGGCGCCGTTCTCGCTGGTGCTGCTATTGGTCGGATCTCTCGTGTTCCAGGTCGCCGTGTTCCTGGCGCTGGAAGCGGTCGTGCCCGGCGTCCATCTGGCCGAGCTCGGCGACGCTGCCTTCGCCGCGGTCGTGTTCTCGATCCTCAGCTCGGTGATCTCGTGGGTCGTCTCGCTCGACTCGGACGACTCCTACTACTCGATGCTCGTACGTCGTCTCTTGAAGCGCCGCCCGGATGCGAAACACACCAGGAAACCTGGCCTGGTCATCGTGCAGATTGACGGCCTCGCCCACTCGGTGCTCACCCAGCAACTGAATGCCGGACGCGTACCCGTCATCTCCCGCTGGCTCGGCAAGGGTCGCATGCGGCTCGCCCCGTGGATCGCGCTGCTGCCCTCGCAGACGAGCGCCAGCCAGGCCGGGATCATGTACGGCCGCAACGACGACATCCCCGCTTTTCGCTGGTGGATCAAGGACGAGAAGCGGCTGTTCGTGTCCAACCACGCCGCGGATGCGGAGCAACTGGAGCAACGGCTGGCCAAGGAAGGCCCCGGCCTGCTGGCCAAGGACGGGGCGAGCATCGGCAACCTCGTCTCCGGCGGCGCGGAGCGCTCGTACCTGACGCTCGCGACCGTGCGCGATCCCGGCCAGGGCCTGGGCCGCAGCCGTTCCTATTTCTCCTACTTCCTGAGCCCGTACGGCTTCGTCCACGCCATCGTGCTGGGCCTGGCGGAGGTGGGCAAGGAGGTCTTCCAAGCCCGTCGCGCAAGACTGGCCGGCATCGAGCCGCGTATGGCGCGCACCTTTCCGTACCCGTTCCTTCGGGCGCTCACCAACGTCGTCCTGCGACCGCTTTCCACCAGCCTTGTGATCGAGGAGATGCTGCGCGGCACCTCGATCATCTACGTCACCTACACCGACTACGATGAGATCGCCCATCACAGCGGACCCCAGCGCGCGGAGGCGCTCGATGCGCTCGACGGGGTCGACCGGGTGCTGGGCAGCCTCATCCGCGCAGCGGAAGACGCGCCGCGCCCATACCGATTCGTGGTCCTGTCCGACCACGGCCAGACCCTGGGCGCAACATTCAAGCAGCGCTTCGACCGCACGATCGAGGATGTGATCCGCCAGTTGATGGGCGGTGCTGACTCGGTCTCCACCGCGGTTGGCCAGGTCGAAGAGTGGCGCGTCCTGAACAGCTTCGCCTCCGAGCTGACCCGAGCTCGCGGCGCGGCAACGGTCGCGCGGCGGGCTCTCCGTTCGCGAGTGATGAGACGTGCAACCGGCGCAACCCGGGCCGCCGATATTGCCGCGGCGGTTCGGCCAGACGCGCGGGACCCGGATGGGCCGGAACTGGTGGTGTGCCCATCGGGCAACCTGGCGCTGGTCTACTTCCCGGAAATCGAGGGCCGTGCCGAGCTCGAGACGCTCAATGAGAGGTACCCGGAAATGGTCGACGCACTGGCCCACCACCCCGGCGTTGGGGTGCTGATGGTTCGGTCGTCTGCGCATGGCCCGCTTGCGCTCGGTGCGTCAGGCGTCCGCTATCTCAACGGCAAGGAGGTCGAGGGCGAGGACCCGCTCGAGCCGTTCGGGCCGTACGCGGCAGATGGGCTGAAGGCACTCGACACCATGTCCAACTGCGGCGACCTCGTGCTGATCAGCATGCTCGACCCCAGCACCGGGCAGGTCGCCGCGTTCGAGGAACTGATCGGCTCGCACGGCGGCATGGGCGGCGCCCAGAACGAGCCGATGATCCTCCATCCGTCCGACTGGGAGCTGGAAGCTGAGCCCCTCGTGGGTGCGCCGGCTGTGCACGACCAGCTTCTGCGCTGGCTCGGCCAGGCAGACGCTCCCAAGGCCGCCGAAACAGCCAAGCCCAAATCGACCAGGCGATGCAGGCCCGCTTGGACTCGCCGCGGCCGCTCACGAACGCCGGTGACGACGGCGTGATCAAGGCGAACGCGACCTTCCTGGGCCATTCGACCGTCCTGGTCGAGATGGGCGGCGCGCGCATCCTGACCGACCCGGTGTTGTTCGACCGGATCACGATCCTGCGCCGAGCCGTGTCGCCGCTGCCGCGCGAGCTATATGAGCGCGTCGATGCCGTGGTGATCAGCCACCTCCATCTCGACCACCTGGACATTCCGTCGCTGCGCCTGCTCGGCGTCGATACGCCGCTCCTCGTCCCGCGTGGCGCCGGACGCCTGATGGGAAGATCGGGCTTCGCCAACGTGATCGAGCTGCCGACCGGCCAATCGGTCGATGTTGCCGGAGTGCGGGTGACCGCAACGCCGGCCGCCCACTCGGGCTTTCGGCCGCCGTTTGGACCCAATGCCGAGGCAGTCGGCTACGTCCTCGAAGAGGGCGACGAGCGCGTCTACTTCGCGGGCGACACGGACGTATTCGACGCGATGGCCGACCTGACGGGGATCGACCTGGCGCTGCTGCCGGTGTGGGGCTGGGGGCCGCGACTCGGCCCGGGGCACATGGATCCGCGCCGTGCCGCACACGCCCTCACGGTTCTCAAGCCGCGTGCGGTCGTGCCCATCCACTGGGGCACGCTCTGGCCGATGGGCATGGGGCGGGTCATGCCCCACAGGCTTCAACAGCCGCCGCTCGATTTCGCGCGCTACGCCGCCCAGGAAGCGCCGGATGTCAGGGTGTTCGTCACGCCCCCGGGCGAAACGGTGGCCATTCCCCGTTAGCTGATCGGCTGTGGCGCTACGTCGCCTTGCGCCGCGGCACGAGCAGCGTCCAGTCCTGGGTCAGCACTGGATCGCCGTCCTGGCGACGTGTCGTCACCCGCACAACCAGGTACCCACGGGCGGGGTTCGAGCGCGAGGGCCGCACTTCCAGGACCTCGGCCTCAGCGCGCAGTCGATCTCCAGCCCTCACAGGCTGAAGGTAGCGAAGGCGGTCGATGCCGACGCCGACGATCGGGCCGCCGCCGAACAGGTGCGAGCGAACCATCAGGCGCATCGTGGCCGAGAGTGAGTGCCAGCCCGAAGCGATTATCCCGCCGAACATCTCGCGCTCGGCAACATCGGGATCGAGGTGGATCGGCTGCGGGTCGAACTCCGTCGCGTAGGCGGTGAGTCGCTCCGGAGTGATCTCGTATTCCTCGGACGAGGCGATCACCTCGCCGACGGTGAAGTCCTCGAGGAAGCTGCCAGCCAAGCCGACCTACGTAACCGGGTCGACTCTGAACGTCGGATGGTCGGCCGAGATTGGGCGTCGGTAGAAGTCCTTCTTGATCGGCCCGGCTCCTCGTAGGTAGCGAGTGATGACCCGGTCCCGCTCGTCGCCGTCGATCTCGATCGCGGCGAAGGATTGCGTCTTGCCCCTGTGGCGCAGCTCGCCGCGCCCGGCAGCGCGGAGATTGCGCGCCCACTCGGTCACCCCACCAAACGCCATGAGATAGGTGGTTCCGTCGAGCTTGACGGGGATCAGCGACACGCGGCGCGGCGTCCCAGACTTACGGCCCGCCACCTCGAGAACCGCCGCGATCCCGACCAACTGCCAGATCGGGCCTGCGACGCGACGGATGAACGCGACCGGCCGGGTCGGCGTCAGCGCGGCAGTGACCGCCTCGGCTTGGGGTTCCATGGAAGTGGGTCCCTCAGCGCGTGCGCGGGAAGCCGAGGTCGACCTTGCTCGTACCCGGATCTGGCCAGCGCGCCGTCACCACCTTGCCGCGCGTGTAGAACTGGACTCCCTCGGGCCCGTACATATGCAGGTCGCCG